>JBHIEG010000014.1:0-49821 GCA_046760505.1 Candidatus Hydrothermarchaeota archaeon
AGAAGGTCGTGGTGGGGCCGCCGAGATTTGAACTCGAGTCCAGTGGCTTTCCGCTCGAAGTCCCGAACCACCGAGGATGGACCAAACTACCCCACGGCCCCAGTAACAAATAGATTCAAAGAATATATAAGTTATTGAGTTTAACATCTGAATATGGACATTCAAGAGTTATACAACCTTCTTCAAGGCCTTCCCGGAAAGCTGATTCTTGCAGGAGTACTCATAAATCTAGCCGGACAGTATTTTAAGAAAGGAATAATTGAGGGCATCGGTGGTTTAATTGTCCTAGTTCCAATCTCTTACATTTTTTACCTTTATGTGATATCCGTAAAGAAAATAACCATGTGGGTAATGGTGCTATTTCCACTAGGTACACTCTTAATATGCATCATAGGGTACTTTAGCCTGAGGAGACTTCTCTTTCCATGAGATTTTTGAGGTAAAAAGATTCATTTGCTTCAAGCAGGCCTTTTATATCATCTTTAGATATTACGACATCAAATATCAAAAATCCTCGCTTGTTCAGATCATAAAGAGCATTATCTATTATTTTCTCTCTAAATAACTTATTAAGCATTTTATTTTCAATGTTTACAAGGATTTCCTTTCTTTTCTCCTCCAATTTCTTCTTACTGGCCTCCAGTATTTCGATTTCATCCCCGATGGTATTTTTATTCTCAAGATATTCAGTGAAATCTATTCCCCTGTTTTCAAAGGTTTCTTCTAGTTTGACCAATTCTTTTCTTTTTGATACTATTTTCCGGTCTATTTCGTTTATTTTCTTGGATAATTCTTGATATTCCTTTATCACATCGTTACTTGAGCCCATCAAAAGATTGGAAAGAGATTCGTATAAAAGTATCTGATTTGACATTGTGGTTATAGATGTTTCTATTGGATCTTTTCCAACGATATTCGCTACCTTGTATCCGTACCACTTGAGTAAATTGGCAGCATCCTTATCAACGCCAAATAGACATATTTTTCTTGTGTTCAAGTCTCTCAAGAATTTGTAGTCCTCACTTCCAAGTTTATTTTCTCTGAGCAATACCATCATTCCCAATTCTCCACTGAGTGCAGTTCCAGTTAGAGGTTTGTCGTCGATATCAACTACCATTATTCTCATATCTTTTTTTGACATGTAATCTCTTATCAGCATCTCACTAGTCTCAAAGGGAGATTTTGGAGGGTATCTTTCTACACGCATCCCTAACTTAATCAAATCTGTTTCAGCATCTTCCATAGCATTTTCTGGTCCGCCCACTAAAATCACGCGCTTAACACCTAGTTTCAAAAGGGTTTTTCTAGTTTCATGGTCGAGAGGTCTTGAAGAATATACTATGATTTTATTTTTCCTCTCTGAAACTTGGTCTCTTGAGAATTTTCCGAGTTCTCTTCCTGTTGTTACATCATATAACGTTACAGTTCCGTCCTTGTACCTCCTAGAAATCTTGTGAGGATCAAGTTCAACTGATCTTAGAGGTCTTACATAGATCAAGGGAACGCCGAGTTTTGATGCAAGAGAGGATGCAACCAAGGAATCTGCATAACTATCTCCAAAACTCATCACAACTGTCTCAGATCCCCTGGTCCAGAATTTTAAAGCTACCTTTTGGGCTGTTTCGAATCTTGTGGGCCCCCAAATTCTTTCTACACTCACATACTTCTTGAGTTCTTCCTCGATTTTTTCAGAAACAGCAACAGGTCCGCCTATAATGAATAATTTCTCTGGCTTTACCTGTTGCAATGCATAAATCAGCCTCCAATCTAAGAAGTTATTTGGCGTTACCAAAATTGGAGAAGATGAGAATACAGATGCGGGAGATCCTACCAATGCATCTGCAAATGGATCTTCGGTTACCAGTATTATGTTTTGGGAGGTTGAAAGAATTGGCATGAGAACAAAAATGATTGTAGCAACGATGAAAGGTGGTTTAATTTTTATCAAAGTCACCTACCTCTTTTATGGATTATTGGATCTATTCCTACTCCTTATCTCTATCTTCATTTTCATTCCTTTTGAAGAGATCTGAAAGGTATATCAAATTGGTCTTTCCCCATCTTTTCTTGCGAATTAACCCTCTAACCTCTAATTCTGCTATCAATCTGCTGAGTTTAGCCTTGGAAAAACCAGTTGTTTCCTGCAGATCTTTTTGTGTTATTTCTTTTTTCTTCATGATCTCTTCCATAACTATCTTTTCATCCCCTTTCAGCAGAGCAAGTGTAACGCTTGGTTCTCCTCTTTCGATTTTGCTTCTCAACTCCTCTATTATAGACTCTTTTTCTTTCAACTCTTCTTTCAGGAGCTTTATTTCTTCGTTTTCCTTTAGATAACTTCTACTCTCTCTTCTAAGCAGGTCTTTTACCTGTCCTATGTGGTAGTCCAGCTCTGTTCTTAACTGTATGAATCTGCCATGATAGGTAAACAAGAAGCCAAGTAAGAACAAGAGAACAAAACCAAGTACCACGTATAAATAAAATGGAGTCCCTGTTTCGGTTGGTAAAGGCTTTGTGGAGCTGAATATAACGAAAGCGTTTACGTTCTCCGTGTTGCTCAAGTTCTTCCAGTTCCATACAAGCACGCTTCTGTAGGTATCTGTGTCTATGTACATTTGGTCGGGAGTTGGATTGAAGGGTGGTGGAGCGTTTTCAGTTAGTGCCCCGAACATGAGCATCTCCCTTGGGAATAGGACAGTAAGTCTCATTGAATCTATTTCGGTTTCTGGTGTATAACTGAACCTGAATATGAAGTTCTCTCCAAGTTTCCCAATCAACCCCCTCGCCTTGAATTTCATGGATAATCTAACCAGTTCACCTTTTTTAATAGGAGAGTCAAAATGAAACGTGATTATTGAACTCCATTCACCAGTTGATACACTGAATCTCGAGATTTTTTTAGATGTTTTCTCTAAGGTTAGATCTGAGATTATGTTGGGGATTGAATAGTTGATTTGCTCCATGGGTGTATTACCGGTGTTCATAATGGCAAGATTTACTTCTTCTCTTACCGTTCCATTCTTGTCAACGTCTGCAAGAATGTTGCACTCGGTAATTTTGTACTCATACGTCAGTGCTACTTGACAGATAATAATCAGCATAAATAGGTAGAATCGTTTCATCTTTGAACACATAGAAAATTCAGTATCTTATTACTATAAAAAACCCTCGCCTGTGAAACGAAAACGATATAACTCCGACGAATGACGAATATATGGTGGTTACATGATGAGCAGCATTGCTGAAAAATTGGCGAAAGAAATGGCAGGTGAGATAACTCTATCTAGCGAGCCTGGAAAAACTTTAAAAAAATGGAGAGAGATATTTGGAATAACCCAAACCGACCTTGCCAGATACCTAGAGACTCATCCTTCAGTTATAAGCGATTATGAAAGCGGTAGGAGAAAATCACCAGGAGCATCTGTAATAAAAAAGATTGTAACTGCCCTGATAGAAATAGATGATAGAAGAGGAGGGGAGATAACAAAGGCTTTTGAGCCTTTGTTGATCGGGGAAGTAAAAACCGAGGCGATCATAGATATAAGAGAATTCAGCATTCCGGTAAAGGGCTTTGAAGTCTTGGAAGCAACAGAAGGGGAATTACTCGTAAACAGGGATCAATTATCAAGGGAAATATATGGGTACACCGTAATCAACAGTTTAAAGGCTATCCTAGAATTCTCTTCAGAAGAATTCATAAGATTGTACGGATGGACGAATAGGAGAGCCCTTATTTTTACCAAGGTTACTGCTGGAAGATCTCCAATGATAGCTATAAGAGTATCTCCAATGAAGCCAGGCATGGTTGTACTCCATGGCGTAGAGAAGATGGACGAACTTGGATTAAGAATAGCGGAGATAGAGAAGATACCTTTGATCATATCTCGATTACCCCTGGATGAGCTAGTCAATAAACTCAGGCAGATTGGGTGAAGGAATTGGACCACCTTAAAATGTTGAAGGAAGGGAAAATAAAGACCCATGAACTGGAAAAGTTTGTATCTCCTAGTGAAGCAATCAGCATTAGAAGAAAATATCTTGAAGACACATTGAATGTAGATCTTACAGATATTGGTAGTTTTATAATAGATCCTGAAATTGCTTCTCGTTATAACATTGAGCATATGATAGGGGCCATACAGGTTCCTCTAGGGATAGCAGGACCCGTAAGAATAAACGGAGATTATGCAAAGGGAGAATTCTATCTACCTTTGGCAACGACAGAAGGAGCATTAGTCGCTTCTGTAAACAGAGGTTGCAGCATAATTAATGCTTCTGGCGGCTCCTATACAAAAATTCTTGAGGACAAAATGACTAGGGCCCCTGTTTTTCAGGCTAAAAACATTCATGAGGCTATTAAATTTAAGGAATGGATATACAGAAACTTTGAGAAATTAAAGGAGGAGGCAGAGAGCACAACAAGGCACGGAGAACTAAAAGACGTGCGTGCATGGTTGGTCGGGAGGACTGTTTTTCTAAGGTTTTCATTTGACACAAAGGATGCCATGGGAATGAACATGGTAACCATTGCTACGGATAAGTGCGTTGATTTCGTTGAAAAAAATTTCCCAATCAAATGTATATCTCTCTCTGGAAATCTCTGTGTTGACAAAAAACCATCAGCCCTAAATCTAATCCTCGGAAGAGGTAAAACAATCATAGCAGAGACATTTATTCCTGAAGAAACGATTAAGGATGGACTAAATACTTCTTCTAATTTGTTGGTAGAGGTAAACTATAGAAAAAACCTCATAGGTTCTAGTCTGGCATCTTCTTATGGGTTCAACGCACACTTTGCCAATATCATTGCGGCCATGTTTCTGGCAACAGGGCAGGACATCGCTCAGGTTGTTGAGGGCAGCCACGGTTTTACTCTCGTTGAAAAAGAGGAAAAAGGAGTTTATTTTTCTGTTACGCTGCCGGCGCTAGAAGTAGGCACGGTGGGAGGAGGTACTAGATTAGAGACTCAGAGAAACTCCCTGAAGATACTCGGAATAAAGGAAGGATCCGCAGGTAAAAATGCTAAAAAATTAGCAGAAATAATTGCTACCGGAGTATTGGCAGGAGAGATATCGTTAATTGGAGCATTAGCTGCAAAAGAACTTGCTAGCTCTCACAAGCATTTTGCGAGAAGAGTAGAGGAGGGATAGAATGGAAGTATGCGACTTATTAATTATAGGAGGAGGTCCAGCAGGATTGACTGCAGCGATATATGGAGTCAGAGGCGAACTTGAAACGATAGTTTTGGAATCAGAAATACCTGGTGGACAAATGAATCTTAGCGGGAAGATAGAGAATTATCCTGGCTTTGAATCAATAACAGGGTATGAACTATCTTTAAAGATAAAAAAACACGCAGAAAGTTGTGGAGCCGTGATTAAATCTCCTGAAATGGCAACAGAAATTAACTTTGAGGACAATTACATAATCGTAAAGAGTGAAAAAGAAGATTACAAAGCAAAGTCTTCCATAATTGCATCGGGGGTTAGACCAAAGGAACTGGGAGTTCCTGGAGAGAAGTCTCTTGTGGGAAGAGGCGTGAGTTATTGTACAGTGTGCGATGCGCCTTTCTTCAAGGATAAGAAGGTTGTTGTGGTAGGGAGGAGCATGCCAGCTGTTTTGGGCGCTCTTACATTGGAAAAGATAGCATCTGAGGTCAAATTATTGGTAAATGGGGAAAAACTCTTGGCAACAGCCGGGGAATCTCTGATGACAAGATGGCTTGAAAGAAGCAGTGTGAAAACCCTTTGGAACACTGAGGTAAAAGAGATCTTGGGAGATACCCATGTTGAGGGCGTTTTAGTCAAGGATAAGGAAAAGGAATACATAATTGAAACAGATGGAGTATTCATACAATCTGGAAAGGTCCCAAACAGCGAAATAGCCAGGAAAGCAGGTATAAAGGTTGATAGGAAGGGATTCATATTGGTCGATGAGCATATGAGAACAAATAAGAAGGGAGTTTTTGCATGCGGCGATGTTACAGGAGGTGTTATGCAGTTAACCGTTGCCATGGGTGAGGCAACCATAGCGGCTATAAATGCATACAACTACTGCTGCGAGTTCAACAGGAAGGTGCTTGGAAAACCATGCTAAAAAATTTTTTATCTGCAATACTTTTGTTATCAATTCTGCCGGCATTCTGTTTAGAAGAACCTGAATTTAGCAGACCAGTCGTTGCATCCGTAAATTCGACTTTAGAGATAATTTTTTTGGATGAAAGTACAGTTTTTGTCAGGGAGACAGACTACTTCTTTTACATCCATGGAAAGGACAACGAGACAATTATTTCATACAAAATACCGATGAAAACCAATATGGTAAGACTTTATGCAAATAGAGACGTAAGAAAGGAGATAGATTATGAAATAAGAAATTCAGAGATAAAATTCTCGTTAGAAAATTTTAAGAAAGGTGAATCTAGGACCGTCACATTAGAATACGTATACAAAATTAATCCTGAAATAAAAGATGCATTCTTCCTTTTCTTCAATCTGGGAAAGTATTACTCGAGTAGAATACTTATCCCTCCCTTAAACAAGCAGAGATTTTCCATAATAACTTTCATAAGATTGCCTCCAGATAACCAACCAAAGATCAAAGAGAATTCGATCCATGTGGATGATACTTGGTACCTGCACTACAAGATAGGGGGCATAAACGAAAATTCATTTGATTACGTGATGGTAGAGTACGGCAATTTTAATCTCATTGAGAAGAAAAAAAGAGAAACTTACCTGTATTTGATGATATTTTCGCTTTTCACCATATTTTTCATTACTTTCTATTACTATAAGTTTAAGGGAGCGTATGAGGAAGACGTTCCTGTACTTCGAGCCAGATATAGGGCAATCGAATCAAAAATGAAAAGACTTGAAGAAGAGTTCAGATCCAATAGGATACCCCGGAATATGTACGAAAAAAGAAGAAAGGAGATAGAAAGAGAATTAAAGAATATAGAAAATAAAATGAGGAGAAAAAATGAAAATAACTAATTTATCCAAAATTATTTTATTTTCGATCATTTTATCCATTTTATTTCCATCTCTGACTTCTTTCGCACTTGAGAATCAATCTAATCTAATCTATCCTCAGGTCAATCTTAAGATGGACAGGAAGATAACAGTTGTTGATGAAAAAGTTATTACCGAAGAGAAAGTAAGAATGAAAAACACTGGATTGGAGGATATAGAGGGCAGGTACTGGACATTTTCTTTGAACAGCGAGGATGTAAAGATTTATGATTCAATTGGGGAGTTACCAACGAGGAGAAATGTGGGAAAAGAAGGAATAGATATTATTTGCACATTTAGATATCCATTGAAGCATAATGACACATATACGTATACAATCAAAGAGACTAGAAGAGACATATTGGTCACATCTAAGGAATTAAAAAATTACATAGAATCCCTCAAGAATAAATATGAGAAAGGGGAGATATCTGAAGAAGTTTACAAAAATCTCACAGGACAATACGAAGAAATTTTAAAACATGAGAATGCGTGGATTCTCTATAACTGGATATCTACCATATATCCTTTTCCCACCTATGATGTTACCACCAAAATAATATTGCCCAAAGAAGCAATCGTTCTGAGTGTGAATCCGAAACCACAGGAAGTAAAAAAAGAGGATGGGAGAATTGTTATAACTTATAAGAGAGATTACATACCTCCAGGACAAAATCCACCGATTAAAATAGTTTTCAAGGCGCCTTTAAGTTTAAGTATCGCAGGGAGAGTTTCTTCTCTAAAGTTCAATCTCTATTTTATTCTTTCATTATTTCTTATCGCTGGAGTAATTTTTTATTTCATTCACAAAAAAAGAATGTTTGGAGGAAAAGAGTAATTTTTAAATACTAGGCGGAAAAATGGAATATCAATTCCCTTGTTATTCCCCAAGAGAGCAGGAAAATCAGCCATATGAGACCGTATCCGATGAATTCTATTATAATCGTTAAAAAAACCCGATATGGAATCCCCTGCCTTCTTGTTTGCGATCTTATCCTTTTTATTGGGTTTCTTGTATGTAGATGTACTCTGATCATCAGGGCAATGGTTAAGATAAACAGTGTGAGGAAAACTAGGCTCTCTTTCATGTAAGCGATTTCCAATGCATTTATTAACCCTTTAAATTTTGGTGAAACAGTTTGCAATGAAAGAAAGGTCTCATACCCTTTTAACAATCCTATTCCAGCGAAAACTGCAATTATATATCCAAAATATCCAATCAAGGATCCAATCAGGGATGTTATGTAGAATTCACCCTCCTTATTCTCTATGAATTTTGTAACTTTTATTTTTTCACCGAACACGGTGGACACTATCAGAAGTAAACTTGCTATCACACATACGGTATATCCACCGATTGCAAGTGGAGCAGAAATGCCGTGAAGGATACCAAAAACCTTGTAGTAATCAGGAAGATCTGGAGGATATAATACCATGCAATCACCTTGCTAATTTTTTCTCTACAACATTCAATTCTTTTTTATACTTATTTGATAATTCTTCATATTTTTCTCTGCTTATTTTTTTCTCATCCATCAGTATTTTTATTTCTTTCAATAAACTTTCGAGTTCTGTTTTCCTTAACAAGTAGTCGATCTCGATTTTTTCCTCTTTCGGCGTTCTAAAAGACATGAACGCACCAATTATATAAAAAAATACTCCAATCCAGATAAAATTAACAAAAGGTATCATTTTAATCTTTATTGGAGCGTATACTTTTTCGTGAAAAGAGGTGGTGCCCTGAAATATGATATGAATATCCATGGAAAGGCTTCTATAAATAAGAGTATGAGTTAGATAACCCCAGTTTGGTATTCTGTAGTTTATCAGTTCTGCAATGCCTTTTTTCACTAATTTTTCGCGGTTGAATATTTCTACGTACGCCTTTTCAGTAACCAGTGAAGGAGTGATTTTCTTATCAAATCTATCAACTTTTATGGAGTAACCATCTATCTCAATAGATCTCCCTTCAAAGAAGTTTTGTTCAATTTCTTTTGTTAGTGTAGTGCTTAAAACAGCGCCTAGGAGTATAAGAACAGTACCAGTATGAATCAGTTGAAACCCATAGCTTCTTACGGTTTTGTCTAGGTCTCCTGAGTAGGTTCTGAAGAACCTTATCCCAAGACTCATGAGAGCAAAGATTAGAATTATATACGAGGCATTTTCCAAGGGATTGCCTAGGTTTATTATTTTTGATCCGACAATAGATATGAAGAGACCAGAGGTTGCTAGTGCTATAGAATATTTCCAATTGATTGAACCAACAGTTAAACAGACGATCATGCAAAGAATCAAAAGATATGTGTAGGGTAATGTAGCCCTATTGAACCAATTAGGCTCTTCGGGATGCATAAAAATCCCATAGAGTGATACGGCAGTTAAGATGATAAACGATCCGATTGCCAGGCCGAATGTAGACAAACTTATATCTTTTTTGGTTTCCATGTTTGACTCAAGAATACTCCGGGTTAAAAGGTTTATGGAGTCTCCGATATGCCACTTGTAGCAACTATGCTGATTCTTGCGTCTTCAATCGCATTATTCCTAGGTTGTTTTTCGGGTTTAACCTATGTATCTAAGGAAAAAGAGGATTTAAAAACATTATCAAATTTTCTAGGTCTGATATCATTTTTTCTTGTTACTTCTTTATCTATATTACTTTTTTATTATTTTTTCACAGACAACTTTGGGATACTCTATGTTTACAAGTACTCTAGCGCTGATCTAAAGTGGTATTATAAATTATCTGCCTTTTGGGCAGGAAAAGAGGGAACGATTCTACTTTGGATCTGGTTTATCCTTTTATTTTACGTTTTTCTGCTCAGGATAGAATCTAAAAACGAATTTGTTTACTGGACAACGAAAGTATTAATCCTTATGGTCGCTTTAATTTTTATTCTAGCGATGAAGAAGTACAGCGATCCGTTTCAACAAATTTTTCCTGAACCAAAATCAGGTTATGGTTTAAATCCATTACTTAAGGATCCTTGGATGATAATACATCCACCAATCACATTTTTAGGATACGCTGCCTCAACAGTTCCTTTTGCTGCGAGTATTTCTCACCTTATATTCGTCTTGAGAGGATTAATTGGAGGAGAAAAGATCGATGATTCAAACACAGACTGGGAAGAAATCGCTAGACCTTTCGCAAGATGGGGGTGGCTTTTCCTGTCTTTAGGAATAGCCATTGGGGGTTTTTGGTCCTATAAGGTACTTGGATGGGGAGGTTTCTGGGCTTGGGACCCGGTAGAAACAGCTTCCTTAGTTCCTTGGTTGATTTGGTCTGGATATTTACACTCATCCACCTTACTTCGAAGTATGAAGATGAGAGGAGATGAGAGTACAAGGATATTGAATCCTTTATCCATGTTTCTTGCAGTTCTTTGTTTTGTATTGGTTATTTTCGCAACTCTTGCAACGAGAAGTGGTTTGTTTAGAGATATCTCTCCTCATTCATTTTGATTTACCATCTCTCGTAATAGTCCTCTATCCTTATCGTATCCTCAGGATGCGGAGTAGATACTTCGTGAATAATGAGATTTTCGCTCGCAAATATAGAGTGGGGGACATTAGGTTTTATTCTTACCGTATCGTTTGTTCCAAAGTATTCCTTTCTATCTTCAAACTCCACGAATCCAGAGCCCCTTACTATGTATAAGGTCTCATCTTTTTTCTTGTGATAATGGAAACTTGTTTTATAATCTTCTTTTATAAATATCTCTTTTGTAAGGTATTTTTCGGTACTTATAAGTATTTTTTCATATCCCCAAGGCTTATCAACTCTGTTCGCATATTCTTTTCTTACTTCCTCGAGTTCTTTACTTGTATCAATTGCCATCCAGAATACGTCCTCTGAATAATATCCAAGTTGTCTATTCTTGGCCAACAAAGGAAATACCGTCTTTTCTATATCTCCAGACTCAAAATCATTTAGATCTAATCCTTTAATGAAGTATACTCCTCCATTGATATAGTAATCAAGCATTGGCTTCTCTCTAAATGACTTTATGTATGTGTCTCCCAATTCTACTATGCCATAGGGACTCCTCATTCGCGTTACATACATTGTTACAGGATAATCTAAAGAAATGGAGTAATCAATCATCTTTTTAATGTTTAAATCGCATACAACATCTCCGTTTCTAACAAGTATGGGTTCATCCACGTCTGCTAGACCTTCCCTTATTGCGTTCAGTGTGCCTCTAGGAGTATCTTCTACGTAGTATTCTATTTTCAGGCCCTTGTAATTAGAGCCGAATCTCTCCTCAATTTTTTCGCTTAAGTGTCCTGCAAGCATTCTTACTCTTTCTATCCCTGCGCTCTTTAGATCAAACAACTGCTTGTCCAGGATAGTATAGTTATCCTTAAGTTCGATCAAAGGTTTCGGAATCTCATCTGTTAGAGGCTTCAATCTCTTTCCATAGCCGCCACATAAAATAGCACCGATCATGTTTTTAAAGAGTTGAAAATATGGATTTAACTGTTTTGGTCATACCGGTCTAATCAATGTGTCTTAGTAACTCCCTCATATCTTCTATTTTCACATCCGCAATTTCATCTAACTCCTTAACTTTTGAGTTGTAAGCGATAGAGATTCCCGCCTCCTTTAGCATTTCTATATCATTCAAATGGTCGCCCACTGCTATCGCATTTTTTGTATCTATACCTAATTTCTTACAAATCTCCTTAAAAACCTTTAATTTTCCTAAAGGACCAGGAACATTTAGTTTATAGTCTTTAAACTTGTTTTCATCGTTAAATATAATCTCAGTGCAGAAAACGTAGTCAAAGCCTAATCTTTCCCCCACTTCATTCGCTATTAAGCATGGAGCCTCTGATATCATGACGATTTTTATATTCCTTTTCTTTAATTCATTTATAACAAATTCAACGTGAGAATTAAGTTTATAGTCCTTCAGAGCCTCTTTTAATCCTTCCTTTTTCACTTCTTTTTCTATCCAGTGTTTTTTATCTTTCTCTTTCAGTTCGAAATACGTTATTTCTTTGTTTATGTACGCGTTTACATATTCCTTTGTTAATCCGAGACTCTCTCTTATTCTATTCCAACTATTCTCCCACTCTATAAGGGTGCCGTCAAGGTCGAAAACGATTAGCTTTATGTTCATGTCCTTAAAAAGGGAAAAACCTTTTATATTTATTCTCCTTTCTTAAGAAAGAAGTCTGATGAAATCGGAGTTAAGGGTATTGGAGTTACTGAAAAAATACGAGGAAATGGATAAGGTATCAGTAGGAAAGAAGTTAAGAATACCACCAAAAACAATAGAATTAGTCTTAGACCATTTAGAAAAGGAAGAATTAATTTCTTCTGAAAAGGATAAAATCAAGATAACAAAAAAAGGAATAGAGAAATTAAACGAATACAAAAGCTACAGGTAGAGGAGAAACAAATCGCTAATAAATCAAAGAACAATTGAGGATGTTTTTTAATTTCCTTTCTTCAATGGATGAGAACCTATGTTATTGACGGAACTATTATCATTGTGGTTGTTTTTACTACCTCATCCATAGATCTGATTTTTGTTTCTATGATGAAATCAAGCATCTTAATGTCCTTTGCTACAACCTTGGCTATAATATCGTAATCCCCATAGACTTCGTCAGCGCTAACTACCTCATTCAATTTGATCAAATCGTTTTTGACCTTCGAGGTTTGACCTGCTTCTGTATTGATCAGTACGTAAGCGCTTATTTCCAACTTATCACCTCATTTAACTATCTTTGAAATTTCTATCTCCAAAATGTCACAGGCACCTCTGTTTTTCAACTCAGGAATGAGTTTATTGACGTCTTTTTTACTCACGACAGTCTCCACTGCATAGTAATTTGTCTTGTAGAGTTTTGATATGGTGGGCTTTTTCATGGCAGGAAGAATGCTGATTACGTTATCCAATTTATCTTCTGGGACGTTCATTGTCAAAAGTACCTTCCCTCTGGCTTCTATGACTCCTAAAAGCAACGTCTTAATCTCTTCTATTGCCTTTCTCTTTTTTGGATCTTTCCAACTTTCTTTGTTTGCTATAAGCTTCGTCGAAGATTCTAGAAGAGTGCCTACTATTTTCAATCCATTTTTTCTTAGTGTAGCACCTGTTTCAGTTAGATCAACAACAACATCCATTAGTTCTGGTACTTTAGCCTCAGTAGCCCCATATGAAAAGAATATCTTAATTGGTATACCCAGTTTTTCAAAAAATCCCTTGGTTATATTCGGATATTCGGTTGTAACTCTGCTGTAAGGAGCAATCTTGGTTACATCATCTATTTCGCTCTCTTCTGGTACCGCCGCTACTATCCTTACCTTTCCGAAACCTTGCTTGCTGTAAGCGAGATCAGCGACCTCAACAACATCTGATCCAGTCTCGACTATCCAGTCGTATCCGGAGATTCCTATATCAAAGTATCCTTCTTCTACGTACTTGGGTATTTCCTGAGGTCTAAGTATTTTTACGCTGCTAATTCTCTCATCTTCTATTTTTGGATTGTACTCCCTGTCAGTTTTTTTGATTTCTAGATCTGCCTTTTTGAAGAGCAGAAGGGTTTGCTCTTCTAAGCTTCCCTTTGGCAATGCAATTCTAAGCATGATTTCACATAATTTTGGTAAGATAAATTATTTTCGCCTGTTGATTAAATAACTGTAAGTAATATTTTTTAGGGAAAAATATTAATATTAATAATATTATGATATCTGCTTCTGGAGGTATGTTTGTGAAGAGCATAGAAGAGATTAATGAAAGGATAAAAAAGGGCGAAGCAGTAGTTGTCACTGCTGAAGAAATGATAGATATAGTGGAAGATAAAGGAGTAAAAGAAGCAGCTAAAGAAGTAGACGTCGTAACAACAGGTACATTTGGAATGATGTGCAGTTCGGGAGTATTCTTTAACTTTGGTCATGCAGATCCTCCAATAAAGATGACAAGAGTTTGGATGAATAACGTTGAGGCTTATACCGGTGTAGCAGCAGTAGATGCTTATCTAGGGGTTACACAGATTAGCACTGATAGAGGGATAGAGTATGGGGGCGCGCATGTTATAGAAGATCTTTTAAATGGGAAAGAAATAGAACTTAGAGCAGAAGCATACGGCACCGATTGTTATCCAAGAAAGGTATTAGAAACGATGATTTCTTTAGAAGAGGTAAATCAGGCGGTAATGGTAAATCCAAGAAACGCCTATCAAAAATACGTTGCCGCTACAAACTCTACTGATGAAAAACTCTATACATACATGGGCGTTCTCCTGCCCAACTATGGTAACGTCACCTACTCCGGAGCTGGACAGTTAGCCCCTCTTCCAAATGATCCGAATTACGAAACGATTGGAATAGGAACCAGAATATTTCTTGGAGGAGCAGTAGGTTATATAATAGGAGAGGGAACCCAGCACAATCCTCAGAACTTTTTGGGAACTTTGATGGTCAGAGGAAACCTGAAAGAAATGAGCACAGATTTTTTAAAAGCCGCAGTAATGGAGAAATACGGTCCAACATTGTTTGTTGGGCTAGGAATTCCTATACCAATAATTAACGAGAATTTAGCAGAAAAAACAGCCATCAGAGACTCTGATATAAATGTAAATGTCCTGGATTATGGAGTTCCAAGAAGAGATAGGCCTGTTGTAAAAGAAACGAACTACGAGGAACTTAAAAAGGGCACCATAGAGATAAATGGAAGAGAAGTAAAAACATCACCTCTCTCAAGCTATAGGAAGGCGAGAATAATAGCTGAAGAGCTAAAGTCATGGATAGAAAATAAAAAATTCTTAATTTCACTTCCTGCAGAAAGATTGCCTACTAAAAGACTTTTTAAGCCTATGGCAATCAAGAAACCACTTCCCACCGTTAGAAATGTCATGAGAAAGGAGTTTGTGATGTGTACGCCTCAAAACGATATAAAGGAAGTCGCAAGGATAATAGTAGAGAAGGGTTTTGATCACATACCAGTGGTAGAAGAAGGAAACAAACTGGTTGGAGTAGTTACATCTTGGGATATAGCAAATGCCGTAGCTAGTGACAAAAAGAGCCTCTCTGACATTATGACAACCAAGGTTATTACTGCTAGGGAAGAAGAATCCATAGATGTGGTGGCGAGAAGGTTGAGTCGACATGACATTTCAGGAGCCCCGGTAGTAGATCCACAAAACAGAGTTATTGGGATAATTACAACCGATGATATCGCAAGATGGCTGGGGGTAATTTGATGAAAGTTTACCTGTATTTCCCACCAAGAGTAGTTGGCGAGCCCATAATATCTTCAGTAATTATCGAAACCGGAAAACGGATAAACATACTTAGAGCGGATATAAATTCTAGTCACGGGGAGATTGTGGCAGACATAGAGGGCAGGGAAGATGAGGTTAATGAAATTATAGAGAAACTCAGGGATAGAGGTGTTGAGGTTAGCGTCTTAGAAAGAGTAATCGAAAAGGACGATGATATATGTGTTGATTGTGGAGCATGCATTTCTTTATGCCCAGTTAATGCAATATACATAGATAAGGAGTGGAAAGTTGTTGTAGAGGGGGATAAATGTATAGGATGTAAGACATGCGTGGATGCCTGTCCTGTTAGGGCAATAAGCATGACAGAGGCGTATTAGAGTTATTGCTTAATCCTGACGATCAGTTCCTTTCTTTTTACCGGAACCAATTTTTTTATCTCTACCTTTGAATCCTTGTTCAATTCGAATTTATCCATTCCTATGTCTGGAGTCTTTCCATCAACCTCGTATATATAAAAACCTTCTTCCCCTTCGATAGAGGCTAAAAATTCCCTATCTCCAACTTTTCTCAGTTTGATGCCGGAAACCTTCCTTAATGCATCTAAAACACTTGTACCTTTGGGAACCTCCACGTGAACGGACTCTGCGAACATATCAAGGGCCTGGTACTGCTTGCTCAAGTTAGCTCTGATGACATGACTTCTTCCAAATTTCTTTCTTTCCACCAGACCAGCCTTTTCTAGTACATCTACATGTTTAGCCGCAACTGGAACAGATATACCGATCTCGTTTGCTAATCCAGTAATATGCATTTCTTTCCTTGCTAAGATACCCAGCATCTTCCTTCTGGTTTCGTTACTTAAGGCCTTGAGCAAATTCATGCCTACACCTTCCGTTACCCTTTCTAACAACTTTGAGGAAATCCAGATATGTTATGGGAATTACTAATAAATATTATCTGTTTCAGTATATATAAATACAGGGATTTGTAGAAGAGTTTGGGGATCAAACTGCACATATCAGATGGTATTCTATCACCGGTATGGGTATTAATTTGGTTTTCGGTAGCGTTTCTCTTTGTTGCAATTGGCATAACCCATATAAGGAAAAAAACAAAGGAAAACCCATCGTACATGCCCATGTTGGCTCTCATGGGAGCCTCAATTTTCGTGATTTCTGTTTGGCACATACCTGTACCTGTGACAGGCTCATGCTCGCACCCAATAGGCACACCTATGAGCGCGATTATAGTTGGCCCTTTTCAAACTGTTGTTTTAAGCTTTATAGCCTTGTTCTTCCATATTTTCTTGGGTCACGGTGGACTGACCACCTTGGGGGCTAACACGTTTTCGATGGGCATCGTTGGAACTTTCACAGGATATTTAACCTATAAAGCCTTTAGAAAACTTGGTGCATCTATCTGGCTATCCGCTGGTATAGCCGGATTCATTGGAGACGTGCTAACGTACATTACCACTGCATTTGAATTAGCCATATCATTGCACCCTGAATCCTTCATGTATTACTGGAAAATATTCAGCATAGGTTTTGTGCCTACTCAGATCCCCCTTGCTTTATTAGAGTTTGCTTTTACCAGTGCAGTTATGAGATACGTCTCCGATTTGAGACCGGAATTCTTGATAGAAAAGGAGATATTGGAGGTAAATTATGAATGATTCTTTTGTCTTAAAGGTACTTCTGCTAATGGTATTAAGCGTCCTAGGTATCATAGTATCCGCCTACTATGGCTCTAAGGTAGGAGAGTTGCAGGGTACAGATGCATTGGTGGAGGATTTGGCCATGAAGTCGGCCGGAAAAAAAGCAGTCACCTTGATAGAACTCAATGAAACAGGCGAGTATATAGGATTCACTCTAGTCGGGATAGTAAGTGGATTTACAGTGGGGTACCTTATACCCAGCCTATTCCCCCAAAAAATTAAAAAAGGTTAAAATGCTACCCGAATGGTTATCTGGAGATGTTCTAACAGGAATAGGGACTACGATTGGATTCTTCGTTTTTTTAGTGATAGGAAGGGAACTAAGGTTGAGAAAAATGAGGAGATAAGATGTATGAATTGAGATTTTCATATGTAGAGGGAGACTCCATCCTTCATAGGCTGGAGGAGCGCGTAAAAACCATATGTGCTTTTACCATTATCTTAGGCATAACCCTGCTTAAGAATTTTTATACCGTTTTCTCAATACTCGTAATCTCGTTTCTCTTAATGATTTATGTGAAAGCACCCGTATCAGTTATTTTGAAAAGATTTCGCTATCCTTTTTTTATTGCATCATTCATTATGCTAATACAGTTCTTTACCTATGGATCCAGTGAATTGGTGACTCTGGGCTTTTTAAGGATTTATGAAGAAGGTCTTTCATTCGGCATACTTCTTTTCCTTCGGATAATGGCAGCAGTCTCTGTTCTTAACCTTTTGATATTGGTAACTCCTGTTAATAAAATTTTAGGCTCTCTTAAATGGTTTAGGGTTCCAAAGATATTATTAGACATATCAATGCTAATGTTGAGGTATATATTTGTCCTTTCTGAAGAAAGCACGAGAATATATTATGCACAGCAGTCTAGAGGTGGATACACAGGTAACTACAGGAAAAAGATAGAAAATTTTGGTGTTTTAGGAGGCATGGTTATACTTAGATCGCTAGATAGAGTCACGAATGTCTACAAGGCGATGATTTCGAGAGGATACAACGAAAACATAGGATATTATTCCGAGAGCAATCTATCAAAAAGAGATCTCCTTTTAGGTATTTCGATCGTTCTTTTGATGATTTTTTTCGTTACACTAGAATATACTCTATAGAAAGTGATGATATGATTCGAGTTAATAACATATCCTACAGGTACCCTGACGGAACCCAAGCATTGAAGAATGTTAGTATTTATGCAGAAAAAGGAGAATGCATTGCCATTCTCGGCCCAAATGGCTCCGGAAAGACTACACTACTACATCACTTAAATGGTCTTTTGTCTCCCATATCTGGTGAGATTTATATAAATGGGGAAAGAATAGAGGGCAAAAATCTAGATAAAATAAGGAGAAAGGTTGGTTTACTGTTCCAGAATCCCGATGATCAGTTGTTTGCTCCAACAGTAAGAGAGGACGTTGCATTTGGTCCAAAGAATCTGGAACTAGAAAGAGATGAAATAAAAAAAAGGGTTGAAAAGAGTTTAAGGCTTGTCCACATTGAACATCTTGGAAACAAGCCAATAAATAGTTTAAGCTATGGAGAAAAGAAAAGAGTTGCTATAGCAGGAGTTTTAGCAATGAATCCTGATATTCTTGTTTTTGACGAGCCTATCTCTGCTTTAGACCCAGTAATGTCTTCCGAAATGATAGAATTGATCTTAAAGTTGAAGAAAGAGTTGAAAGTTACTTTGGTAATAGCTACCCATGACGTAGATTTCGTTCCGCTGTGTGCTGATCGCATATATGTATTGAACAAAGGTGAAATAGTGGCTGAAGGTACTCCAAAGGAAGTTTTCAGAAACAAAGAAGTAATTACTCACTGTGGTCTAAGACTTCCAATTATATCTCAACTCTTTGAATCAATTAACAGTGGAGAAATTCCTTTAACCATAGAAGAAGCAAAAAATTTGCTAAGGGATATGAAATGGAAGGCATAGTAATCGTTGCTCATGGTAGTAGAGTTCCTGAGAGCAAGAATGTCTATGAAGAGATAGCAAAGAAGGTGAGAAATAAAATCAATGCTGAGGTAGAAATCGGATACATGACTCATCTAAAACCAACTCCTGTGGAGGCAATTAACTCACTCGTAGAGAGGGGTTTTAAGAAAATAGTGGTGATTCCCTTGTTCATTTCTCCCGGCATTCATGTTATTGAAGATATTCCGAATTTAATCGGCATATCCGATGAAGAGAAATTAAAGTTACCAGGAGACGTGGAAATTTATTATGAAAGGAACATCGGAGATGATGATAGACTGGTTGAAATTCTGGTTGATAGAGCTAAAGAGGGATTAAATGCGCTCAAAAGATAAAATAGAAGGAGATAAAATAGAAGAAGAAAGTCTGAAAATAATCAGAAACAAGCTTGATGGTTTCCCCTATCCTGAGAGGGAGGTTATAGCTAGAGCAATTCATGCCACCGCTGATTTTGATTTCGCCAATCTGTTAATTTTCAAGAATGATCCTATAAAAAAGGGCGTTAAAATGATAAGAGAAGGTAAAGATGTGGTTACAGATGTTAACATGGTAAGATCAGGCATAAATCACAGATCTTTATCTAAATTCGGCGGTAACGTTAAGTGTTTTATAGACGATGAAAATGTTTTTAGACTTTCAGAAAAAGAGGGTATTACCAGATCTTCCGCATCCTTTCGCCTTTTCAAGGAAGAAATAGAGGATACCATAGTAGTTGTTGGAATCGCCCCCACCGCTATATTTGAACTATGCGATCTAATTGAAGAAGGGATCAAGCCAGGAATCATTATTGCTACTGCTTTAGGTTTTGTCGGAGCTAAAGAATCAAAAGAAAAAATCTTAGAGTACGATATCCCGAGTATAGTAGTCAGGGGACATAAAGGAGGAAGCCCAGTAGCAGTAGCGATAGCAAACTCATTAATTAGACTTGCTGAATCAGGCTGGCAGTAAAATGATTAAATATATTGAGAAAAATGGACAATTGTTGAGAATGGGTTTTACAACGGGCACGTGCGCCGCTGCAGCAGCAAAAGCAGCTGTTAAAATGCTTTTCTCCGGAAGGGAAATAAAGAAAGTAGAAATAACTCTGCCCATAAATGAGAAGGTTGAGCTGGATATAGTGGATTTTAGAATGAATGATGAAGAAGTCTCTTGCTGCATAAAAAAAGATGCAGGAGACGATCCTGATGTAACAGATGGAGCTAAGATATGTGCTAAGGCTAAAAAATCTGGCTTTAATGGAATAAAGATTAAGGGCGGTGATGGAGTAGGAAGAGTAACGAAGAAAGGATTGCCGGTAAAAGTTGGGGAATGCGCTATAAATCCAGTACCTAGGGAAATGATTGTGAAAGGAGTAAGAGAAGTATTGCCAAAGAATGAAGGAGTTGAGATAGAGATTTTTGTTCCGGGTGGGAAGGAGTTGGCTAAAAAAACAATGAACGAAAAACTTGGAATCATAGGTGGAATCTCAATACTGGGTACCACAGGCATTGTTGAGCCTAAATCTTTAGATGCCTTCAAAAATTCATTGACCTTACAGATAGATGTTGCAAACTCAGCCGGAATAAAAGAGGTGGTTTTGACCCCTGGAAGGTTTGGTGAGAAAAGAGCGATGAGAAAAGGCATTCCAGAGGATGCCATCGTACAGACAGGTAACTTCATAGGTTTTATGCTAAAGGAATGCGTTAGAAAAGGGATGAAAAAAGGTCTTTTGTTCGGACACATAGGCAAGTTGGTTAAGGTCTCAGCAGGGATATTCGATACTCATAGTAGTGTAGCGGATGCCAGAATGGAGACTATGGCTGCTTATGCATCGTTGTGTGGAGCAAGCAGGGATATTGTTAACGATATACTAAACTCAAATACCACGGAAACCGCCTTGGATATTCTCAAACAAAATGGATTGACTCAAGTCTTCGATATTTTGGCTGAAAGAGCAAGCCTCAGAGCCATGGATTACGTGGATGGAGAGATGAAGATAGGTACTATCATGATATCAAAGGAAGGTATCGTGGTTGGTAGCGACAAAAATGCAGGAAGATCGAAATGGGCAAAATATTTGTTGTGGGAGTAGGTCCCGGGTCAGATGAGTTCTTGACTCCCTGTGCAAGAAAAATAATAGATAAGGCAGACATCTTAGTTGGTGGGAATAAAATACTGTCTTCATTTAAGAATAAGAGAAAAAAGGTAATAGATAAGGATCTTGAAGAAATCATAGGATTTATAGGTGAACATAAAGAAAAGAATATCGCAGTCTTAACTTCTGGAGATCCTGGTTTTTACAGCATCCTCGCATTGATTTTGAAAAAATTTCCGAAAGAAGAAATCGAAGTGATCCCGGGCATAAGCTCTATGCAGCTCTGCTTTGCAAAAATAAAAGAAATTTGGCATGATGCAAAGTTTATCAGTTTACATGGGAGAAATATGGATATATTGGTTGAAGAAATAAAAGATCATCCTAAGATAGCCATCCTGACAGACCCATCTAATCCTCCCAACAAGATTGCAGAACTATTAATTCAGAACAATATACCATGCGAAAAAATTGCGGTATGTGAGAATTTATCTTTATCTTCAGAAAAAGTCATTCTAACAAGCGTTGAGGAGGTTTTCAGAAAAAAATTTTCAGGAAACTGTGTTGTGGTGATATTCAGATGAAATGGAAATTCGTTGTTCCGGGAATACCAGAGGAATACTTCATATCGGAAGGAAATTCAATGACAAAGGAAGAGATAAGAACGATAACCCTCTCCAAGTCAAGGATCAAAGAAGAAAGCACGGTCTACGATATAGGCGCAGGAAACGGATGTATATCCATTGAGGCTGCGTTGTTGGCAAAGAGAGGGAAGATTTTTTCAATCGAAAAAAAACCAAGCAGAATAGAGATAATTAAAGCGAACGCTAAGAGATTTAATGTAAAGAATATGGAGGTTATAGAGGGAGAAGCTCCATATGCCTTAGAAAATTTACCTGAAGCTGACAGGATAATAATAGGTGGAACAGGGGGGAAACTGAGAGAAATTTTATTCAAATGTAATGAAAAGCTGAAGGACGAAGGAATCGTAGTAATAAATGCGGTAACGATAGATACATTAAAAGATGCGGTTTCATCCTTGGAAGATCTAAAATTTAACTTCAATATCACACAGGTTTCTATAAATAGAGCCGAAAAAATAGGTAAAAATAAAATAATGAAGGCATTGAATCCTGTTTGGATTATTGATGCCAGAAAGGAGGAAAAAGATTGAGACTCGGAAAATTATACGGTATTGGAGTAGGCCCAGGGGATCCTGAACTCATAACTATGAAGGCCATTAAAATTTTAAAAGAGGTTGATGTGGTTTTAACTCCTAAATCAGGAGAGAATAAAGATAGCATGGCATTCTCTATCGTGAAAAAAATATTAAGTAAGGATTTCAAAATCATAGATCCTGTTTTTCCAATGATTAAAGATGAAGAGATCCTTGAAAAACACTGGAATAATACTGTGGACTTGATCTTTTCTGAACTAAAGGAAGGAAAGAACGTTGCATTCATAACAATTGGAGATCCATTGTTTTACAGTACATATTCATACGTAGTAAGAAAAATGAAAGAAAGGTATCCAGAGGTAGAAATAGAGACCGTTCCGGGTATAACTTCTCTTTCGGCATGTTTAGCCGAATTGAACATTCCTTTAGGAGAGAAAGATGAGAGAATAGGCATATTTCCTGCCAGTTATGGCTTAGAGAAGTTAGAAGAACTTGCTAATATATTTGATTCCCTAGTACTGATGAAGGTATCTAAAAATTTTGACGAGATAGTAAGGACATTAGAAAAAACAGGTCTCAAAAATAAGTCAATATTTGTTAGCAGATGCGGTAGTGAAGACTTTGTCTCATCCGACCTCGACTCTATGGTTGGTAAGGAAATAGATTACTTCTCTATGATAATAATAAAAGGAAAATAAAATAAAAGGGATAGGGATGAAGGTTTATTTTATCGGCGCAGGCCCGGGAGATCCTGATCTCTTAACAATCAAGGCTAAAAAGGTCATTGAGGAATCAGACGTAATAATATATGCTGGCTCATTGATAAATCCGGAGATACTTAAGTACGCAAAAAAAGATGCGGATTTATTTGATAGTTCTGGCATGACGCTTGAAGAAATAAAAGAAGTTATCTATGAAGCTGTAAATAATAAAAAAACGGTTGCTAGGATACACAGTGGAGATCCAAGTATATACGGTGCAATTCAAGAACAGATTGACTTCTTGGAAGAAAAAAAAATTGAGTTTGAAATCATCCCTGGAGTGAGTTCTTTTCTTTCCGCAGCAGCTTCTTTAAAAAGAGAGTACACAATCCCAGAGGTCTCCCAAACACTTATTATAACAAGAATTTCAGGAAGGACAAAAGTTCCTGAAAAAGAAAGTTTGAGGGAACTATCGAGACATAAAGCGAGCATGTGCATCTTTCTAAGTGCCCATATGATTGACGAAGTGGTAAATGAACTCATAAATTTCTACGATGAAAATACTCCAGTTGCGGTAGTTTATAAGGCTTCTTTACCAGATGAAAAGATAGTCCATGGTAACTTAGGAAATATAGCAGAAAAGGTAAAAAATGAGCGTATAGAAAGAAAGGCATTGATTTTGGTTGGAGATTTTTTAATGTCTAAGGGAAAGAGATCAAAACTCTATGATAAAGATTTTACCCACAGTTTCAGGGATAATAAATGAAAATAGCCATTATAACCCTTACAAAAGATGGCATGGATCTTGGGAGGAAAATATCTAAGGCATTGAGAGAACATGAAACGAATTTATTTGTAAACAAGAGATTCCAAAATGATGAAGCAAGAGCCATTGAGACTCCACTTAGCGAATTTTTAGGGAAAATTTTCCCGGATTATGATGCTCTGGTTTTCGTTATGGCACTGGGAATCGTTGTAAGAGTGATTTCAAACCATATAAAAAATAAAAGGACAGATCCCTCTATAGTGGTGGTTGATGAAAAAGGTCAGTTCGCCATAAGTCTCCTGTCTGGGCATCATGGGGCAAATGAACTTGCAAGATTGATAGCTAAGAGAATTAATGCCAAAGAAGTAATTACAACTGCTTCGGAGATTAAAAAAAAGCCATCTGTAGAATCAATTGCAAAAAGGTTTAATCTAGTAGCTTCTGATGTGAAGGATTCAAAGCTTGTAAATTCATCGATTTTAAACGATGAAATGGTAGGAATATTTACAGAATTTGAAATAGACCTTGATTTATCTGAAAACATTGTTTTAAATGATTTAACAGACTTAGAATCAAAAAAAGACAATTTTGAGTCCTTTATATTTATAACAAATAAAGCAATAGAAAAATTAGATAAACTAGAAAAACCACTCGTAATTCTAAGGCCTAGGAACCTTTTGGCTGGAATCGGGTTTAAGAAAGGGACCAGTAAAGAAGATATACTGGAAGCAATAAGGTACTCTTTCCTAAAAGCAGGACTCAGCATCGAAAGTTTGAAGGCTATAGCGACACTAGATTTTAAAGCGAATGAAGATTGTATCCTCGAAGCTGCGAGAGAATTAAACACTCATGTCTTGGGAATCAGTATAGAGGAAGTTAAAAGAGTTGAGAGAAATTATGAAATCTCTGAGCATGTAAGAGAAAAAATTGGAGTGGGAGCCGTAAGTGAGCCAATTGCAGTAATTGCCGGAAATAACGCAAATTTGATCCAAAGAAAAGTTAAATTTAAAGGAGTTACGGTAGCAATTGCAGAGGAGAAAATAATGGAGAAAGGAACCATATTTCTAGTGGGAATCGGCCCGGGAAGCAAAGATCATATGACCTTTAGAGCGTATGATGCCATAAAGGGCGCAGACGTTGTAATAGGTTATGATAGATATTTGGAATTAATCAAGGATTTAACATCAGGAAAAGAAGTTATTTCAAAAGGTATGAGAAAAGAGGTTGAGAGAGCAAAAATCGCTGTTGATAAAGCTTTGATGGGTAAAAAAGTTGTTCTTGTGAGCGGAGGAGATCCAGGGATATATGGAATGGCTAGCGTTTTATTTGAATACTTAGAAGAAAGGAGCATTGATCTTCACGTTGAAGTAGTTCCCGGAGTAACAGCTGCAATTGCTGCATCAGCATGTTTAGGCTCTCCTTTAAGCCATGATTTTGCCGTAATAAGTTTAAGCGATTTCTTGACCCCGTGGAAAATTATTGAAAAAAGGTTGGAAAGCGCTGCCAAGGCAGATTTTATAATTGTTCTATATAATCCGAAAAGTAAAGAAAGAGAATGGCAAATTGAAAGAGCAATTAATATCTTAATGAAATATAAAAAACCTGAAACTCCAGTAGGAATTGTAAAAAAAGCAATGAGAGAGAATGAAGAGATTAAAATAACAACATTGAAAGAAATGTTAACTCATGAAATTGATATGCAAACCACGATCATCATAGGCAATTCAGAAACATTCGCATTCAATGATAGGATTATAACGCCAAGAGGTTATCGCTCAAAATACGATTTTAAGAGTAAATAAACTTTATAACGTCAACAAATTTTAATAGAGCAAATCCAGAGTATTATAATTCGCGTGCCATAATCATGTCTCATAATTGCAAGTGACAAAAAGAGTCAAAGGTTTTCAATAGATTTGGAGATTACTATTTTTTCAAATTCAGATGCTTTATTGTTGGAACTAGATCTTCGATATCATCTAGGAAAATGTCCGCATTTTTAATGACATTGATGTTTTCTGTGTTTACGGCAATTCCATAGGCACATCTTTTGAAAAGAGGAATTCCATTTGTTCCATCATCTACATGTATGACTTCATTATAAGAAACACCCTTATCTTTGACCATTCTTTCAAAAAGTTCTGTTTTTGTTGTTATATCAATATTAAATAATATTCCGTTAACAAAATTGCTTTTTGTTCCGCAATAGACGTCTACTTCTAAATCTTTCGTCACGTGATTCACGTATAGATCAAAACCTCCGGTAACAATGGCAACATCTAAATTTAGATCTTTTAATGTATTTATGGCATTATAAAATTTACCATCTAATTCTATATCGTTTATTATATCTAAAAAAATATCCTTTTTGACTCCGTGCCATAGACCGTAACTTTTTTTCATAAATTCGTATTCAGACAGGGTTCCAGAATTGTATTTATTCACAAGACTTTTTATTTCTTCAGTTTTTCCGATTTTTTCATCTACACGGCTGTAGAAGATTTCCCAACTGTTTTTTATCAGCGTACCATCTAAATCGAGCGATATTAATTTTATGTCAGAATTCATGAAAACGTGTTTAATGTATTCGCCTATATATTTTTTCAGGTGTGAATGCCATGATACTAGAGGAAGAACTCAGGTATGAGATAGATAAGTGGCTAAACAAAGCTGAATCTCTGATTCCAAGGATTAGGCCACTAGAAAGCAAAGGAAAGGATTTCCTAACAAACATAAATGCGTACATAAAGGATTCAAGATATTTTCTGGAAAAGAAAGATCTTATAAGATCTTTTGAGGCAATTATCTGGGCTTGGGCTTGGTGCGAGATAGGAAAGGAGATAGGCATCCTGGATTACTGATTTAGATGCGAAAACTTTTTATTTTTTCGTGTAGTTTCTTCTCATCCACCATAGGTTTGGTAAACTCGGTTATTATCGAAATATTTTCTACTTCCACATGACCGTTTGATACATTTCTGATAAGATTCACTATATCTGTTGGCGTTAGAGTATCTTGAGCGTCTACGATTATACCATCTTTTATTGCACTGACTCCATCTATTCCAATATATCGCATCAAACCTTTTGAAATCTCTTCAGAGACAGCATGAGGATGCATTTCTCCTATGAACTTCAACTTAACATCGTAAGATATGATTCTCTTCTCTGTCTGATAGCCCAGTCTCCTCGGATCTGCCCCGATTTTCCCTAGAGTAATGACAATATGTCTTTCAATGGCCTTCAATAGAATATCTTTAGTTATCACATCTTTTCCCTCAGAAATCCTTATTCCCTGAGATATCTGGGCCAGATCTCTGGCATGAGCAAATGAAGGTTTTACTCTAGGGTCCTGATAGAGTTTTTCTAAGACCTCTTCGCAGTTTTCTTCCAATTTTTCTCCGAGCCTTACTAGATTATTCTTGAATACTTTTATGACATGCTCTACAGGAGGGTAACTCAAGTAAATATAACAGGGAGCCCTTCGCAAATGAGCCTCATCGAATATAGCTATGTTTAAGTTAGTCGAGAATATGGGAATGAAAGTTGTGAAGAGCACCACAGGAGTGCCGCCTACATAGATTAT
Source organism: Candidatus Hydrothermarchaeota archaeon (assembly GCA_046760505.1). Classification (GTDB taxonomy): domain Archaea; phylum CAYFZR01; class CAYFZR01; order CAYFZR01; family CAYFZR01; genus CAYFZR01. The sequence goes on from JBHIEG010000014.1 coordinate 27,236, forward strand.
GTCTCTCCGATTTTCCATGGGTACGATCAACCTGTTCAGTATGGCGTCATGACTATCCATCTGCCTGCCTAGGTCATCTATAAGTAAAACTCCTCCATGCGCCTTCACTTGAGGAGGACTTTCATAAACACCTTCATTTTCGTTGAATCTTCCTTCTAATCTACTTACTGATAATTCTGCTCCGGTAAAAACAAAGGGTGCGTATATTTTTACCCATCTAGGATCTTCTGGTTGCTCCTCTCTGGGGCATGGTACGTGAAAGTCGGAGTCGAATATCTTGATCACACGCTCTCCTACCAAAATATTTTTTGGTATCAACATTGGAGGTAGTACTTTTGATATTTTGCTGCTTATGAATGTCTTTCCGGTGCCAGGAGGTCCGCAGATAAACATGCCTTCCCCTGTAGATAGAGATTCTAGGATTATTTTTTTCGCGTAGTCTAATCCTATTACTTCCTCAAAGGCTTTTTCAAAAACACTCTTCGAAATCTTTATGGGAAACCTTTTCTGGGACAATTCCTCAGTAATTCGGTAGTAATCCTTATAGGGCACTGGAGCCACACCTACGAACGGATCTAAGGTCTCTAACATTTTTGCTCTTTCTCTTCCTTTTTCCGTAGGTATGTATCTTAAATCAGAGAACATCATTGCTCCTGTTCCGATGTATTCCACCATTACTCTCTCTTCTAGATCACGGATTATTTCTTCAACTATGTTCACGTGAAGTCCTGTGGTCGCTATTATGTCTTTTACCAAAATTGGACCTCTTTGATTTATTATTTTGAGTATAAGGGCTTCAATAAATTCTTTAGGCAATTTTGTCTCGCTAACTGTCTTTGGTTGTTCGATTCTCTTTATTATTTCCAAGAGTTTTTTATTTAACATTTCTATGGTTACGATTGGCTCTCTGTAATCCTCTAAGAGACTCTCTACAAATGTTTCTCCTGGCTCGGTGATTCTATATTTCTTCAATAATTCTTCCCTAGATATTGGGGATTTTGATTCTTCAATGACTTCGTAATCGCTTTCTTCACCCTTGGTCTCTTCAACCAATAAGTCTTTTCTTGCAGCAATAACAATCGAAATGGTGGTATCTTTATCTGCCTCTAAGTTTCCCACGCTTCTACTTTGAAATCCCATGTAAAGGAGTTTTTTTCTGAAATCAACCTTAATTTCTTCTATAGTGCTACTTCCTTTCTTTATATCTTCAACTTTTTGCTCTATTATTGTAAAATCATTAAAGGACATGTTTTTGGAATCTAAAAAAGCAGTTAGAGCCTTTAAAGAATCATCCTTTTTGCTACCCTTGGTAATACAGTATGCTATTGCCACGTTTTCGTCTTCGTCAATTCCGTAAAGAACAAGGGTATCTTTCATAAAAACATATCTCGCCTTCTTGGTAGATATAACTTATGCCAAGATAGATATTTAATGGAAAAAGATTAACTCTTGGATAGGAAATAGGAAAGGTTGATTGCATGCGCGTGATGGCAACAGGGGTATTCGATATAATACATCCTGGACACATATACTATCTTGAAGAAGCAAAAAAACTTGGTGACGAGTTGATTGTGATTGTCGCCAGGGACAAAACGGTTAGAAATAGGAAAAGAGAGCCTGTTATAGAAGAAAAACAGAGATTAGAGGTTGTAAAAGCATTAAAACCCGTCGATGAAGCCTTTCTAGGCTCAGAGAAAGATATATTCGATTCTGTTAAAAAAATAAGACCAGATATAATAGCATTGGGTCCAAATCAGGATGTTAATGAGGAATGGTTAAAGAAGGAGTTGAAAAAAAGAGGTTTTGATAATATCAGGATAGAAAGGATTAAAAAAATGAAAGTTTCTCGTCTGAACAGTTCTCATCTTATAATAGAGGAAATATTAAAAAAATATAAGGGAGTTTAGCCCCCTTCTATCTCTTTCACTCTCTTCACCATTTTAACCGCTGATTCAACCGCTCTCTTTGCATATTTAACTCTTTCATGCGCTTGGAGCCTGCTCATGCCGGGTCCAGAGATTCCTAAGGTAACCGGCTTACCAAACTCTACGGAAAGATCTGTTATTTTCCTAGCACAGTGCTGGATGACAATTTCATCGTGTTCGGTTTCTCCTTCTATAACCGCTCCAAGGGTTACAACCGCCTCTATGTCTGGTCTTTCCAGCATTTTTTTAACTGCCAAAGGTATATCGAAGGTACCTGGAACCTTTATTATTTTTACTATTTCAGCATCTAGAAATGCAGCATGCTCTTTTGCGAGTTCTATCATTGCATACACAATATCATAGTTGAACTCTGCTGCGACAATTCCAAGTTTTACCACATAAAAACCTCCTATTTTATGGGTCCAACATCAGGAAAACCTTCTCTTAAGCCTTTTCCAGCATTCTTTGTTAATCTTTCTGGTTTAAAAAGCATATTGTACACGTTATGCGCATGCTCCCTTGTCCTCCTTTCAGCCAACCAAGCGAGCTCTTTTTCGTCTTTTGCCTCGTCTTCATGGACAAATACCTCGATGATGTGTTTGTTGGTCATTAACTGAGTAAGGATTATACCAATAGAAGCTTCGTGGGCACACATCTTATCTATATCCGTGCTTCCAGGCATTCCTAAAGCAATAACTATATCGCAGCCCTCTTCTTCGATAAGTTTTTTAGCGGCGACAGGAATGTCTTTGATGCCTGGAACAGTCTTTCTTTGTACAATTATGCCAGTTGAAATCTTTTTAAGTTCATCTATCGCTATAGCCCCCATATCAACCCTTGCGAAGGTGGTGTCTACCACTCCTACCTTTGACTTTGTCTTAGTAGATCTATTGCCTCTGCCCATCCTAGACCCATCCTTTTTTCCAATACAAAGATATTTTTAGAGTTTAAAACGGTTTCTACTAAAGAAGGATCATTTTCCAAGCCATTTCTCACCAGAAAAAAAATCTGAGTGACTTCAGCTATTTCAATGTCTGAGGCTGATTCGCCGATAGAGATTGCTTCTTCTTTTTTAATGTTCCTTATCTCCTTATCCTTTTCTACCGCTGATTTCTTACCGCTTTCTTTTGGAAGAAGATGGTATGCATGTATCTCAGAAACAGAGAGGTTTTTTGTTTTTACATTTATGACACCGTTATCAACCAGTTTTAGGTTTTCATATCCTGAATCCCTTAGAAAGCTATTCGCTTCTCTCAGATCAACGTGTCCTCTTAGCAAGACAGTGCAATCTCTGTACTCGGACCACGGAGTATGGTACTCTAACTTGCCCTCATACCTCTCAAGAAGGCTATCTGGAGCTCCTGAGTTCATGATCGATTCATAGATATTTCTTCCTGTCACCTGAAAATCTCCAATATTATAGTATACCTTCTCACCTAGGTTGTATACGATTTGAGTTCCTAGTTCAGCAATATAGTTTTTGAAACCCAGTAGTTCAGCGTTGCTTTTTAGTTGATCATTTGTTCTTCCTGAGACCATTACAACATCTTTTTTGAGCATATGGGTGTATAATAAAGCCTCAGCAATCTTGATAGAAAGTTTTCCGGCATCATCTCTGAATATGGATCCGTCAGGTCCTACTAGAGTTCCATCAATGTCCGTGTATATTATTTTTACTTCTCTTATTAGTTCTTTTATAATTTCTATGTTACTAGATACTCCTTTTTTCTCAAAAACATAATTAATGTCCATTTATCTTTTTTAGCCTCCTTCAACGTCTAACCAAAAGAAGAGTTTTTCACCGTTAATAAGTATGTCCACCCTCCCTGAGTAGTATCCTCTTCCGGTATATTCTACTTTTGCCTCTTCATTAGGATTTACCTTGATGCTCTCATTTTTTAGTAGCAATGAGTGCGTGTTGTTTGATAGGTATATCGAGTATACATAGACATTTTCTTTTTTTTCATGATTTTCTATTGTAAATGTGAAAGAGAAATTCGACCCACTCATGATTGTGGTTTTAGGATAGTCATCAAGGTGATATGCACTAAACTCTTCTTCTCCAGGCATCTTTGTTATTGCAAGTCCAATGATAATTACTATCGCGAGAATTAAAAACATAGAAAAAATCGTCTCTTCTGATAAATCTAGTTTCTTCATTGAAGATAGACCTCTTCCACTGCTGAAACGCCGCTTCCAGGTTCTATATCTAAGCCAGATTCCTTCAGAATAAGTTCAAGCGCTCCTATTGTTTGAAGTATGTCTGATATTTGAACAGTTCCCATGTGTCCGATTCTGAATATCTTGCCCTTTAGATGGTCTTGACCTCCAGCAACTTCTATGCCGTATTTCTCTCTCATCTTTCCTCTTAACTCAGAGTCTGTTATACCTTCTGGGATATTGATAGCCGTAACCGTGTTGGAAGCATACTTCTGATTTGCAAATAAGGATAAACCAAGGGCTCTTATTCCTGCTCTTACTGCCTTTGCAATCTTTTCATGCCTTTTTATGCGTTTTTCCAATCCCTCTTCCAAAACCATTTTCAAAGCCTCGTTCAAAGCATAAAAAAGCGGTATTGCTGGAGTATAAGGTGTTTGGGGAGGATTCCTGTTGAAATACTCTTTGCATTGCCTTAAACTAAGGTAATAAGTGCGAGCCTCCACGTTATCTATCACTTCCCACGCCTTTTCACTCACCGCAATTGGCGAAATACCCGGTGGAGCCGCTAGATCTTTTTGAGAACCGTTTACACATATATCTACGTTGTATTTGTCCGTATAGAATTCGTCAGCACTCAACGCGGATATGGTGTCCACTATGAAGAGTGCATCATAATCTTTAACTATATCTCCAATTTCTTTGACAGGATTCTTTGTTGCCGTAGATGTCTCGTTGAATACTAAAGTAACTGCCTTTGTATCCGGGTTTTCTTCCAATTTTCTCTTTATATCATCGGGATTGATGGGCTGTCCCCACTCTGCTGAGACCTCTATGGGATTCCCACCGAATGTTTCCACTATTTTCTTAAATCTTTGACCAAATTTTCCTGAGATCGCGCAGAGTACTTTATCGCCTGGCTCGATTATATTTGCAATGGCAGCTTCCATTCCTGCGGTTCCTGAGCCGGTGAGAAGAAAAACATCATTTTCCGTTCTAAAAACAGTCTTCATCATTTCACATGTCTCGGTCAGGATTTTTCCGAATGCTTGGCTTCTATGGTTTATTATTGGTCTCATCATAGCCCGTAAAACTCTGGGATCAACGTTCGTAGGTCCAGGTATCATCAAAAGCCTTCTTTCATACATAAAATCACCTAAAAACAGATGTATGTATTCTTTTAGCAATATGCAATATTTCATTGGATATATCGTTAAGTCTAACTGTATCAAAATCAGGATTCTCGAATTCCTTTTTTATTTCCTTCATTTCATTTACTAATGTCTTTAATAAAGGATTTAAGGATCTCTCTGAAGCTCCTTCAGCAGCATACTTTATACAGGCCCTTTGAACGGTGTTCTTTGCTAGTTCAATGCTTTCCAAGAGAAGCTGATACTTTTCTTCGCTAGAGAATCTCTTTCCAGCATCCTTTAACTCATCAAGAACTGAGTCCATGGAGTAGAAGAGTTCGATGTTTTTGAAAAAGAAAGCTTCCCTAAGGAAGTATAGTCCAATAAGTGCTATGAAGAAACCCCATATCCAAAGGTAAACGGTTATCCCGTATATGGCGGATAGGAAAAAAATAAATGCTATGATGAAAGATACTATTCCCATAGTAGTTCTAATGTCCGCTCTCAATTTTTGCCCCTATATTTCTCTGAGTAATTTCCAATAAAAAGTTTTCTGGGAGTTAGCCTGGCTTTTGCATCATTTCCCTTAACTTCTTACCTATCTTTTCGATGAGAAGTTCTTCTTCCTTTTTTCTTAATGAGTTAAGTACCGGAGCATTCGCCTTATTTTCTAGGACCCATTCTTTAGCGAAAGCACCGCTTCTAATTTCTTCTAGGGTTTTTCGCATCATTGCCTTTACATCATCGTTGAAAATACGTTTTCCTCTGGTCAACCCCCCGTATTCAGCAGTATTGGACACATTTCTCCACATGTGGCAAAGACCGCCCTCGTAGATTAAGTCTACTATCAGTTTTAACTCGTGAAGTGTTTCAAAGTAGCATACCTCTGGTTGATATCCTGCCTCGACTAATACCTCAAAAGATGCCTTTATCATCTCTGTAACTCCTCCGCAAAGGTCCATTTGTTCTCCAAATAGGTCTGTCTCGGTTTCTTCTTCAAAAGTTGTTTCGATAACTCCCACTCTCGTAGTTCCCAAGGCTTTTGCCATTGCTAAAGCTCTTTGCATGGCTCTTCCTGTGTAATCTTGTTTTACGGCTACAAGAGATGGAACTCCATAACCTTCTTCGTAGGTACTCCTCAGCATCCTTCCGGGAGCCTTTGGCGCCACCATGATTACATCAACAAACTCCGGGGGAACTATCTGATTAAAGCATATGTTAAATCCATGAGAAAACCCTAGAGCATTGCCTTCTTCTAATTTATCGCGAATGTAAGCATTGTAGACCGCAGGTTGGGTTTCGTCTGGGATAAGGATTTGAATTATGTCTGCCCTCTCTACCGCTTCTGGTATGGGGTATACATCAAATCCCTCCTTCTTCGCTATTTCCCATGATTTACCTCCCTCTCTTAATCCAAGGATAACTTTAAGTCCAGAATCTCTGTAGTTTAACGATTGAGCCCTTCCCTGACTTCCGTATCCAATCACCGCTATGGTTTCATCCTTGATGGCATCTAAACTTGCATCTTTTTCGTAGTATATTTTAGCCAACTACTACACCTCCTCAATTAGTCTTGCACCTCGAGTTATTGATGTTATTCCTGTTCTTACCAACTCTCTAATTCCAAAAGGTTTCATCATATCTAGAAATGCTTTTATTTTATCAGGATCGCCAGTTATCTCTATTGTAAGGGTCTCTGGGCCGACATCCACGACACTGGCTCTGAATATGTTGGCATATTGAATGATTTCCGACCTTATCGCCCCAGTAGGAGCATGAATCTTTGCAAGTGCAAGTTCTCTGACTACGCACTCATCGGGATTCATTTCACTCACCTTTATGACTTCCACAAGTTTCTCCAATTGTTTCCTGACCTGTTCAAGCACCTTCTCGTCTCCGCTGGTTACAAGTGTTATTCTTGAGAATCCTTCCTTCTCGCAGGGGCCTACCGCAATACTATCGATATTAAATGCTCTTTGTCTGAATAATCCAGATACCCTTTGCATAACGCCTGGTTTATCCTCTACCAAAACGCTTAACATATGTTTCTCGGTCATTTTCCTCACCCGATCATTTCGGTCATTTTTGCCCCAGGAGGTATCATCGGGAACACACACTCGTCTCTGTCTACTATAACGTTTATGACAGTAGGCTTTCCTGAGTCAAATGCTTCTTTTAGTGCCGGAGCAACTTCTCCTGGTCTTTCTACAAGTTCTCCCCTAGCTCCAAATGCCTCAGCTAGTTTTACGAAGTCTGGCTGTGCACGGAAGTCAACTGCAGAGTATCTCTTATCGAAAAAGAGCATCTGCCATTGTCTTACCATCCCTAAAGCCCTGTTGTCAAGGATGAGGACTACTACAGGAATATTGTTCTCTACTACGGTAGCGAGATCCTGACATACCATAAGAAAGCTTCCATCACCTGCTATGTCCACTACGTTTGACTCAGGACGTGCTACTTTAGCACCCATTGCCGCAGGAAATCCAAAACCCATAGTCCCTAAGCCACCTGAACTTATGAATGTTCTTATTTTATTCCTTGTCAGATAATGACCAGCCCACATCTGACACTGGCCTACTTCCGTGGTGACTATGTCATCTTCACCGAGAACTTCCATAACCTCCTTCATGACCTGCTGGGGCTTTAGAGGTATTGCATCAGGATAATCATATTTTGGCGGGAATTCTTTCTTCCATTGTTCTATTTTTTCTATCCATGCTGTTTTTTTCTTCAACGCCATTTTTTCCAATATTTTTATTAAATCTTGAAGGACTAAGCGTGCATCTCCAACGATTGGAACATCAACAGGTACGTTTTTGCCTATTTCAGCAGGGTCTATGTCTATATGTATTTTCTTGGATTCTGTGGAGAAATAGGCTACAGCTCCAGTAGATCTATCTGAGAATCTTGTTCCAACTCCTAGCAATACATCTGCCTCTGATACAGCAAAATTGGATGGTTTTCTACCATGCATGCCTACTAATCCTAAAACTAAAGGATGACTTTCTGGTACGCAGGATTTACCCATTAAAGGAGTTATTATTGGTGCTCCTAACATTTCTGCTAATTGTATAAGTTCCTTTGTAGCGTTAGAGTGGACTGCACCACCACCAGCCATTATTACAGGCCTTTCAGCATTTGCCAACAATTCTGCTGCCTTTTTTATCTGGGCGAAGTTTCCCTTAAGAGTAGGCTTGTATCCGGGCAGTTCTATTCTTTCTGGGAAATCCATTTCTGCTTCTGCCTGAATCACATCTCTTGGGAAGTCGATATGTACAGGTCCAGGTCTACCACTCTTTGCTATCTGAAAAGCTGCTTTTATGGTGTAAGGTATATCTCTTGGATCTGTGAGCCTGAAATTATGTTTCGTTATTGGCATGGTAATGCCGGTTGCATCTATTTCTTGAAACGCATCTTTTCCTATCAAAGGTCTTACTACGTTGCCAGTAATTGCCACGATTGGGCTAGAGTCCATGTATGCGGTCGCAATCCCGGTTGTTAGGTTAGTGGCTCCAGGTCCAGAAGTCGCTATACATACACCAACTTCTCCACTAGCTCGAGCATAACCATCTGCTGCATGAGCAGCACATTGCTCGTGCCTTACCAAAATATGCCTTATATCTGTTTCATCGTAAATCGCATCGTAAAGCTCTATAACTGCTCCTCCGGGGAGCCCAAATGCCACTTTGACGCCTTCTCTTTTTAATCCCTCAATAATAGCCTTGCCTCCTCTCATCACCACCATTTTTTATCCTCCAATGTATTTTGCTAATACTCCTTTTTTGAACTTAGATTCAGGAGGTTTCCAGTGTGATAACCTCTCTTTTATTTCTTCAGCGTCTATTAATAGATTGAGCACTCTATTTGGAATATCTATCTCAATGATGTCATCGTTTTTTACAATCGCAATCGGTCCCCCATCCATTGCCTCTGGCATTACATGACCTATGCATGGTCCTCTTGTGCCGCCGGAGAATCTACCATCGGTTATCAAAGCAACAGAGTCGTCTAGTTCTTCTCCGGAAATTACCGATGTTACAGCAAGCATCTCTCTCATTCCTGGCCCGCCTTTGGGGCCTTCATATCTTATAATGATCACGTCTCCTCTTTCGATTTTTCCGTCTAAGACAGCCTTTACCGCATCTTCTTCACAATCAAAAACCCTTGCAGGTCCTTTATGGGACAATATTTTCTCGTTCACTGCTGTTTGTTTTACAACACTTCCTTTAGGGGCAAGAGATCCCTTTAAAACCGCAATACCTCCTTCAGGATGTACAGGATTGTCCATTGGGCGAATAACATCTGGGTTGTATATCTTTGCCTCCTCTATAATTTCTTTGAGAAATTTCCCAGAAACCGTCATGCATTCTAAATTCATTAGATCAGAAAGAGATCTCATCACTCCAGGAATTCCGCCGGCATAATGAAGATCTTCCATGAAATTAGGTCCGCCAGGTCTCATATCGCATATGTGAGGTGTAATTCTTGCTAACTCGTCGAACAACTCTATTGAGATATCTAACCCCAGTTCTTTCGCTATGGCTGTTATGTGTAAAACGGTATTGGTGGATCCACCAAGAGCTAAGTCTACAAGGATGGCATTCTCAATCGCATCGAATGTCATGATCTGAGACGGAGTTATATTTGCCTCCAACAATTCTAAGATGCGGATACCAGTTTCTTTGGCTATTCTGAGCCTTTGAGACGAATTTGCTAAGGCAGTGCCGGAATAGGGTAAACTCATGCCCAAAGCCTCAGTTATACATGCCATAGAATTCGCGGTAAACAACCCTGCGCAAGATCCGTAGCTTGGACATGCACTATTTTCTATTTCTAGTAATCTTTTTTCATCAATTTTTCCGATTTTAAACTCTCCAATTGCTTCGAAACACGAAATTAGATCTATTTTTCTTCCATTTATGATTCCTGCCTCCATAGGACCTCCTGTGATTACTATGCTTGGTATATCGATTCTTGCACAAGCCATCAGGTGTCCGGGAATGATCTTATCGCAAGAAGGTATCATTACCATTGCATCGAATCTATGTGCCTCTATCATCACTTCTATTGAGTCCGCTATCAGATCTCTGGAAGGCAGAGAGTACTTCATACCCACATGTCCCATTGCGATTCCGTCACATACTCCAATTGTGTTGAATTCAAATGGAACTCCTCCAGCGATGCGAATTCCAGTTTTAACCGCGTCTGATATTTTCTGTAAGTGAACATGCCCTGGTACGATTTCGTTCCAAGAGTTGACGACCGCTATAAAAGGCTTGCTCATTTCTTCATCAGTAATGCCCAATGCCTTGAGCAGGGATCTGTGGGGTGCTCTTTCAAACCCTTCTTTGATTTCAAGACTTCTCATTATTTTACCTCTTCTAACCTTATTTTTTCACTTTAATTTATTCAGTCTTTAATTTATTTAGTCTATTTTATTTGCTCTCCAAGTTGCCTCTTTTTCTGAGAAGCATGAGTCTGTTTATTCCCTCTATCATCGCATCAACGCTTGCCATTACTATATCTTCTCTTGCACCTTTTGCAGACGCTATATTCCCTTTATCATCTTCTACTTTGATCATTACCTCTGCTATTGCATCTGATCCTCCGGTAATTGCTTTTAATCTATATTCATTCAATTTAATAAATTCTGCACCGATAGCACTTCTAATAGCTTTAATAGCAGCATCTACCGGTCCTACTCCGGTTTCTGAGGCTATTTTTTCTTTTCCTTCGAATAAAAGCCTTACACTAGCGGTAGGAATCATCTGACTGCCGGTCATTACTGATAAATCTCTCATCTCTACTGTTCTCTTTTCTTTGGCTATTTCTCCTATTACTGTCTCTGCAATTGTTCTCAAGTCTACATCTGTAACTTTTTTACCCTTATCACCGACTTCTTTTACTCTGTTTACAATTTCTTTAAGTTGTTCTTTGGTAACGGAAATACCAAGATCGCTAAGCCATTTCTCTACAGAATGAGTACCGGTGTGCTTTCCTAAGACAATCTCTCTCCTGTGTCCAACCATTTCTGGTGTGATAGGTTCGTATGTGAAGGATTTTCCAAGTACACCATGAACATGTATTCCAGATTCATGGGCAAAGGCGTTCTCCCCTACTATTGGAGTACAAGGAGGCAGGTATATTCCAGTAAGCATCTCCACCAGTTCAGATGTCTCAACTAAGTATCGCAGGTTTATTTTGGTCTTAACATCGTAGAGCGCATAGAGAGATGTTACCACCTCTTCTAAAGATGCATTTCCAGCTCTCTCTCCAAGACCGTTCACGCAAACATGCACCTCTTCACATCCTGCCTCAACAGCTGACAATGAATTGGCTGTAGCAAGCCCAAAGTCGTTGTGACAGTGCACAGCTATAGGAATGTCCACCGTGTTTTTTATCTCGCTTATGAGGTAGTACATCGCCCTAGGGGTTATCACACCAACCGTATCAGGAACATCTATTCTATCTGCTCCAGCCTCTTGTACAGCCAAGAAAACTTCTTTTAAGAATGAAACCTCTGTCCTAGTTGCATCTTCAGCTGAAAATTCAACCGTTACTCCATGAGATTTGGCATATTCAACAGCCCATATTGCCTGTTCTTTTGCTTCTTCTCTCGTCATTTTTAATTTGTGTTCTAAATGTAAGTCTGAAGTCGCAACAAATGTATGTATGGCATCTACATCGCATGCTAATGCTGTGTCTATGTCTTTTTTGTCTACTCTTGCCAGTGCGATTATCTCGCTGTCCAACCCTTCTTTCGCTATAAGTTTAACTGCTTCCTTCTCTCCCTTTGAAGTGATGGGCATACCAGCCTCTATCGTATCAACACCGAGTTTGTCTAACTGCCTTGCGATCGTTAACTTATCTTCTACAGTTAAAGAAACTCCAGGGGTTTGTTCTCCGTCTCTTAAGGTTGTATCAAAAATCCTAACTTCTTTAGGTAAATCTTTCGGTCTCACCACATCCATGAGTTCACTAACATAGAACGCCATCCCTCTTCATTAAATACACCTCTTAAATGTACCTCTTAACTATTTGCCCAACTTTCTTATAATCTTTTTGTGGAAACCCTTTTAAACTTAGAGATAAATTCAAGAGGAGGGGAATTCCGATGAAAGGGACAATTTCAGAAAAAATACTTGCACGGGCCAGTAATAAAAAGGAAGTTTCTCCGGGGGATATAGTAGTAGCAGAAGTAGACATTGTCATGATAAACGACATAACTGGTCCACCTGCAATAAATGCATTTAGGAGTATTGGGAAACCGATTTGGGACAGGAACAAAATTGTCATGGTTATCGATCATATTGTACCTCCCTCTAGCGAACATGCTGCCAGACTGCATAGAGAAATGAAGAATTTTGCCAGAGAAGAAGAGATACCACATTACTATGATTCTGCCGGAATATGTCATCAGATATTGCCGGAAAAAGGACATGTTGCTCCAGGAAATTTGATCGTGGGAGCAGACTCTCATACATGCACCTATGGAGCCTTTGGTGCTTTTGCAACAGGTATAGGGTCTACTGAAGCTGCAGCAGTATTTGCAACCGGTAAAATTTGGTTAAGGGTACCGGAAACCATAGAAATTAAGATAGAAGGGACTTTAAAAGATATGGTAACACCTAAAGACGTAATCCTTAATATATTGGGCGAAATAAAGGCTGATGGAGCCTCTTACAAAGCCATAGAATTTAGAGGGAATACAGTAAAGGATATGAGCATATCTGGAAGAATGACTCTCTGCAATATGGCGGTGGAAATGGGCGCTAAGGTAGGGCTTATAGAACCAGATAAAAAGACAGAGGAGTTTTTAAAAGACAGAAATGTAGAATTTAAGCACATCAAGAGCGAAGGAAAGTACGAACAAACTTATAATTTTGAGGTCTCAGACTTAGAACCTCAGGTAGCGAAACCCCATAGGGTAGATGATGTAACAAGCGTTTCCGAAGTGGAGGGCATGGAAATAGATCAAGGTTTTATAGGAACGTGTACAAATGGGAGATTGGAAGATTTAAAGCAAGCAGCAATGATATTAAAAAATCAAAAGGTAGATGAAAATTGCAGGCTTATAGTCATACCGGCTTCGATAGAAGTTTATAATCAGGCTTTAAACCAAGGATTGATAAACATATTCTTGAAATCAGGCGCTATTGTTTGTCACCCGAATTGTGGACCCTGCTTGGGCAGCCATGAAGGTGTTTTATCGGAAGGAGAAGTATGTATATCGTCTTCAAACAGAAATTTCCCTGGAAGAATGGGAAGTAGAGAGGCAAAGATTTATCTTGCCTCGCCTGTAACCGTTGCAGCATCCGCAATAAAAGGGAAGATAACAGATCCCAGAGAGATGTATTCTAGGGGTATTTGAATGGGTAAAGCCTTTAAGTTTGGTAATAATATAGATACAGATCAAATCATACCTGGAAAATATCTCGTAATCCAAGATCCCAAAGAACTGGCTAAACATGTCATGGAAGGTGCAGATCCTGATTTTGCCAAGAAAATGAGGGAAGGAGACATCATAGTAGCAGGAAAAAACTTTGGATGTGGTTCTAGCAGAGAACATGCCCCCATGGCATTGAAACAAAGCGGAATAAAATGTGTCGTGGCAGAGAGTTTTGCAAGAATATTCTACAGAAACTCAATCAACATAGGATTCCCTATACTTGAACTTAAAGAAGCCTCCAATCTTATAGAGGAGGGAGATATCCTTGAAATAGATCTTAATAAGGGGGAGATAAGAAATATTTCGAGAAATGAGGTGTATCATGCCAATCCAATTCCAAAATTTATCATAGATATTATCGAGTCAGGAGGGCTGTTGGAGTACATAAAGAAGATGAGGGATTAAAATGGGCAGTTATAAGATAGCCGTAATACCCGGAGATGGAATTGGACCAGAAGTAATAAGAGAAGGAATAAAGGTTCTAAATGCGGTAGAGGAGGTAGAAAATTTAAACTTTCACTTCATAGAGTTTCCTTATGGAGCGGATCATTACTTAGAAACCGGGGAATTACTTCCAGAAGATGGACTAAAGGAGATTGAAAGGACAGACGCCATATATCTTGGTGCTTTAGGAGATCCAAGGATAAAGCCGGGAATACTTGAACAAGGGATATTGCTTAAGATGAGATTTTATTTTGATCAGTTCGTAAACCTCAGACCTGTAAAGTTATATCCAAATGTTCCATGTCCCCTGAGAGGCAAGGGGTATGGAGACATTGACTTTTACGTTGTGAGAGAAAATACAGAAGATTTCTATGTAGGTATTGGCTCAAGATTCAAGGGAAAAAAGGATAAGAAAGAATTAGAAGTTCTTAGAGAGTTATATAATATAAAATTCAATGTTGAGGTAGATTCAGACAGAGATGAGGAGATAGCATACCAGATAGGTTTGACGAGCAGATCTGGTGCCGAAAGGGTAATTAGATACGCATTTGAACTCGCAAAAAGGAAAAATAAAAGTAGGGTAACTTCGGTGGATAAGGCAAATGTATTGACCGAGATATATGGTCTTTGGAGAGAGGTATTCGAAGAGGTTGCAAAAGATTATCCTGATATCGAGTATGAATTCTCATTCGTGGATGCCATAACCATGTGGTTCGTGAAGAATCCAGAGTGGTATCAGGTTGTGGTTACTCCAAACATGTTCGGGGACATCATTACAGATTTAGGCGCAATGATTCAAGGAGGCTTAGGTCTTGCACCAGGCGGAAACATAAGCATAAATAAGGTTTCAATGTTCGAGCCAATTCACGGTAGTGCACCTAAATACAAGGGCAGGAACGTTTCCAATCCTCTTGCAACTATCTTAGCAGGACAGATGATGCTGGAAGAACTTGGAGAGGAAAGATCTGCAAATTTAATCGAAAGATCAGTCATTAAGGTTCTGAGTGAGGGAAAAACATTGACTTACGATCTCGGAGGGAAATCAAAGACCTCTGAAGTGGGTGATGAAGTGGCGAGAGTAATAAAGGCCCTATCTTAGAATTTTCACATTAGAAACATATATTCATGCATTTTTTTCTTTCGAAAACAGAAAATTTAATACTCAAACAACTAGCAATTATTGTTACCATGATGAAAAGAATAACCATAGGATTAGAAGGAATGACATGCGCATCCTGTGCTGTCACAATAGAAAATGCCTTAAGTAAGTTAGATGGAGTTTCTGAGGTTAGTGTAAATTTAGCGGCAGAAAAAGCTTCAATTAAGTATGATTCAGACATTATCGGAGTAGATGAGATCCTCGAAAAAATAAGGGAAGTAGGTTATGAAGTTAGAATTGAGAGGGCGACATTTCCAATCAAGGGAATGACATGCGCATCTTGTGCTTTGACAATAGAAGAAGGACTGCGAAACTTCGAAGGCGTTTTGTCTGCAGGTGTAAATTTAGCCGCAGAAAAGGCCAATGTAGAGTATTTACACGAACAGGTTAATTTGAGAGATCTGAAAAAGATAGTTGAGGATTTGGGCTATGAGGCGCCAGAATTACCTGAGGATATTGAAAAAGAAGCCAGAGAAAAAGAAATTACCAGACAAAAAAATCTTCTCATATTTGGGACTTCTCTAACCGTACCGATATTTCTGATTAGCGTACTTTTAAGTACAGAAACTTTCCCAGCTAAACATTACCTCCTCTTTGCCTTGGCAACCCCTGTTCAGGCAATCCTAGGTTATCAGTTTTACAGGGTCTCTTTTAGGGTCTTAAGGCATGGAAGAGCTAACATGGATGTCCTAATTGCAATGGGTACTTCTGCGGCGTATTTTTACAGTTTGGCAACCACTTTTATAATTCCTGGGGAAGTATACTACGATACCGCCGCAGTAATCCTTACATTAATCACTCTAGGCAGATACCTTGAAGCAGTTGCGAAAGGTAAGACTTCTGAGGCAATAAAGAGGCTTATGGGTTTACAGGCTAAAACTGCCACGGTCATTAGAGACGGTAAAGAAATGAACGTTCCTGTAGAGGATGTAGTAGTTGGAGACATCATAGTAGTTAAACCAGGGGAGAAGATACCTGTCGATGGTGTAGTAAGAGAAGGACATTCAAGCGTTGACGAATCTATGCTAACTGGAGAGAGCATTCCTGTTGAAAAAAACGTTGGTGACGAGGTGATTGGAGGGACAATTAACAAAACAGGGCTACTTAAATTCGAGGCGACCAAGATAGGTAAAGACACAGCTCTAGCACAAATAATCAAACTGGTAGAGGAAGCACAAGGATCTAAAGCACCAATACAAAGACTTGCGGATAAAGTAGCTGGAATTTTTGTTCCTTCCGTTATAATTATAGCACTATTCACGTTCTCTTTCTGGTATATTTTTGGTACTGGCCCTGAACGCTTCACACCTGCTCTTCTCAATATGGTAGCAGTTCTGGTAATAGCCTGTCCATGCGCCTTAGGTCTTGCTACTCCCACTGCAATAATGGTTGGAACAGGAAAGGGAGCAGAATACGGAATTCTGGTCAAAGGTGGAGAAAGCCTAGAAAGGGCTCATAAAATTGATACAATAGTCTTCGATAAGACAGGAACTCTAACAAAAGGAAAACCAGAAGTTACAGACATTTTTTGTGCAGATGGATATAAAGAAGAAGAAATCTTAAAACTTGCTGCGATCGCTGAAAAAGGCTCGGAACATCCTTTAGGAGAAGCAATAGTTTCAAAGGCAAATGAAAAAGAACTTGAAGTTCCAGATCCCGAGAACTTCGAGGCGATACCTGGACAAGGTGTAAAAGCAAACTTCAATGGATATGAGATATTGCTAGGGAACCGTAGATTGCTGGAAAATAACGGAATTGATTTTGAATTTTTAAACGAAAAAATAGAAAATCTCGAAGAGGAAGGAAAGACAGTGATGACTATTGCAATAAACGGAAACTTAGTGGGGGTAATCGCTGTTGCAGACACCCTCAAGGAAAAATCAAAGGAAGCGGTAAAGGAACTTCAGGGGATGGGTATTGAGGTGGTTATGCTTACAGGTGATAACGAAAGGACTGCAAAGGCAATAGCAAAACAGGTAAATATCAATCGGGTTTTAGCAGAGGTCTTACCAGAAGAAAAAACCAATGAAATCAAGAGACTTCAGAATGAAGGAAGGATTGTTGGCATGGTAGGAGATGGGATAAACGATGCTCCTGCTTTGGCGCAAGCGGATATTGGCATAGCAATTGGAACTGGCACTGACATTGCTATGGAAGCATCTGATATCACCCTAATGACCGAAGACTTAAGAGGAGTAGTAAACGGAATAAACCTTAGTAAGAGAACGATGCGAACGATAAAACAAAACCTCTTCTGGGCATTTTTCTACAATACAATAGGGATCCCTGTGGCAGCTTCAGGTTTTTTAAATCCCATGATAGCGGCTGGAGCAATGGCATTCAGCTCGGTTTCTGTTGTTTCAAACTCATTGCGTTTGAGAAGATACAAACTAGAATGAGGTGGTTTAATGGCAATAGACCCCATATGTAAGATGGAGGTAGATGAAAGTACCGCGAAGTATGTTAGTGAATATAAAGGGAAAAAATATTATTTCTGTGCAAAAGGGTGCAAGGTCAAGTTTGATAAGGATCCAGAAAAATATGCAACCTGATTTTTAGCATCTAAAATGCTTAAAAAATAACGCACCCTTAATTTTTTATTGAAGCGCCAATAATACAAAATAATTATTTTTTTCACTTTTGATAAAAAATGGAAAAAACTTTTCGAAATGCGAAACCGTAGGAATCTTTTAAATATTTAAGTAATCAGATGTATTCAGGGAGAATATCTAAATTTCTCTTCCATAAACCCTCCGAACATTTTAGCTTCCAAAATTGGTGAATAAAATGAAACTTGCTCGTCTAATTCATTTGGTTGTGGATGATTTTAATGATCTGAAGCAATTCAATCTCGCATGCAATCTCATAGGATTATTGTCGGAGAGAAAAGAGATGAGTGTGGATGAAATCTCAAGGGAACTTAAGGTTAATCTGGGTGATTTGGAAGATATATTAAAGAAGTTGATAAAAAAAGGATTGATTAAATCATCAGCAAATGATATTGCCTTACTGATCACTCAGGAATCAAACGATATGATGTTGGATACTATCTAATTTGCTAACCTATTATAGGAGTACTCACAATCAAAATAACAATCTATCGTTACATCATAGATAATAGTTTGACGATAAATGATTGTATGATAAATGCTCTTTATATAGTGATGGTTATTATGGTAATATGTAAGATTCTCACGCAATAATTTAATTATCTATAATTTAATTATCTGAGAGCAAATAGTGTGAGAGGCCCGGTGTTCAGTTGAATCCTTATTTAAGTTCAAAAATTTGCATGTATAAACTTTTTATATTTTTCCGTTGTATTCCTAAGGTAATGCCTCGTTTAGCCTATCCCCCACTGGTAATTCCTTTCATCATAATATTTTTCATCCTATTATCTTTGGTTTTGCTACTAGTTCAGATAGGTATCTTTGGCATCGCCTTTACAAAACTTGGTTTCGATCCCAGAGTTATTTTATCACTTTTGTTCCTCTCTTTGTTCGGAAGTTTTGTAAATATTCCAATAAAAAGGCTAGAATCAGAGCGTCCTATGATCTCAGGTGAAATCGTTGATTTTTTTGGAATGAAATACGTAATACCGGTAGTGAGAAGAAAAACTGCAACAATAATTGCCATAAACTTTGGAGGCGGAATAATACCTCTTCTTGTCTCAATTTATTTGATGAGCAAGGTACAACACATAGAAAGAGTATTACTCGCGGTATTCATACTCGCCATAATGATAAACAGGATGGCAAGACCAGTGAGGGGAGTCGGTATTGCAGTCCCAGCATTGATTCCTCCTCTTTTAGCCGCAACCATTGCATATATTTTATCTCCCTTTGAGGCGCCAGCTGTTGCCTATATTTCCGGAACTCTGGGCAGCCTGTTAGGCGCTGATATACTCAATATAAATAAGGTTAAGGACCTAGGAGCTCCTGTTGCATCTATAGGTGGAGCGGGCACATTTGATGGAATATTTCTGACTGGAATAATAGCCGTACTTCTTACTTAGGTTTACTCCAAGTTTTTATTTTATATCCTTTTTATTTTTATATCCATTTTTTTCTCCTAAAATAGAGTAACATCGAGATGCCTATGGCAAGCATAATGAGCCAAACTAAGGGATAGCCCAAACGCCATTCAAGTTCTGGCATATATTCAAAATTCATCCCATATACGCCCGCTAAAAAAGTCATAGGAATGAATATCGTGGCAATAATCGTTAAAACTTTCATAACTTCATTCATCATATTGCTGATACTAGAAAGGTACACATCGAGCATTCCGGAAATCATATCTCTAAGCGACTCCAATGTATCAATAACTTGGATCGTATGATCGTAAACATCTCTTAGATATATACGTGTAGATTCATGAATAAGCGCTGATTCTCCTCTTTCCAATCCATTAACTACTTCTCTTAAGGGCCAGAAAGACTTGCGCAAGAATATCATGTCCCTTTTTAAATTGTGGATGATTTGCAAGGTCTCTGGTGTGGGATTTTTCACCAACTCTTCTTCTATATCTTCTATTTTTTCTCCAAGTTTCTCAAGTATTATGAAGTAACTGTCGACAATTGCATCTATTAAGGCATATGCGAGGTAGTCAGAACCCATTTTTCTGATTCGACCTTTTCCGCTTCTAATTCTTTCTCTCACCTGATTAAAAATATCTCTCTCACTTTCTTGAAATGATATAACGAAATTTGGACCGAGAATTAAACTAACCTGCTGGGTATCTATTTCATTCTCTTTTTCATCATAGTAGAACATCTTTAAAACTATGAAGATATACTCCTCAAAGTCCTCAATTTTGGGTCGTTGTTCAGTGTTCAATATATCTTCAAGTATAAGAGGATGTAAGTTGAAATTTTCTCCGATTTTTTCAATAACATCAATCTGATGAATTCCATCTATGTTTATCCATCTTACAGTTGCTTTGCCTTTTAATGGAAAGCATTCATCAACATTCTTTGCTACTTTCTCTTGGAAATAAACCTCACCGTAATCTATTATTGTAATCTTTACCTTCTCAGTTTTTCTCTCTCCTATATGAATTAAAGTTCCGGGAGGAAGCCAACTTTTTTCTCTCTGGGCATAAAATTCCCTCCAGAGGGTTGCAAGGTAATTTAATATAAAAAGTATAAAATCTATTGCGTGGAAAAAGTCCAAAGTTTTAAATAGAATTGATACATCCCAAGCGATATGGTTTACGGAGAATATGAATTAGAGAGCAGGGAACTAGAATTAAATGATCAGATCATCCGGGTAGAAAAAGTAGGAGAAGGATCCTTTACTTACAGGAGAATATACTTAGAAGAAGAACAGAAAAAAGTTTTAGTAGATTCTCATGAAGGAAGAATTGGTATCTATCCAATTCCTCCTGTGTTCATACCTCAAAGAATATCTGATCATGTCGAACTTGTATTCGATTCTAGTATTCTATTGGGACCTAACGAATCCAGGGATGTTTTTTTCTTTATGCCCATTGAAATAGGAATATTTTTGATTGAAAAAAATTCTCTAAGCCTAATAGATTCTTTCAATTTTGAAAAAGTTAAATATGCTTTATACGGTCCAGCTGAGAATGGAATAATATGTAGGTACTACAAAACATCTCCCTCATACAAAAAACCAGAAGCAGACCCTTTTAAATATGCTATCGTAAGCCTTAAAGCAAACAATAAAACAAATAACTGGATAAGCATAAGTAGACTGGTTCTTCCTGCTCTAGATTTGGTCTTCTATTATAGCGAGAATTCAGTATTCCTTGGGAAGAGTACGATGGAAATAGTGAGTGATCAAGTTGCCAAAACAGATTGCACCGAGAAACCACCTTTAAAAGATCTAAAAAAGGCTTTAAGTATGCGAGATTTGGAAAAAAAGAAAATACCCGGCGCTAAAATGTTAGAAAAAACGAAGTTCATCATGGAGTGGGGATATTGATAGATGTCTTATCCTATAAGGTTTGGGGAGAAGCAACGCTTCTAGATCTCCTGATAGTTGCAGTACTGATGTTTTTCGCTTTAATAATTGCAAGCATGGTTAGATCAACTCTTAGAAGATCCTTAAAGCATGTTTACCCTCCCTCAACACTCTCTGTATTGGAGAAGATCACCTACTATGGAATCCTCTCAATCGCCTTTTTAGCAGCCCTAACTCAGCTTGGAGTGAATTTTACAGGCTTAGTAATTGCTGGTGGTTTTCTTGGAATAATAATTGGTTTTGCCAGCCAGACTGTAGTAAGCAACTTGATTTCCGGGATATTTTTATTCATCGATAAGCCGTTCAAGATAGGTGAAGCAGTTGACATTGGAGGGGTATCGGGAGTTGTTACCGATATTTCGATTTTCTCAACAAAAATTAGAACTTGGGATGGTATTTACGTTAGATTGGCTAATGAGAAGGTTTTTTCGTCTGAGATACATAATTTTCACGCACATGTTGTTAGAAGATTTAGTTACATAGTAGGGATAAGATACGCTGATGATGCAGATAAAGCGATTGAAATCATAAAAAAAGTTATAGAAGAGCATCCTCTTGCTCTAGCAGAGCCTGAACCAGTTGTTTTTGTGGATGAATTGGCGGATAATAGCGTAAACATTCGAGTTAATATTTGGGCTCCTTCTAAACAATGGTACACGGTTAAAATGGAGTTACTCTGGAAAATCAAAAGAGCACTCGAAGAAGAGGGAATACAGATTCCATTTCCGCAGAGAGTAATATGGTATGGGAAAGAGAACCCAAAGGGGGACTCGGATTCACCAGATGCTTAAGATCAAAAGACCCGTCTCAACCCAATTCTGGAACAAAGATCTCAGGCATCTTTCTCTTATGGTCTGACTTTCTTATCATTTCTTTAACATTATCAACGTCTTTTTCTTCGATTTTCTCTAATTTTTCTTCTTCTATAGCCTTTAAAATTCTGTCTAGATTCTCATAGGTTATACCTAACTCTTCTTCATCTGTCTGCCCTTCCCACAGTCCTGCTGAAGGTGGCTTCTCTATGATTTCTCCTGGAATTTCTAGTACTTTTGCCAGTTTTCTTACTTGAGTCTTGTATAACCCTCCTAAGGGCAATAGATCTACTCCTCCGTCTCCATATTTCGTGAAGTATCCTACCATAAGTTCGCTTTTGTTACCGGATCCGCAAACCAGATAATCGTACACACTGGCAAAATAATAAAGAGTAATCATTCTTAATCTTGGCTTGAGATTTGATTTTGCTATTAAATCATCTTCAGGCAAGATTTCTAAGAATTTATCGTATAAAGGAGTTAAATCTATCCTTTCTGTTCTTATATCAAATTTTTCCGCTAC
>JBHIEG010000015.1:0-47714 GCA_046760505.1 Candidatus Hydrothermarchaeota archaeon
TATCCAGTTTACTCTGCTCAGATTATCTTATCAGATTATCTTATCCGGTGCGGATATGACCTCTTAGCATCAATTATATGGGTAACCTCAATGCCTAATTCAGTGAGTTTGTCAGAGATGTACCTTCTGTGGCAACGAAAGAAAAGAAGTTCAGCACACATGATCGCTACTCTTGAATCCTTAGCAAGATTTATCAGAGTCTTGAGACCTTTTTTGAACTCTTCGGTTTTCATGTATTCTTTATATCCTCCTCTGTATCCGCCAAGTTCTTCTATGTGAAAATACTGAATTCTTTCCTTGTTCAAAGCATCTTTTAAGTTTTCCTTTTTGAAGTGCTCGAATTTAGAAGTGGGAAATCTTCTAACATCAAGCACCTTGCCTATATCGTATGCCCTGAGAATTTCTATGAACTCATCAATGCTTCTTGTGCTCGTTCCTACCGTAAAAATTTCCATACCTTGCATACACCTCTATCTAACCACTCGCACCTCTTGCATATGCTTGGGAGTTTTGGAACTTTTTTTCTTGTCAATAAGAATAGTTCTTTAAGTTCCATTTCCGTATTTATAGGTAATTCAAGAAATCTGAGAATTTCCATGTCTCCTTCTCTTATTTCTTCCTCTCTATCCACACCCTCTTTCATACACCTGTTATCCGAGATCCACGGGCAAATTGAGCACACTATATCGCACTGATCAATTACCCTAACCTTAAGATTTGGATTCAACTTTATAATGTTCATTATCTCTTTCATTGTTCTCGTGAATCTGGCGTCGTATCCCTTGCCCCTAAAACCCTGTAAACAGAGCAGGTGATGAGCTCGCAACCTCATACATTCAATAATATAGTGATCATTAAAATAAAGTGATCCTTGAAATGATCAATCCTTAAAATATCAACCTTTAAATATTCCAACCTGATGAAAAAAGACCATGAAAGTTATGGTTATAGGAAGTCTGGCGAGCAAGAAGGACTTTGATAAAATAAAGTATTTCCAAAAAAAGATTTCAGAATTAAATTTTGAGATAATAAATCAGTTAGACTTAGACTATAGGGATATAGAAAATTTTTATGGTGAAAAAGATTTTGCAAAGCGCATAGTAATGCATGATATCTCAAAACTAATGGACTCAGATATTGTTATCGCTCTAGGGGAGATACCATCTTGGGGAACTTCCATGGAGATTTTAATTTCAAAACTTCTTGGAAAGAAGGTTATATTCTTTGTTAAAGAGAATGTAAGATCTCCATGGCCTGTATATTTTTCCGATAAATTAGTTAGAGGCGAGAAAGAACTTTTTGAGTTCTTAACGAGTTTGAGGAGTAAGTAGTCCTCAAAGAGTAACCTACGGTAATAACCAACATCAAATGATCTAAGTTATATACTAAGAAATCTAATTATGGTTATGCATGAAGCTTGGATTGGAGGCCTAGTGTTCTTAGTATTCTTCTCACTTCTATTAAAAGAGAGGATAAGAAAGGAAAAGTATAGTGAAGAAGGACTTAGAAAACATGACATAAACGTTCCAAAAGAATTATGGAAACACATATCCTCAGAAGAATTTCTGGAGAAGTACCCGAGACAGTTAACCAGCGGTATCATGCATCTAGCCATTCTAAACGCTCAAAAAGAGGGGAGAGAAACGGTAACGGTAGAAGATATAGAGTTGAGCGGAAGAAGAATAAAAAATCTTGTCTCCCTAAATCTAGATTTAATACCATACAGACTGGAAAAAAAGGACATAGACATTGAAGACGCATTGAAATCCATTAAGAGTATAGAGATTCCTTATAAAGTTGCGAGAGAAATAAAGAAGTTATCAGAGAAGTATGGTCCAACAGCAGGAGATCTTACCTTCTTTGTATTGCTCTCAGCATACAATCGCGGAGACATAAAAGCAGATCTCTCAGATCTTAAGAAGGCGATTGATATCGAAAAAACACTACATAACACAGATCTCTCCTTCTTTGATGAATTAAAACCCTAGTAATTAAATATTATGAGGGCAGAGTAAGATCATGGATAGAGAATACGCGATTCCTGATGATCGCATCATTGAGAAGACCCTCATCGAGATTATGCGAAGGCACAAATTAATTGAGACTCAAAAAGAGCTTGGAAGACAAGTTAAAAAAATTATAAAGGAAAAGAATCCAAAATATAGAGTTAGCGAAGAAAGAATTAAGAAAATAGCAGCCTTAAGTCCAGAGATAGGAATAAGGGTTGAGATGAGAAGAAGCAAACGAAAGATTTTAAGGTGTCCCTGTTGCAAAGGTGAGTTAAAGGAGAGAGAAATCCCTAATCTCTTCGGTGGAACCTCTTCATTAAAGAAATGTGAGAGGTGCAATTTTGAGATCTTAAAGGATGATAAGGTTCCTAGAAAATACTCATTTATGATAAGGTGATTCCAATGTTTTCTCTTGAAGAAGGAGAAATGCTGATCTCAATAGCCAGAGAGGCTATGGAAACTTATGTGAGAGAAAGAAGAATCTTGAAACCGGAACGCGTGCCAGAGAAATTCTTGGAAAAAAGAGGTGTTTTCGTAACTATTGAAACATTTCCGGATTTTTCTCTAAGGGGCTGTATTGGCTATCCCGAGCCAGCTCTACCATTGATAAAAGCCCTCATCGATTCTGCGATAAATGCTTCAACTAGGGATCCGAGGTTTCCACCGGTTACCGAAAGAGAACTAGATAAGTTAGTAGTAGAGGTAAGTGTACTAACAAAACCGGAATTACTTGATTGTCCTCCAAATGAGTATGCGAATAATATAAAAATTGGAGAGCACGGTTTAATAGTGGAAAGAATTCCATATAGAGGACTTTTGTTGCCTCAGGTTCCTGTTGAATGGGAATGGAACGAGGAAGAGTTTCTGTCTCAAACTTGCATAAAGGCTGGTTTGCCATTGGATGCATGGCTTGATAGAGAGACAAAGATTTACAGGTTCAGCGCACAGATATTCACAGAAAAGAGTCCAAGGGGAGAAGTAGTTGAGAAAACTCTGAAAGAGGGCTGTTAGATGTATCAATACCTGTGCAGAAGTTGTGGCTACACCATTTTAGCAGAAGATGAATTAGACTACAAATGTCCAGTATGCAGGAGCTCGATGATCTACACAGGACAGGAGAATGAGAAGGGAAGAAAATACGAGTGCCTCTCATGCGAGGCAGTGTTTTTTACAGATGAAAAAATAGAGCCCTACAAATGTGCAAGGTGTAATTTTTCCTTTACGGACTGGAAAAAAAGAAGAAAAGAAAAATATGTTTAGTTGGGATAAAATGAAAAGATCTACGGTTGGAAAGGCAATAACTGTATTTGGAATAATCTTGTTGGTGGGATCTCTAGGTATATGTCCTGAAAAAATCCTAAGCACAGCAGTATCCATATTGATACTCCTCGTGGGATTGTTGTTATGGAAGAAATAAGAAAATGGATTGTAATCTAAAGTTTTTTAATAGAATAACCATTTTAAAATAAAGAAAATATCTTGAAAAAGTATTTTAAAAATAAGGAAGAGAGAAACTAGGGGAATTTAAATGCGAAAATTCCGAAAAAAAACTCAAATAATCCATGCATTAGACGTTGATAATATTAAAAACGCTTTTCGAATAGCAGAGAACATAAAAGAGTGCGTTGACGTTATCAAAATTTCTCATCCTCTCTTAATTCAAGAGGGATACCAGAGCATTCAAAGACTAAAAAACATTGGTCTTCCGATACTTTTAGACTTCAAGGTTGGGGACATTCCAGAGATGAGTAGAAGGATTATTATGAACTGTATTGATTACGGAGCCGATGGATTTACAGTTCAAGGATTTTTGGGTCGAGATGTTATTAGAGAGTGTGTAGAAACTGCTAAAAAAGCTGATACGGCAATTTATGTGGTAGCAGAGATGTCTCATCCCGGAGCATCTGAGTTCTTACAGCCCGTATCAAACAAAATAGCTGAGATTTCGAGAGATCTGGGAGCAAGTGGTATCGTTGCTCCTGGAAACAGACCTTCCCGGATTACTGAACTTCGAAAAATCGTAGGGGATGAGTTACAAATAATTTCTCCCGGAATTGGTCCGCAAGGTGGAGATGTGGGAGATGCAATACTCGCTGGAGCGGATTTTGAGATTGTGGGGAGAATGATATACACTGCTAAAAATCCTGCTGAAAAAGCACGTGAAATCCTTGATACTCTTAATAAAAGGTTAAAAAATGTAAATCGTTAAGAAAACAACTTACCCCCCATATATCTTCCTTTATCTTCGTAGAAAAATTCTATATCCCCCAAAACAGGTTCGAAGGCAATTTGGGCAATTGAAGCGCCTATTTCTATCTCCAAATCGAGGAAAGGTTTCAATCCAAATGTAAGTTTTCCACTCCAACCAGGATCTATGAGAGTATTGTATAGGCTTGCGCCTATTCTAAAGAGAGAAGAGCGCTCGTATACAAATGCCAAAATGAAATATTTTTCTCCTTTTAGTTCTACTTTTTCTTTTGGTAAATTGATTTTTTCTATAGTTCTTATCAGATAGTAGTTCTCCTTCTTTATCCTAATGGATTTTCCCTCCTCTAGAACTGATACTTCTTCAATGTAGGCTTCATCGCTCGCCTCTTTTAGAATCCAGCCCTTCTTTACGTATGGAGATTTTACTTCGTTTAATCTTATGGCTCCTCCAGCATCTAACTCGTATATTTCTCCTACGCGGAGATCGATACCAGAGGGGTTGATGTTTTCTTTTTTATAGTTCTCCACTATATTGTACTTCGAGATCAGTTTTTCAATTTCCGCGTGAGAAATCTTCATTTTTCATCTCCTAATAAATTTAATAGAGTTAAAAGATAATGGGTCGTTCATTCCTCACTCTTTTTCTCTTTACCCTTCGGTAAAATTATTCTTTTTAGTTTACTTTCTTCCTCTTCTTCCTTCTTTTCTTCGGGAAATTCGAGATTCTTCACCGTTTCTATGCTATTTCCAATACCACAAGAATTTCCGACGCCAACAACGATTATGTTTGATCCCTTTTCCTCCCTCATAATGATTTCCTTTACAGATGATAAAGAACTTTCGATTGAATCTGCAATCTGCTTAGACATTGGCTTTATTGCCTCTTCGGGACTCATTTTTATTATAACAGCATCTAGAGGAATGTTTTTCTTCGTTGCAACTTCCTCTATTTTTGCTTTTTCATGCATCCCCAATCCACCGATTGCCACTCCTATGCCCTCGGCTACACTTCCGGATTTTTCCCCCTCAAGTTTTTGGGCAGCGTCTATGGTTACAATTCTCTTTATCTGGTAGTGAGATGTAAGAATTTCAACTGCTTCTCCCACCTTACCCAACCTTCCTCCAGGACCTTTTGGTTTAACGATAAATACGCTTCTACCATCTAAATCTCTTCTAGCAAGTATTGTATCCTCTACTATCTCGGTAACGGTTGCATCCCCTATTAAATAAGTAGCCACCAAGGGACCTATTCCATCTCCTATAGGTCTTCCTTCTATCATTGCCTTTGTTCCTTCCAACTGACCCTTGGCTATCTTCATTATCATAGGTAGACTCATCTGTAAAACGAAGGCAAACTGCCAGTTACCCTGTTTCACCATCTCTACATGGTGTCTAATAAATTTAGCAATGTTATAAAGGCTAACAGCACTCTTAAGTGACATAACTAAATTTGCTTTTGATTCAGTATCCATGTATGGGGCGATTTCTTCAACTAATGATTTAAACTTGTGGTCAGTTATGTTGAACAAATGCTCAAATTTTTTCAGTATTCCAACTGGATCAAGGTCCACGGGCGGAATTATGAAGAATTCCACGAATCTCCTAATCTTATTGCTTACGTCTATTTTTGATTTATCTTTTGTTAAATTAATCACCAGTTCTCTAGCCTCTTCTGCCATGTTTTCAAGTTTACTTGTGGATTCCTCCAGTTTTGATAGCAACCTTCTTGGATAGTAGAATATCCAAACAACAAATATGAGTAGAAATAAGATGTTCAGAACTCCCCAGAGACTTATATTTTTATCTATGAAAGATGAAATATCCATCAAATTCCTCCTCTAGCCAATATTACCTGTAATTTTTCGAAGAAAAATCCTTTCTCATTCAGGATCTCCCATTCGAATCCATTTTCCTTTAACATACGAAATGTAGCATCAAATTTGTTCAGTGAGGAATGTACAAATAAAATCTTTCCACCTTTTTTTAAATGTTCTGGTGACTCCATTATGAACCTGTCGATCATTTCTCTACCTTTGTTTCCTCCTGTCCAAGAAACATGATCACATGTTCCAGAGGGTAAATAAGGAGGATTAAATATTATTAGATCAAATTTACCTTTTATAGGATCAAACAAATCTCCTACTAAGAATTTAACCTTATTTTTTGCATTAATTTTTGCGCAATAAATTGCCCTCGGATTTATATCAGTTGCTATGATTTTTTCAGAAAATCTTGATGCAAAAACAGATATAATCCCGCAACCAGTGCCTATCTCCAATATTTTTGTTTTGGGACTGATTTCTAACTTTTCCAAGGAATCCACAATCATTAGGGAATCCTCTTGCGGCATATAAACGTCATCCCATACTTCAAATGTGATTCCCTTGTATGTAAATTTCATGAGATCCTCTCAGCAAGTGTGTTGGACAAGTTAACTATTTCTCTTGGAGTTAGTTGGAAAGGTCTTTTTTTCTGCAATTCAATATCAATGTCACTTAAAAAATCCTTAACTTCGTTTTTTGAGATTTTCAGTTCGTGATATGAATCGATCAACGCATTTTTTAGTGTTTTTTTCTTGTGTTGAAATATTGCCCTCAAGAAATCATCGAAAAATGCCTTGTTTTTGATATCAAATTTTTTTGATGGAATAATTCTAACTAACGCTGAATGAATCTTAGGTCTCGGGAAAAATGACCATGGCGGGACCGTGCGTAGATACTCCACATCTGCCTTTACCTGTACGGATACGCTAAGCCTTGAGTAGTTTCTGCTTCCATGGATGCTCATCATTCTTTCAGCGAACTCTCTTTGATACATCAAAACAGAGAGATCGAAGTTTTTATCCAATAAAAGAAAGGTTAGCTGGGATGAAATTGAATAAGGTAGATTGGATACACACTTCGTAAATCTAGGAATCTCCACGCTTAGAACGTCCCCTTTTATGAGTTCAAAATTATTTGAGGATATCTCGTTTTTCAATAGGGGAATCAGCCTCTCGTCTGATTCGATTGCGATTACCTTTCCTGCTTTTTCACACAATTTTTTTGTCAGAAATCCCAAGCCCGGACCAATCTCCAGGACTAGATCTTTTTTGCTTAGATTGGCGAACTCTACTTGCTCGTTTATTATGGACTCGTCTATCAAGAAGTGTTGATCCAAAAAATGTGATGGTTTTAGGTTATACTCTCTTAAAAGTCTGAAAAGTTCATTTTTCATTCTCATTCACTGATCTTCTTGGGAAGGCGAGTAACACCCACAAAGAGCCTGTATTTTCCACGTTTTACCCTTGGTGAATCTTCTTCACTCAACTCAGTTATTATTCTCTTTGCAAGCACTTTTTTTGGGTCCGGTATCTTTATTCTTTCAGATATATCGGAGAAACTCTTGAAAGGTTCCTTCTTTCTCTCATTCAGTATTAGCCACATAAGCTTCTTTCCAATGCCCGGTAGCAATTCTAGTTGATGTAATCTTGTTGTTATGGGTCCAGCATCGTTGAAAAATTCAACGAATTTTTCTTCTTGTTCTGCTATCAAATTCTCTATGATGAATTGTAATTCCCCTTTCGCTGGGGCAGTAAGATCTTCGTACTTTATTCTTCTCTTCACATATTCTATTTCATCTCTTTTTCCCTTACCAATGTAAACCTTATCATAAGGCTTTAGTTCAACACCTTTTTTCGGAACCAATTCCAGCAGGACAAATGTGGACATTCCTATGCACTGCACAATAGGCTCTCTTTGATGAGGAGGTCTAGGATCGTCAGATCTGCCCTTAGGTAAGGAGTCAAGAACAATAACGTATTCCTCTCTTGTCAAAGACACCACACCCAAAAAGAGCTACCTATAATTTGCAATCTTTTCCATTATAGTCTTAATTTGCTCTTCTCCTATATTGAATTTTTCCTTGGCAAAAATCGTTCTCAAATCATCTTCATCTTCAGGAAGAAGATCAGCTATTTTGATGGCAATTTCTTTTTTTAGACCCAATTCCTCTTCCAGTTCCTTAATTAACTTTTTTGATGATTCTATGTCTAATTTAGTAAATTTATTCACGTAATCAAGAATAAGTCTCTGCTCGTATTTTAACTCCCCTTTTTCCTTTTCTCTCTCGATAATTAATTCCTTTACTTGTGAAAGTGATACAGGTACCTGATTTATTATCCCCTTTCCTATCATCTCAACCACGCTGAGGTTTTAGGTGTTCGGGACCTACAATAATTTTTTTCATCATTTTTCCGTCTCTAATCTCAACTAAATAGGCTCTTCCTTGGTTTCCCAATACTTTACCGGTCTTTCCATGGAATCTGGGGTGAGGCTGCCCTTTATGGATACCGGGATCGATTACCACGTGAACTCTCTCTCCAACATCGAATGACTGGATTACCTTGCTTATTGGGGTTAATCCTTTTTTTCTCACGTGCTTTCTCAACTTCTTTCTTGTTTTACTTCTGAATCCTTTCGATCTCTCCACCATGATTATCCTCAACCATTAAATCATCCTCAAACTCGACTTCTATCACATCTAGGCTAATGCATCTAGCAGGATTTTCAAACACTTCCGCTATACTTGGAGTTGTTCTGCCTGAATCTCCACTTACTAGCTCCTTTATGTATAATCCTGATTGTGTTTTTAGTGTCAATTCCAATCTGTTCTCACTAATTTTTTTCGCATCTATATATAAAACCTTTCGTTTCCTTGTTCTATCCGACCTCCTGTGTAATACTCTTCTTGGTGTCTTCTGGTTTATTGATGTAATAATTTTTTCTAGAGGCTTCAAATTCGATATAGGCTTTTCAAATTCTACAATTGCCCTGTATGTCTTGTTTGTCGCCGCTGACTTCATTTTCCTTATCGCCTTTCTGGATGCAAAACCAAGGAAAGAAACTTTTATCTTATCTTTGTTTACGGCATTTATTTCTCTTTCTATTGACTTCAGGTCTATTTTCCTCCTTTTCGGTTGCTTTATTTCAAGTATGAAAGGTCTTCCTGTGCCTAACATTTTCACATCAATGTCTTCTCTCCCACATCCATGAAAGTATGACTCTCCTCCAGTATACTTTAAAACAATATTGGATATCAATCCCTCTACACTTTCATCGTATAACTTACCTTTGAAATCACATTTACTACAACCTTTCCCTTTACAGGATCGACAGTGCCATTCTGTTTGTGGCATTTCCTTGAATTTCCAGTATCTCCCATATATGAACAGAGGATTTATCTTTACGTCTATCTCGCCCTTTTCCGGACTGAATACAAAGACAACATCGGGATTTTCAAAATCAATCTTTTTTCCTGTAAGCTTAGAAACGATTTTTCTGGCTTCTCTGTTGAACTCTGACTTAATATATTCGCATTTTTCATTCCATACAGATCCTACCAAAAAAGTATCGTACTCTAGGTCAAATTCTAGCACCCTTTTTGCTAGGCCCCCTATTTTTGAAAGTATGTCTCTGCATGCATCAGCGCTTCCTTGATTACTTGAAGAATTCAATCTCATTCTTCTACCTTAGATTTGTTTCTCTGAAAATAATCAGGTATTTTCATGGGAATTGATTTTTTCATCTCAACTTAATTCCCATTTTTGCAAGTTGATCTAACTTGGGCATTCTGCCTTTTCTTAGGGATTTAAAAACTTTTTTAGATGCGTTATACGCTCCAAGAAGTTCTTTAACATCCTCTACAGATGTACCGCTCCCCCTTGCTATTCTAATCATCCTTTGTTTATTTATTATCTCTGGTCTCAGTAGCTCCTCCTCTGTCATTGAATCCATTATTACCTTGTTTATCTTAAGTCTCTCCTCAGTAACCTGTAGCATATCCTTTGGAAAATCACTGAGTCCAGGTATCATTTGAATCAATTGCTTAAAAGGACCCATTTTGTTCATTGCTTCCAGTTGTGAGTACATATCCTTCAATGTGAATTTTCCCTTGAGAAAATCCTTCATTTCCTCGACTTCGATTTCTTTTGATCTCTCTAAAAGTCCTTTGATGTCTCCCATGCCTAACAATCTAGATATGAACCTATTGGGATCGAATTCTTCGAAGTCATCGATTTTCTCTCCAGTTCCAATAAACTTTATTGGTGCCTCAGTCTGGGCCACTGCAGATAATGCACCACCTCCTTTTGCTGAACCATCTACTTTTGTGAGAATAACTCCTGTAATACCTATTGCTTCGTGGAATGATTTAGCATGCTCCCCTGCCTCCTGACCTATTGTAGCATCTATAACCAGTAACTTCTCCTCTGGCTTGAGGAGATTAGAAATTTCCTTCATCTCATCTACAAGATCTTTTTCTAGAGAATGTCTTCCCGCTGTATCTACAATTAAAACATCTAGCTTAGAAAGTTTTTCTAATCCTCTGTTTATTATTTTTATTGGATCCTTTTCTTCTGGATCTCCGTAAAATGGTATGTTGTTTTCACTGGATAACTGGCTCAGTTGTTCAAATGCCCCCAATCTATAGACGTCTGCACATATCAAACCAGAAGAAAGTCCCTTTCTCCTCAGAAATTTGCATAACTTTACCGTAGTGGTGGTTTTTCCCATGCCATATAATCCAACAAGCATTATTTTGGATCCTTTCTTTACATTCAACGGAACGGTTTTTCTACCAACTATGTTTACGAGTTCTTCATAGACGATCTTTATCAAGTGGTCCCTCTTGCTGTAACCAGGAGGAATTTTTTCTTTTTTCGCCCTTTTTTCTATCCTCTTTGAAAGATCAAAGACGAGTTTAACGTTGACATCTGCCTGTAGTAGTGCTCTTTGAACATCTTTTACGGTCTCTTTGATGAATTTTTCATCTATTATACTCGCTCTTGTTATCTTTTTAATGATAGTACTTAAAGCAGAGCCTAACTTATCCAAAGTCATGTTATTCAACTCTGTCTTCTGGAGGCAGCATGTGAGGAATTCCGTCTACGATAGGGTAGTCTATTTTGCATTTCTCGCATACCAACTTGCTCTCTTCTTCTACTAACTTCACGTCTCCCTTGCAAACGGGACAGGCAAGTATTTCTAACAACTCTTTGCTTATAATTTCGCCCATCGTGAATCACCTTAATACCTACTCTATGGGTTAAGTCATGGTTGATATGTTTATCGAAGAAATTAACATCAAAATTTTTTATATATTAGTTTTCTATATGGTAAGGGGAATTGAAATAGTATGAAAGTAACAGAAGAAATAAGAGAGTTTATTCCGAAATTCAGTGGCTATAGAGAGAAAAGGAAAAGAAAAGAAGCAGACAAATTAATTAAAAATGAGATACTGAAGAAATTAAAAGAAATTTCTTTGAAAATTGATAGGATGTCCTTTGAAATCAGGGTGAGAAAATTGCCCCTGCTAAAGGAAATGGAGAATCTCAAGGAAATTTTGTATGGCTTTTTAAATAAAATAAAGGAAACAAATTATAAAAAATACGGGCTTTTTGTTCCCATGAAGATTGACGAGGGCAGATTGAGGCTGATCTATATCTATGATCTAACTATCATTAAGAATCTAAACTCTCTGCTAGAAGAGATTAATTTGCTTGAAAATGAAGTGAAATTGAAAGAATTTAAGGACTTAAACAAGATTTTGTCCATTAAAAATTCTCTTTTGGAATTAAAAGAATTGTTTGATAGAAGAGAGTCCATTCTCATGATGTGAGTTTGCCTGAACTATTTAACACAAAGGTTATAAATACTCTCTCATTTATTATCCCAGAGATTTTTAAAGGGGGTAACAATATGGTAAAAACTACAGTTAGCGTGATTAAAGCAGATATAGGTAGTTATCCGGGACATTCTATTGCACATCCTGTGGTGATGGAAACTTGTAG
This sequence comes from Candidatus Hydrothermarchaeota archaeon, assembly GCA_046760505.1. Classification (GTDB taxonomy): domain Archaea; phylum CAYFZR01; class CAYFZR01; order CAYFZR01; family CAYFZR01; genus CAYFZR01. Next base: position 12,046 of record JBHIEG010000015.1, read on the forward strand.
GGAAAGATTGTCTCATGCACAAAAAGAAGGACTGATCAACGACTTTCGGGTAACTCACTGTGGTGACGATACGGTGCTTATAATGACTCATGAGAAAGGAGAGGACAGCGAAGATATTCATTCTCTAGCATGGGATTCTTTTGTGGCCGCTACTGAAAAGGCAAAAGAATTGAAACTATACGGTGCAGGGCAAGATCTTCTTGTTGACACATTTACAGGAAATATAAAAGGCATGGGGCCTGGAGTGGCAGAAATTGAGTTCGAAGAGAGACCTAGCGACCCCATCATTGTTTTCGCATGCGATAAGACAGAGCCTGGCGCCTTTAACTTGCCCATATACAGAATATTCGCAGATCCATTCTGTACAGCAGGCTTAGTAATCGATCCCTCCCTCCATGATGGATTCATATTTGAGATATATGATGTTCAAGAACATACAAGAGGTTTTTTGAAGTGTCCAGAGGAATCCTACGATCTGCTTGCTTTAATAGGAACCACGGGTAGATATGTAATAAAGAGAGTGTACAGAAAAAGTGACAATGAGATAGCTGCATCCATAAGTACAGAAAGATTAAGCCTTATAGCAGGAAGATATGTTGGGAAAGACGATCCGGTAGCAATAGTTAGAGCCCAGTCCGGATTTCCAGCAGTTGGAGAAATCTTAGAGCCATTTGCAAAGGCACATCTGGTAAAGGGATGGATGAGAGGAAGTCATCACGGTCCGCTGATGCCTGTTTCCCTAGAAGATGCCCATCCTACTAGATTCGATGGTCCACCAAGAGTGCTCGCCTTAGGCTTTCAAATAGGAAACGGAAAATTGGTCGGCCCGGTGGATATGTTCAAGGATCCTGCATTCGACGCTGCAAGAAGCCTTGCAAATTTAATAACAGATTACATGAGATATCACGGACCATTCGAGCCTCTGAGACTGCCGCCCGAAGAGATGGAGTACACAACATTACCCGCGGTACTAGAAAAACTCTCGGACAGATTTGAAAAGGTTGAATAGCGGGTTATGATAAAAAAGATTTTGAAAGAACTTAAAGAAAATAAGATATCTGTAGAAGAGGCAGAGAGAAAACTCAAACTGAATTTCTTAGATTTGATAGAAGCAAAACTAGACGTCCATAGACCATTCAGAACAGGTCTATTAGAGGCTATCTACGGAGAAGGAAAGGATTTAAAGCAAATAAAGAAATTTCTGCTAAATATGGCAGAGGAAAGGGGCATAGCATTAGCAACAAGAGTGGGTCCTGAAATAAAGAAAGAGCTCGATGGAATAAACTTCGATGTCACATACAATGAAACAGCAAGATGCGTTGTTGTCTCTAAAAAAGGATATAAAACAGAGAAAGAAGGTGGAAAAATAGCGGTAATAACCGCTGGTTCATCGGACATTCCAGTAGCAGAGGAATGCAAAGTTGTTGCAGAGTTACTTGGTTCTGAGGTAAAAGCCCACTACGATTTAGGAGTTGCAGGTATACACAGGCTGTTTCCATCATTGAAAGAAATATTGGAATGGGATGCTGACGTAATAGTTGTAGTCGCAGGGATGGAAGGTACCTTAGCCTCTGTAGTAGCGGGTTTGGTTTCTGTTCCTGTAATAGGAGTTCCAACAAGCGTAGGATATGGTGAAGGAGGGGGTGGGAAAGCCGCAATTCTATCAATGCTTCAAAGTTGCAGTCCGCTGGCGGTTGTCAATGTTGACAATGGTTTCGGCGCTGGCTGTATAGCTCATCTCATAGCAAGAAGGGTTGAAATCTTCAGAAAACGTAAGGTATAAATAATAACGGCTCGTTTAACTGCAACTCAGATAGGTGGACAAATGCCAGTGAAGGTAGAGATATTCAAATCCCCAACGTGTCCTCATTGTACTCCAACCATAGAACTCGTGAAGAATGTAGTTGAAGAACTAGGGAAAGAATTGGGGAATGTGGCTGAAATAGACATAATAGACGTAATGAAACATCCATCAAAGGCGATGAAGTATGGCATTTATGCGGTACCTACCGTCGCAATAAATGGAAAGGTACAGTTTGTTGGAAGACCTAACAGAGAAAACTTGGTAGAGGCTATAAAAAGAGAACTCTAACTTTTTTTGAGGTTTGAGATGTCTAAAGTAGTAATAAGTAATGAAGAGCTGAAAAAAGTAGCGGAAATTGCAAGGTTAAGTTTAAACGAAGAGGAGTTGAAGGAACTAAGAAAAGAAATAGAGTCGATCCTTATAGCATTCTCTCAAGTAGAAGAAATGGAAATAAAGGAAGAAGAACTTCATTACGTTGTAGAACATTTTAATGTGTTTAGAGAAGACATTGAACCGATAAAATTTGAGAATCCAGAGCTTATTGTAAACTTAGCTCCAAGGAGAAAAGATCGATATTTCCAAGTACCTCGCTCCCTGTAGGTGCCCTTTATGCTAAATGAAGACATTGTGGAAAGAACTCAAAAGATTTTAGAAAATATAAAAAAGACTGACAAAAAAATAAATTCCTTCATCACTATAAACAGTAAAGCGTTGGAAAGAGCAGAGTTTCTTGAGAAGAAGAAAAAAGAAGGAAAAGATCTTGGGAGACTTTTTGGCTTGACGGTTGGTGTTAAGGATTGTATTGCAGTTTCAGGTCTTAGAATGACCTGTGCATCAAGGGTGCTGGAAAACTATGTCTCTCCCTATGATGCCTGCGTCGTAGAACGAATTTTAAAAGAGGATGCAATAATCGTTGGAAAGACAAACATGGATGAATTTGCCTGCGGATCCGATGGAACCAAAAGCTTTTTCGGTCCCACAAAAAACCCCCATAACTTAAAATACGTTCCTGGAGGCTCTTCATCTGGAAGTGGTGCTTGCTTGGGAGCAGAGATGGTAGATTTGGCAATAGGAAGCGACACTGGTGGTTCGATTAGATGTCCCGCCTCCTTTTGTGGCGTTGTTGGAATAAAACCAACCTACGGTCTTGTTTCTCGCTATGGCTTGGTAGACATGGCGATGAGTCTTGAATCCCCAGGACCCATGGCAAGAAATGTTCATGATGTAGCTCTCTTGTTATCTGTTATATCAGGATTGGATCCTAGAGATGAGGCTACGAGAGATGTATCAATACCTGACTATCCTAAGTATCTCCTCGACTATGACTCGTTTGAAAAAATTAGAATAGGGATTCCAAAAGAATTTTTTGAAAATGTAGACGAAATTGTCAAAAGAAAGGTTGAAAAAGCCATTGATAAATTGATATCTGCAGGAGCAGAGACTGTGGATATAAGTTTGCCAAACTTAAGGTATGTAATACCCGTATACTATTTGATTGTCTTCAGCGAATTTTCATCCGCAATGGCAAAATTCGATGGTTTCAAGTATGGATACAGAGATCCAAGAGCAAGAGAAGACTTGATAGAAAGTGTTAGTCAATCAAGGAACCTCTCAATGGGGAGAGAGGTAAAAAGGAGAGTACTCCTAGGCACATACATAACTTTAAAAGAGTACAGGGGAAGATGGTACACAAAGGCTCTACAGGCAAGATCTGTGATAAGAAAAGAATTCTTGGAAGCATTAAACAGGGCAGAAATATTGGTTGGTCCTACGATGCCTGTCCTTCCATGGAAAATCGGGGAAATGGTTGAAGATCCTTTAACCATGTACATGGCAGATGTGCTAACCGTTTCAGCTAACCTGGCCGGAATATGCGCTGGCTCTATGCCATGCGGCTATTTCAACGATCTTCCGGTAGGAATACAGTTTCATGCCAGACCCTTGGAAGAATATAAGTTACTGAACGTAATGTCAATCTTGGAGAGAGAGATATGGACGTGATCATTGGACTCGAGATTCATGAGCAATTACTTACTAAGAGAAAACTGTTCTGTAACTGCGCAACAAATTACAGAGATGCACCACCTAACGCCAATGTATGCCCTATTTGTTCTGCTCAACCAGGAGCCAAACCAATGGGAATCAACTTGCACGCTTTAGAATCCGTCATAAAAATTGCATGTGCATTAGATTGCGAGGTAATAACAGATAGGGAAATATACATGCAGAGGAAACATTACTTCTATCCTGACCTTCCAAACAACTACCAAAGAACATCTACACCTGTAGCAATAAACGGAAACTTAAACGGTGTAGGGATATCTGAAGTGCACTTCGAAGAAGATCCTGGAAGATATAACCTCCGCACAGGGGAGGTAGACTTAAACAGATGTGGCATACCGCTTATAGAGATCGTAACAGAACCAGATATCAGATCTCCAGATGAAGCAAGGAATTTCTTGAAGGAGTTACACAATATACTAGACTTTCTGGAGGTTGCAAGATTAGAGGAGGGAACAATGAGAGTAGACGCAAATATATCACTAGAAGGAGGATCTAGGGTAGAGGTAAAGAATATTAACTCATTTAAAGGAGTTTATAAGGCATTAAACTACGAGATAATGAGACAAAAGAACTTGCTGAAAAGAGGAAAGACAGTTCTAATGGAAACAAGACACTTTGACGAAAATCAAATGATAACCACATCTTTGAGAAGAAAAGAAACAGTTGAAGACTACAGGTACATACCTGATCCTGACATCCCACCAATAATCATTCAAAGGAGTTTTGTTGAAAAAATTAAAAAAGAACTACCAGAGTTACCTAAAATGATGAAGGAAAGATTTGTTGAGCAATACTCTATTCCTGAGAGAGATGCAAAGGTATTAACGAGTGAAAAACCTATGGCAAGGCTTTTTGAACAAGTGGCCTCAAAGTTCAACCCCCACATGGCTGCATACTGGATAAAAGACGAATTAAGGAAGGAATTAAACTACAAGGGTCTTTCATTTTATGATATCAATTTTGAAGCCTCTGATATCTTGGAATTATTGAGACTAATTGACTCAAACATAATCACGAGGGAGATGGGAAAAGAAGTGCTTAAAAAGATGGTTGAAGAGAGGAAGAAGGCCAGAGAAATAATAGAGGAGATGGAACTGAAAAAGATAGATACCGAAAGCATATCCGAGATTATAAATAAGGTTATCCAGGAAAACACAAAGGCAGTAAAGGATTACATCGAGGGGAGGGAAGAGGCGCTAAACTTCTTGGTGGGACAGGTAATGAAGTATACTAGGGGAAGGGCAGATCCAAGAGAGGTATTTAAAGTTTTAAAGAAGGAATTAAGTCAAATTTGACCCCATCTTTCGTATAAATCGTTTTCTATCCCTAAATTATCCAGCACCTTTCCCACGATGAAATCAATAAAGTCTTCAACGGATTTTGGTTTCTGGTAGAATGCAGGCATTGCGGGTAAAACTGTAACATTATTTTTAGAGAGTATTAAGAGATTTCTCAGATGAATCATGTTTAAGGGAGTCTCCCTCGGTACAACGATCAATTTTTTTCCTTCCTTTAAAACTACGTCTGCGCATCTCGTTATTATGTTGTCTGTAAATCCGTTTGCTATCGCTGAAACGGTCTTCATGCTAGCAGGAATAATAACACAGGCATCTATTCTCGCGGACCCGCTCACAAACGGGGCAGAAAAGTCATTTGACTCATAGTACTTTGACATGCCTTTGATGTATTCTACCGTATATTTTGTTTCATGCCTCAAAATTTCTTTTGCAGCGGGTGTTATGGAAGAGAAAACATCAATTTTCTTTTCACTCATTATCTCTATGAGCCTAACGCCGTATGCAATGCCGCTTGCACCGGTTAAACCAACCATTATTTTCATGCTTTCTAAAGAGACAAGCAGATATTAATATTTTTTATGTAAAATAATTTTATGTAAAACAATTCTTTATGTAAGAGATATTAAATGCGTAAATATTAATGCAAAAAAATTAGAGACAGATTGATTTTATCATCAAAATAAGGATTATTGTTAAAATAGAGAAGTAAAGAAGTTTCTACTCAACTTTTAAGCGTTTTAGCAACCAAAAGCCCGAGACGTCCACATTAATTTTGTCCATGTTTATCTTTTTATCAACGAAAATACTAATTCCTTCCTTCTCTATCCTCTCGAAACCAATTTTTCTCTGTGCTTTTCTCTCCTCAATTACGCCTGCTACTGGAACAGGGAACAAACAGCAGGTTTTACTTAATTTTATTACTATAGATGGGTTTTTCATTCTCAATGACTTTACAAACTTTTTTACTTCTTCCGAAAGTTCGACTTCCATGAGATAAAAATTACCTTCAACAAAATATTTTTTTTGTTGGTCATTAATTATTTTTTTAATCTAAGTCCTCTTAGCCGTCTTTCTAAGTAATCTATTGGAAATAACTGTAAATGACTCTTTAGGCTATTCTTTGAATATTTTGGCAGTTTATGGATTTCACAATAAATTTCGGTTATTTCTTCGATAATTTTTTCTCTCATAATCTCGTCATGCTCTAAGTTCCTTGAACTTTTCAATTTAAGAGCCATTACTCCGGGACCCCTTCTTTTCTAGTGGAAAATAAATACGCTCCAAACAAATTTTACTCAAATATCATTATTTAATTTCTACTATTTAAAATTTACTAATTATTTTATATCAATTATTTCATACCAATTAATTTGAATCAATATTTATAGAAGAATATAAATATTAGAAAAATTTTTTATTTTCCATGAGAAGGGAGACTTTCATACCAAGAAATCGTCTTAAAATAATAAGTGTGCTAAACGCGATTTCCAAAGGCAGTGGTCTCTTTATTTTGGAGATTTTAAAAGAAAATCAACCAATGTCCATTATAGAAATCGAAAACCTTCTGGTAAAAATGGGAAAAAAAATAGGACAGTCCTACACGGGAAAATCTGTTGATAGACTTTGTAGGCTTGGATTGATAGAAAAAACCGATCGTGGAAGGGAAAAAGAATTGACTCTTACTCAACTCGGGGAGAAAGTTTTGGTCTTGGTTCATGATATAGAAAAACTCCTGTAGATGGTAGTAGCATGGATTCTTTTCATCGAAGAAAATACATAAAAAAAATTAGAGAGCTGGAGAAATCCTTATTAATCAAGATAAAATAAAGGAGCAAGATAAAATAAAGGATCGCTGGGTAAAAGAGAACTATAATTGATTTACATGAAATTTATATAATATTTCTCAACGCAGCTACTAATGCCTCGTTGTCTTCTTTTTTTCCTATGGTTATCCTTATGAACCTGTCATCCAGCCCTTCAGAGTACTCCTTGCAGTCTCTAACTATTATTCCTTCTCTGAACAATCTCTCTGTGATTTCGTTAGATCTTCCGTATTTCTCCACGTTGACCAGGATAAAGTTCGCATGGGATGGATAAACATAAAATCCTAATTTTGTGAGTTCTTTGGTAAGGTATTCTCTTCCTTCATCAACCATCTCCTTACTTTTCCTTATATAATCTATGTCTTCCAGTGTTGCTATTGCAGCCTTTTGAACGAGCACATTTACGTTAAATGGCGGACGAATTCTCGTCATGTAAGATATCATCTCTTCATTGGAAATTCCATAACCTAATCTTAAACCAGCAAGACCCATTATCTTAGAAAAAGTTCTTGAAACAAAAAAATTATCATACCTCTTTGTTAAATCAATTGATGTCTTTTCACAATACTCGTAGTAAGCTTCATCTAAAAATACAGGACATTCAACCTCATCTAGTATTTTTATTATGTCCTTCCTCTCTATTATCCCAGAAGTAGGATTGTTTGGGGAGCATAAGAATATGAGCTTTATATCACTAGTATAATGAGACAAAAAATTATTGACGTCAAATTTAAAGTCTATCATCTCTGAGTAAGTTACCTTCCCCTTGTTCGCTCTCACTGTTATTTCATACTGCGGATAGGTTGGAATTGGGATTAGTACTTTCTCCCCTTTTTCAAGGAAAATTCTCACAAAAAAATCAATTAGCTCGTCAGAACCGTTACCTAGGATTATGTTTGTCTCGTCGAATATCTCTTTATTTACATTCCTGTTCACATATTCTTTTATTTTTTTTCTCAGTTCCAGCTGAGTTGGATCTCCATAAGAACTTATTTCTCCCGCATTTTTAATTATAGATTTTACAGCGAGGGGAGAAGGTCCGATGGGATTCTCGTTAGATCCAAGCTTTATAATTCTATCCTTTGGAATCTTGTATTCTCTTGCTAACTCCTCTACAGATTTTCCAGGTATGTAAGTCTTTAGGTCTTTTATTTCTCTCAGCCTTTTCTCCATAATATTTCATTCCTGGAATATTTTTTCCAAAATAGATACCACGATGTCCACTTCTTCTTTCTGAATTGAGAGGGGAGGTAAAAATCTTAAAACTTTATCTGCGGTACAGTTTATGAGCAATCCGCTTTCTCTGGCAAAATCTACGTATTTGTGACATTCATTCTCCATTTCACAACCTATCATCAGGCCTTTCCCCCTCACATCTTTGAATTTTTCTTTGAATTTTTTTAATTTTGATATGAAGTATTCTCCAACCTCTCTAGCATTCTCTATCATTCCCTCCTCCATTAATACTCTTATGCTTGCTATAGCAGAGGCGCATGCAAGAGGATTTCCTCCAAATGTGGATGCATGATCGCCAGGCTCAAAGCCTTTGGAGACTTCATCTTTTACGATTATCGCGCCAATTGGAAATCCTCCTCCCAGTCCTTTTGCAATGCACATTATGTCAGGCTCTATATTATGATGCATGCACGCGAACATTTCCCCAGTTCTTCCGAATCCTGTCTGAATTTCATCGAGTATTAGTAAAGAGCCGTAATCCAGTGTTATTTCTCTTAAACCTATTAAATAATCTTCATCTGGTAAAATTACTCCACCTTCTCCTTGGATGGGTTCCACTATTACGCACGCAGTTTTTCTGTTTATTGCTTCTTTCAAAGCCTCTAGGTCGTTATACGGAACATACGAGAAGCCAGGAACCAAAGGCTTAAAGGCATGCTGAAATTTTTCCTGTCCGGTTGCGCTGAGAGCACCGTATGTTCTGCCATGAAATGAGTTCAGCATGGATATTATCCTTTCTCTCTTGGTAAATTTTCTGGCAAGTTTAAGCGCTGCTTCAACCGATTCTGCCCCTGAATTTGCAAAAAACACCTTATCACATGGAGAAATCTCAGACAATAGTTCAGCCAGTTCTACTTGGTTTGGTATATGATATAGGTTTGAACAATGCATTAACTCTCTTGCTTGATCTTCTATAGCCTTAACAACCTTAGGATGACAGTGGCCAACGTTGATTACTCCTAAACCCGCGACGCAGTCTATGTACTTCTTGCCTTCCGAGTCCCAAACGTAAAGTCCTCTACCTCTTACTATCGCGATTTTTTGCCTCTTATAGGTGTTGAGCAAAAATTTACCTGATTTGTCTACTATTTCTTGTAGATTCATGCCCTTAATCAAATAATTCTTTACTTAAATGTTGCGAAGAAAATTGTATTGAAGAGAGGGCATGTTTTTCCGTCTATTTTATCCACAGGATCAGATATGATTGTTCATGTAGCATCTTAACGATTAATAGTGGAGCAATAATGATCAAAGGCTTAAGAAAAAGACATATCCTACCTATCCTTAAGATTAATTGTTCCAGAATTCTCCAAAAAAAGGGAAGAACATGATATTTCCAAACAGAAGAATATCAAACGATGCTCTAAAGTTGATGAACTCGGTGCTGTTTGAGTTAGTGGAATATGAAAGAGGAGAAGACCATCCGATTGTAAATAAAGCGAGGAAAACTCTTTCTAAGAGATATAACAAGGAATACGTATACTTTACTGAAAGAGGGAATTTAGCCCTTCACATAGCTCTGAATAGGGCTGGAAAAAAGGTTGGAATACCTGATCAGGGTGGTTGGAAGGATTTCAAAAGACTATGCAAGGAGAATAAAAAGGAGATTATAGATATAAAGACTAAAAATGGAATAATAGATTCATTGGACCGAGAAATGGATGCCTTGCTCATATGCGGATCATCCGGATATATAGCAGAGCAGCCTGATCTTACCTACGAAATCGCGAGAGAAAAAGACATATTGATAATAGAAGACGTCTCTGGAATTCCATTCGCAAGGGGAGATATAATCTTCTTGAGTACAGGCTCTCCAAAGTTGATAAATCTGGGATTCGGCGGAGTAATAATGGCTGATGAGCCGATAGAATTCAGACATCTTTTAAGGACAAATCCCCTACACTGCGCAGGTATAGTGGGTGAATTAAAGAATATTGATTACATATATGAATTGTATTGCAGATACAATGACAAAATAAGAAAAGCGTTTGAAGAAATGAATATAGAATGCTTACATAAGGAAAGAAGAGGAATCGTAACTGCCGTTAAATGCGATAATTCTGTAACAGATTTGTTCCGTTACAAAACAGATTTAAATAAAAGATTTGTTATGAAATGCCCGAGGTACGAGAGATTTATGGGAGAAGGCTTAACAATAGAGCTAAAAAGATTGGATCCTTTCAAGCTAACTGAAGATCATGTTCAAAAAATAATAGATGAGTTAGGCGATCTGATTGAAGATGTTAGCAAATCATGTGGAGGTAATTGAAGAAAGAATTGAGAAAATAAAAAAAGCAGACAAGATTACCCGGAGAAACTTTAACGAAGTCACTCTCGAGAGAGCCATATTTCTCTCTTGGTACTGCAGTTACGGAGACTGCAAGTTCTGCTTTATGTCAACGCAGAAGGATAGCATATCGGACCCTAAGAGAGGGAGAAGGACCTACTCAAGCATATTTGCAGAGGCGATTTTGCTCAAAAAGCTTGATTGGAATCTTGAATTTCTCTCTTCAGGAAGAGATGCATTTGAAACAGAAGAACTGGTAAAGATCTCAAAGGGTATGGAAGAGATATTCAATGAAAAAATATGGCTTAACGTAGGTTTGCTAAGCAAAGAAGAGTTAGAAACATTTGATTCTATAAAAGGAGTTGTTGGAGCAATTGAAACTGTAAATCCTGAGTTAAGGAAGAAGGTTTGCCCAAGCAAGGCCCATGAAAATATTGAAGGTATGTTGAATGATGCGTTGGACATAGGGTTGAAGACCGGAGTGACCATAATATTGGGAATCGGAGAAAAGAGATCTGATACAGAACTTCTTCTAGATTTCATAGAAGAATACGATATATCTAGAGTTGTACTGTATCCTTTAAATCCGCAGGAGAAAACCGTATTCGAGGATTATCCAGGTCCACCTACCTTTTATTTGTGTGATACAATTTCTACATTAAGGATCACCTATCCGGATTTAGAAATAATAGCAGGAACATGGATAGAAAATATATCGAGCATCTGTTTGCTTCTGCTATCAGGAGCAAATGGTCTCACAAAGTTTCCGTTCTTGAAAATGTTTGGCACCAGATACGGAAAGAGACTGGAAAAGGAAGTATCTTCGGTTAACAGAAAGTTAAAGGGCAGTTTTACCGATTTAGAGAGAATAAAAAACCTTAGTTATGATCTCGAAAGTTTTTCATTTTCTGAGTTAGTTCCAGCAATAAAACAAAAGATTGAATCATATAAAGCAGGTGTAATGAAAAGACAAAGCAAATACAGGGATTATGACATATGGCAATCTGCCTAACAGGAACTCCAGGAACAGGAAAATCAAGCGCATGTAAATTTTTAAAAGATTTCATCTGTATAGAGTTAAACGAAGTTGCAAGGAAACATAATCTTTTGAAAGAATATGATGAGGAAAGAGACACATATGTAGTAGATTTAGAAGAATTGTCAAATGTACTAAGGGAGTACAACAAAGAAGGAACCATATTTGTCGGTCATCTCTCTCACCTCATAGCAAGAGAACTAATAGATATGATAGTGGTACTGAGGACAGATCCCAAGTGCCTCGAGAAGAGACTTGTAAGAGAAGGATTTTCAAAGGAAAAAATAAGGGAAAACTGCGATGCAGAGGCTTTAGGAATTATTGTGAGCGAATCTTTAAACGCATGCGAAGAAGTTTATGAAGTGGATACAACAAATAAAAGCGCTGAGGATGTTGCAAGGGAGATAGAGAATATAATAAAGAATAAAGAGGGAAAAAAACCAAGCATCGATTGGAGCGAAGAATATTTTTAAAATCAGGTTTTGTTAACTTTCACCAAGCATCCTTCTATCCATTCTTTAATCTCGCTCTGTACTTTTCTGAACTCTTCTATCCTGTTTTTTGTCACCTTTTGTTTCCAATGGATCTTCAAATCCTTGTGAAGACACCTTTTCCTCTTGGGAAAAAATGGACAGGTCTCTTTTGCATGGTCACAGACAGTGACCACATAATCGAACTCTTCCAAATCTGTTAGTAAAATCAAATAATGGTTTAAGAGCGGAGAATTCCATGTTGATAAGACCGGAGTAAGTTGTTGCGGAATTTGTAAGAAGAGCAGGAATAAGAGCAAAAAACTAATAATATTGTTGAAAGGGTGTCAGAACTTTGAAAGTAGGTTAAAATCATTGAGAGTTTGAAACTTGCGAGTTTATTTCAGTAATTTTTTATTTTTTTCCTCACCAACAGGTAAGTTAACGGAACCAAAAATCAAATAATTTTTATACAACATCTCCTTATTAATTATAGGTGAAAGGATGTTTGGTCCGTTGGGTTTTAACGAACTTCTGGTAATCTTCCTCATAATACTCCTAGTGTTTGGAGGAGCAAAACTACCTGAGTTGGCAAGATCTATTGGAAAAGCGATGAGGGAATTTAAAAAAGGCATGCAGGAGTTAGAAGAAGAGAAAGAAAAACTATTTTCCGAAGAAGAGTCAAAAGAAGAATAGAAAGGATTCTATCTTTAAACATATCCACTAGAGTTAGAATTATAGTAATTCCGGTCATTATTATATAATTTTTTTTAATATTTAAATATTAGATCAATTCTCGGTCAATATCTTGATTGGTTTTGCCCATTTGGATTCAACGAGGCATCAACAAGGGCAATTTTATCGATGGTAAACATTAAATTTAAGTTGGTCTCTATATAGAGGAGTGGTGTGTCATGCGGATACCCTCAGGGATAAAGGGACTTGACGATTTATTGAATGGCGGCTTGCCAAAAGGGAGATCTATACTCTTGGCAGGTCATGCTGGCTCAGGAAAAACCACTTTTGGTCTTCAATTTCTACTGAAAGGGGCAGAAAATGGTGAAAATGGAATATATGTTGCTTTTGATGAATTTCCAGCAAAGGTTAGAGAAAACATGAAGGCATTCGGATGGGATCTAAAAAAATATGAAGATGAGGGAACACTGGCTATTTTAGATGCGATATCAACACGTATAGCCTCTCCAACCGATGAAAGATATGTGGAAATGAGACCATTTGATGTCAATTCATTGATTGAGGATATCTACAAACTCTGGAAGAAAACCGGTGCCAAGAGGTTGGTTTTTGATTCCATAACTTCATTCGCGGTCATATTGAAGGATGAGTTCGAGATAAGAAAGGAGATACTAAGGGTCTCAACTGCCTTAGAGAGGCTTGGATGTACATCTTTGTTCATATCTGAGGTTGAAGAAGGAACCAACAATATAAGCAGATTTGGCGTTGAGGAATTTATTGCAGATGGAGTAATTTTTCTCATGTATACCAAAGAAGGAAATACATACAAACAGTACATTACCGTAAGGAAGATGAAAGGTGTGAACCACAGCAAAAGAATATACGAAATGGAAATAACAAAGAACGGAATAGTGGTACATACGCGCTTAGATGCTTTGCGCGAGGTTTAATCTTTTCCCATGGGTTTTATCCTTAACGCCATTCTATCATTTTTACTATCTGGCATCTCATCTAATCTCTAGTCCCTTTACTTCTATATCCTTATTGCGTTATCCCTTTTATTTTTACTTTATTTACGCATTCTACTCTACAAGCTCAATTTTGAATTCACAGTAATCTGAGCCTGAGCCGCAGCAATTTGTCTCATGTACTATGGCTCTCTTGCCGAGTTTTTTCTCCACCGTTCCTGCAATGGTTCCTGCCTCAAAGTGGCACAAGGTCATGCTCACGTCTGGAACCCCAGCGCATGTTATACATTCCTTCCACCTTACCTTGGCACCCGAGTCTGATGCCTCCACTACTTCTATGTCTCCTATCTTTATCCTTCTCATAAATTCTGCAAAGCCCTCTAAGACCGATCTTAAATCATTGTCTTCTATGAAGTCGGAAACAAACCTTCTTCCATTATCTCTTCCTGATTCATAAAGAACAGACTCCGATCCTGGACTCAATGCTAAAATCGGGAGGAATCTATTCTGAAAGGCTAATATATGAATGGTGTCCCCAAGGTTTTTTCTAAGTTTAAGTTTTTTGTCTAATGCTGCTCTCATGTTCTTCTGTGTTGTTTCATAAATTTTTTCAAATATATCTTTTCTTTTAGTCATAAAACTCACCTAACTTTAATGATCTCCAGTCCGGTACTTGACAGTTTAAAAGGAATCCAGTGCGTCATGTGAGGGGATCTTTTCAATCTCTCCACCCTGAAATAGAGCCTCTCGTGTTCTGTTTTGAACCTTATGGTGCCTTCTGTTATGTAGTTTAGTGTGGCCATTGTCCTCTCTTCATGAACGCCTTCTTCTAGGACAAGGAAGCTTATGGCATTTGCCTCTCTTATCATAGCTGTTAAGGAGTTTGTAGCCTTGTAGGTCAAATTCAATCCCGCATACATGACGAGAGTAGAGAGAGTATCGAAAAGAACGATACCTCCTTTCTCAACTATTTTTAGCTCTTCCATGCTCTCGATGAAAAGCCTTATCAGCTGGTTTAGGTCCCTTAAAGAACTGACAAAACGCTTCTCGGTGCTCTCAGCCCATTCTCCAAGCCTCCAAGTATAGCAGTCAATTATCTGGAAGAGATTTTCATCTTCAAACTCCTTTGTGTCGCAACCAAAATCTGCGAACCTTTCTCTCACCATTCTTGGTGACTCGTCCATGGTTATGCACAAGCAGGGAACGCCATTTTCCAAATTTTTTGAGAGTACACTTATGGAAAAGGAGGTTTTTCCGCTTCCCGGAGGTCCATAAAGAAATATATTTGATCCAGCAGGTATGCCTCCTCCCAAAATATTATCTAAATTTTCTATCCATGTTTGAAGGAGTTTTACCAAGGTTATTCCTCCATTATGATTCCTTTCTCAGTTATATGGTATCTTTTCCACGGTGACGTAGTGCCCATGAGGTTCTCGACCCTCAGAGATCTCATGATCCCTTCTTCATTTTCCTCGAGCCTCATTCTAATCACGCCATGAGTAACACTCCTCAGCGCGTTACTTATAATCTTCAAATCCATTGCCTCGTGACTTACTATTATTGCTGGACTCCACATCATGGTTTCAAAAAGTGTATGACCCAGTCTAATTGCAGATTCGATGTTTATTCTCACGAAACTTAACAGACCTGAAAGGGAGTCCAAAACCAGTCTTCCCCCGCCAAATTCCTTTCTTATCTCATGGACTTTCTTTCCGATTTGGTCAATCTGAGTTGGGTCCTTTACAACATAGGGCTCTTTTGTTAGCGGACTCTCTCCTCTTATTCTTCCGATTCCGTAGGAATAACAGTCTACTATGGCAAGATTTTTATATTCATCAGCGTTGCATCCCAGACGGGCAAGATTTTCCTTTACTATGTAGGGTGGCTCGTCTACGGTCACGTAAACGCCGGGAATTCCTTGTTTTAGCCCCTCATAAATTACCTGCTCGCAGAATATTGACTTTCCAGATCCCAGTCTTCCAATTAACAAGAGATTACAGTTTTTTGGAAAGTTTTTCCCCATCAGTTTGTCAAATCCTTTAATGCCCCATCTTATCTCTCTCATGATTTTTTTTTCTCTTTTCCATTATATTTATTTTTGGTACAGCTGCGTAAACGATAAATAGAGTTATATTACTTTCAAAAGTTAGGGAAAAAAGGGGGTAGAGTCTTGTTCGAGAAGATTTTGGTTCCCATGGATGATTCAGAAAGCAGTTACCATGTACTGAAAAAGGCTATGGAGAACTTCAAAGATTCTGAGATAGTGGTGCTCAATGTAATTGAGAGTGAAAAGTACAGACCCAAGCCAAGATTCATGGGAGAGGTAACTGAAAGGTATGAAGAAACCTTGACTCGTATAGCAGAGCGCATAATAACAAAAGCTAGGAAGTTGGCAGAAGAAAAAGGGGTTAAAATTAAGACGATTGCCGAAGAGGGCGAGGCTGCTTCGACCATAGTATCAGTTGCGGAAAAAATTGGAGCAAAAGCCATTTTGATGGCAACCCGCTCTACTCCGACTGAAAAGTTCATCTTGGGAAGCGTTACGGAAAAAGTTATCAAGGAAGTGCCGAGAGATGTTCCAGTATTCGTTTGGAGAGGAGTGAAATGATCTTCGAAAAGATTCTATTAACCACCGACGGTTCACCGGCCTGTGAATTAGCAGCGATTCGTGGGATTGAAATAGCAAAAATATATAATTCAAAGGTTTTCATCATGAACGTAGTTTCAAACATGGAAAAATATCAAAAATTTGCCGAGGAAAATGTGAAAAGAGTGAAAGAAATGGCAGAAAAAATGGGAGTGAAAGCAGAGACAATAATAAAGGAAGGGAAGGTTGCGGATACAATAGTGGATACGGCAAAAGATCTGGGTATAAGTTTGATAGTTGTACCCACTCACACAAAAGGGTTAAAACAAGCCATCCTTGGAGGAGTAACAGAAAGAATAATAAGAAAAGCCCCTGAAGACATTGCTGTCATGATCTGGCAGATGAAGGAGAGTTGATGATTTAGATAACTGTGATAGATGACCTATGGAAATTTAGTTACCAACAAAGTATTATGGATTAAAGGTATAGATTAATGTTGGAAAAAAGTGATTGCTTATGGAGCCGAAATGTCATGAATGTGGTAGGGAAATACGTCCCGGGTACAGTTTTCCAATGATAATAGACAATGAATACAGAAACTTCTGCCAAGACTGTTTCGAAAGGAAAAGAGTGAAGAAATGGTAAGATTTCAAATTAAAGGAAATTGAAAAGGTAAAAGGCTATTCATACTGTATTATTTCGTCTATCAATTCCACATGGGAGAGGAGCATTCTTCTACAACAGGGTCTTTCGAAACCTAATTCATCCAGTACCTTGCCTGGGTTTTCACCATTTTCTACCCTGACCTTATATTCCTCATATTTGCTTGCCACTACTTTACCACACGTAAAGCACCTTACGGGAATTATCATTTCGATCACTTCTTTTCAGGATGTATCATCTTAATGAATAAAGTATCATTTAAACATAGTGGTACTTTCTCGATACTTTCATCGAAAATGACTTATCCTCAAATAAAAAGAAAAGATTTTTGAACGCGGGTTGTTTATGAAAGTCTGTTTAGTATGTAGAAAATGTTCAAAGAGGTTTG
This sequence comes from Candidatus Hydrothermarchaeota archaeon, assembly GCA_046760505.1. Lineage (GTDB taxonomy): Archaea > CAYFZR01 > CAYFZR01 > CAYFZR01 > CAYFZR01 > CAYFZR01. Next base: position 29,366 of record JBHIEG010000015.1, read on the forward strand.
AGAAAGAAGTAAATAAGGTTAGACATAGGAAAAAGCCCAAAAATTTGCTGGCTTTTTGTCCAAATTGCAGGACAACAAGAATATGCGAGTACATATCTGAAGAAAAATTCACTAAGAGAGGGTTTTGGTCAAAAGCAAAGTACCTTTCACTCATAATCATTTTTCTCTTTATCTTTGCGGTATTCGGTTATCACTCCATATATCTAAGGAAGGCTCCTCATCCAGGAGATGTTGAATGTACGAACTGCCACCACTCACTGTACGGTACAGCTAAAGAAAGGGAAGCAGTAATTAAAATCGGCGAAGCCCATCACAGATTTGAAATTGATCCCTCTAAAGTGCTTGAAGGCAGACCTTATCCAGAGGAAATAAGGTGCGAAAATTGCCATGCTAAAGAAATAGACTTTGAAAAGTTACACCATTCAATCATAGGATATAAACCAAAGAAACCGTCTGATGAAATTTGTACCTTTTGTCATGCAGATGTCATTGGGGCTGAGACTATACCCATATCTGAGAGCACCTGTAAATACTGCCACAAAGAATTTCCTTGGTTCTTTATAAAAATAATGAACGTTACCTTTGACTCTAAGAAAAAAGAAATTATTCTTGTTCTGAACGAGATAGCCATAAAAAGAAAGGGATTTTTGATATTCTGATGTAGTTCTTAGGCATTGACGTTAAATTTCTGATCCCCACCCTCAAGTTTTTATCGCTATTTGAATATCTTAATTGTAGGTGCTCTTATGCGAGCTATATGGACTGGTACACTGTCCTTTGGTTTGGTCAACATTCCGGTAAAACTTTACCCTGCTACCGAAAAAAAAGACATAAAATTTCGCCTTCTTCACTCAGATTGTCATACACCCCTGAAGAGACCATGGTACTGCCCAAAATGTGAGGCTCAAATTTCATGGGGAGATACGGTAAGGGGCTATGAATTCGAGAAGGGGAACTACATAATACTTGAGGATGAGGATTTTGAAAAAATCCCATTAAAGAGCACCAAATCGGTGGACATAATTGAATTTGTTAAATTGGAAGATATAGACCCCATTTACTATGACAAGAGCTATTATCTCGGTCCCACAGAGGCAGGAGTTAAGGCATTTGAGCTACTAAGGAGAGTGCTTCTGAAAAAGAAAAAAGTTGGTATAGCAAAGGTATCAATCCGTAACAAGGAATCACTGGTAGCGATCAGAGCCATAGAGGATGGTATAGTGATGTCAAGTTTGTTTTACGGAGATGAAATCAGAGATCCACTCTCTATCGGTATTCAAAAAGAGGTTGAAATAAGTGAAAAGGAAGTTGAGATGGCTGAACTCCTGATTGATGCTTTAGAGGGGGAGTTTGTGATAGAGAAATACGAGGATAAGTACAGAGAAGCCCTCTTAAATATAATTAGAGCTAAGATAGAGGGAAGGGAAATCGAAAAACCATCAATTGAAATACCAGAGACAGTGGATCTAATGAAAGCCTTGGAAGAGAGTATACGATCAGTGAAGGAATCATGAGCTTATTTGATCAAAAGATCAGACCAATGCTAGCGAAGAATGCAGCAATTTTCGACTCACCTGATTATATATTTGAGCCTAAATGGGACGGTTTTAGGTGTTTAGCTTTTATAAAAAATGGCATGAGACTTCAAAGCCGAAATCTACTTGACATAACATACAAATTTCCAGAAATACGTCCTGAAATAAATGCTGAAAGTGCGATACTTGATGGAGAACTTGTATGTATAGAAAAAGGAGCGCCTAGTTTTAATAAAATTCAACAAAGAAATATCGAAGATATCTTCAAGATTGAGGTTCTATCAAGAGAAAATCCAGTAACATACGTGATATTCGATATCTTGTTTCTGGATGGCAGTGAAGTGGTTGACCTTCCGTTGATAGAAAGGAAAGAATTGATAAAAGATTGTGTTATCGAGAAGAAAAACATAAAAATAACACCTTACATCAAAGAAAAAGGAAAAAAATTCCTGAACGAAGCCATAAAACTTGGATTCGAAGGCATTATAGCAAAGGAAATGAGAAGCCCTTATCTCATTGGAAAGAGAAGCGATTTATGGTTAAAGATAAAGAAGACAAGGACAGTTGATTGTATAGTATGTGGATATTCAAAAGGAAAGGGTAATAGAGCTAGCAGTTTTGGCTCCCTCGTTCTGGCTCTATATGAGGGAAATGAATTAAGATACATAGGAAAGGTAGGCACCGGCTTTAATCATGCAAAATTGGTTGATACCTACAAAATCCTTCAGAAACTTAGAACTGATGAACGCATCTTTAAAGATATAGATCTTAAGGATGTTGAGTGGGTTAAGCCTCAATTGGTGGCTGAGATCAAGTACTCGGAAAGAACAAAGGATAATAAATTGAGAATGCCTGTTTTTCTGAGATTTAGATTGGATAAACAACCAAAAGAATGTACAATAGATCAGTTGGATGAATAATAAAACTTAAGAGGGGATTTTACCTAACTCTCTTTATGCTATCTAGAGAAGATTCTCTGAGACTTATTGAAGAGAATATCAAAAATGAAGCCTTGAAGAAGCATATGCTTGCGGTCTCGGCGATAATGAAAGGATTAGCAAGAAAACTCCATCAAAACGAAGAACTCTATGAGCGTGTAGGTCTGCTCCACGATATCGACTACGAGAGGGTAGGAGGAAATATGAATGTTCATGGTAAAGTCTCTGCTGAGATGCTGGAAGACAAATTACCTGAAGAGTGTCTCCACGCGATCAGGGCTCACAACGAGTTGACTGGCGCCAAACCAGAGAGTTTAATGGACAAATCTTTAATCATAGCCGATGCAATTTCTGGATTAATCGTAGCAGTTGCCTTGGTTATGCCCAGCAAAAAACTATCGGAAGTCAAGGTTAAAAGCATAAAAAAGAAGTTCAAGGATAAATCTTTTGCAAGAAACGTCGATAGAAATAAAATAATGATGTGCGAAGAAATTGGATTGGAATATGAGGAGTTTCTGGACATAGCGCTAAAATCTCTTCAGGAGATCAGCAGCGATTTAGGGCTTTAAATGAAGGATGGCTGGTATGCTTATTGAAAGATAAGGTTATCGTCGCGGCCTGTCAGTTGGAGTTGCTCACTGAATCAGTCAGAAGCAGAGATGAAAACCTTAAAAAATCTATGGAACTTATGGAAAAGGCGTAGAAAAAAGCAGATATCATATGCCTTCCCGAACTTTGATGGCACCGTAGAAACGATCCTTTTTTAAAAAGGACCAGATGTTTACGAAAAATACAAAATTTAGAAAAATGTCCGGATACGTGTACGTGGAGTGTAAAGGAGTCAAAATAAGGCTCTCTAACCTTGAGAAGAAGATATGGGGAAAGGAAGGAATTACCAAGGCAGAAATTATAAAGTATTACGTTGATGTTGGTGAATACATCCTAAGATACCTAAAAGATCGCCCATTGACTCTGATACGGTGTCCTGATGGGATAAATGATTGTTTTTTTCAAAAGGACTTGCCAGAATATGCTCCTAGTTGGATAAAAACCTATTCCAAGGATAATATCAGATATCCCGTATGCAACGATCTTCCAACCTTAATTTGGCTAACAAACTTTGGTACAGTAGATTATAACCCCACACTATCAAGAATACACTCTTACGAAACTCCAGATTTTTGCGTATTTGATTTAGATCCATTTAAGCCATCTACATTCAAAGAAGCACTGGAAGTAGCAGTTATCATAAGAGATATTTTGAAAGAACTGAAAATGAGAGGATTCCCTAAAACATCGGGTGCTACAGGCTTGCAGATTTATGTTCCCATTGAAGGGCATACTTTTAGAGAAGCCAAGTTTTTCGTTAGAAAGATAGGCGAATTAATAGAAAGAAAGCATAAGAAGGTGACTACATATGCCGGAAGAGCAACCAAACGTAAAGGAAAAGTTTTCATAGATTTCTTACAGAACGATCGAGGAAAAACCGTAGTCGCTCCATATAGTTTAAGACCGCTTCCAAATGCACCAGTTTCAACTCCACTTACATGGAAGGAGATAGAGGAAGGAGATGTAGAGCCAGAGATGTTTAACATAAATACAATTTTAGAGAGATTGAAGGAGAAAGGAGATTTATTTGATGAGATAAACAAAGAGAAATACAGAATACCCTTGAAATCTAAATAACAACATCTATTCCTTCTTTTCTTAAAATACCGCACGCAGCGATTATTCCCGTTGCAGCTGCATTTACGATTCCCCTTGAAAGACCCGCTCCATCTCCTGCAACAAACAGATCTGGAACAGTGGTCTCCATGTATCTATCTACCTTGACCTGCATCGCATAGAATTTTATCTCTGGAGCATAGATCAAGGTTGAATCACTTGCAACTCCGGGAATCACTTTGTCCAATCTCTCTAAGCCTTCTATTATGTTAGTAACAATTCTATGGGGGAGAGCCATGGCTATATCTCCGGGAGTGACCGCTTTAAGTGTAGGCTTGACTTGACTTTTGTTTATTCTGTTCCATGTAGATCTTCTTCCGCGTCTTAGGTCACCTAATCTCTGCAGTATTGGCTTGCCTCCACCTATTGTTGTGGCGAGTTCAGCAATAGACCTGCCATATGCTGTTGTATCCTCGACAGGCTCGGTCAAATTTATCCTGGTCAAAAATCCGAAGTTGGTATTCTCAGATTCTCTGTCTCTGAGTGAGTGACCATTAATGCCTACGTACTCTCCGTAGGTTTCTTGGACAACGAATCCCCTATGATTAACACAAAAGGTTCTTACCAAGTCATCGTATTTTTTGGTGTAAATATGAAACTTAGGATCCCTGTTCACTTCAATTATGGGATCCATTACCACAGAAGGAACTTCCACCCTGACTCCAACATCTATTGGTCCATGTTCCATTTCTATCTTCATTTTTTTTGCCTGTTCAGCGAACCAAGTAGCGCCAACTCTTCCTGGAGCAGCTATCTTGTATCTGGATGAAACCGCTTTACCATTTATCTTGACACCGTTTTCCATTATTTCTTCAACGCTTGTATTACTAAGAATCTTTACTCCATTTTTTAATAGATAATCTTTCAGAGATTTAATGACCTTTGGGGCATAATCAGTTCCAATGTGCCTTTGGAGTATGTTGACAAACCTTATATCTGCTGCAGAAGCCTTTCTTTCGAGTTCTTCTACCTTGGATGCATCTTGACCATAGAGTTTATCTGGGGCTCCGTGCTCTAGAAATATTTTATCTACCTTTTTCACCAACCTCCATGCTAACTCGTCGTCGCCAACCAGTGCTCCAAGGTCTCCTCCCACATCTGGTCTCAGGTTCAATGTGCCATCGGATAGGCCACCGGATCCTCCTACACCACACATTATATCGCATGGAGCGCAGTTTATGCAGTACTGAGTATCTGATATGACACATGACCTTTCTTCTATGTCTTTACCCTGTTCAACAACGAGAACTTTTAGCGATGAGTGATCTGAGAGTTCTTTTGCCGCAAAAAGACCTGCCGGTCCAGCACCTATTATGACCACATCATACATTTAATTTCCCCGCTATAGCGTGACCAAGCTCACAACCTTGCAGTTGACTTCTTTACTGATCTTACTTAACCCCTCTCCTTCTATGGATATTATTGTGAATACTCCTACCACATTTGCCTTTGCTTTATTAACAAGCCTTATCAATGCCCCTTGAGTCTCACCACTTCTTATTATATCGTCCACCACCAGTATGTTTTCTCCTTTCTTAATCATCCATGATGGAATGTAAAGACTCATGATTACTCCAGAAGAGCTTGAGAGGTAGGTTTCCTCCATAAAATCATATACTCCGACTTCTCTGTTCTTCTTGGTATAGATCAGATCAACACCGAATTCATTCGCCACCTGCATTGCTATTGGTATTCCGTCTATTGCTGCTGTAAGGACCTTATCAACGGTGACATCTGAAAAAATTTCCTTTACTTCTTCTGCAATCTTTTTTAACAGTAAAGAGTCAGTTAAAACTTGTGTGTTATCAAAAAAGCCATGTTCATCAAACTTTATCCTTTTCAAGACTTCTTTTCTTATATCAAATTCCTTTTCCAGAGACTTCAACAACCACATAGCCCTTTCATGGCTCGGCAAAACATGACCTTTAACGTATCTGTTCAGAACCGTTATTGGGATGTTTGTTCGCTCCGATAGTTCTTCGTATGTAAAGGAGTTCTTCATTAGTTTTAGTAACTCCACTGCCCTTATCCTCTGCTTTATACTCTCTAGGTGGGTTTCATTCACCTCAGACCGACCTCGGTTCTTTTTTTCTTTATCGCCTTTATTAGGGGACCATCTATTATTGTAAAGCCACTTCCTATTTCCTCAAGATTGTGGGCATCGCTTCCACCAATTCTTGATAGGTTCAACTTTCTTGAAATTTTGTCTGCCCGTATGTTTACGTGGCTGAACTTGTATTTGGCGTTGTACACCTCTATACCATCAAGTGGAAGGGTTGAAACAAGATCTCCAAGACCCTTGTACGAGTCGAACGGATGAGCCGCTATACTTACTCCGTTGTTGTCTCGAACCCATTCTAGAACATCCATGATCTCTACCCTTGGAGGTTCTTCTTCAATGCCTAATACAAGCAGGTGCCCTTCCTTTAGTGAAATCTCAATTCCCGGGATCACGATAACGTTCTTGGATACCTTTTTTGCCTCTTCATATCCCCTTAAGGTGTCGTGATCGGTTATGGATATACCATCTAATTTAATTTCTTCAGCCTTATTTATTATTTGAGGTATACTTGTGTTGCAGTCATGGGAATATATACTATGCACGTGTAGGTCAAATATCATCTATTTAACCTTGAACTTTTAACTTATTAATGTTTATTGAGTTAAAAGATTTGGAGGTCATGGTATGAGCATCCATCCGATAGAAGAAAGATATGGAAGTAGCGAGATGAGAGAGATATTCAAGGAAGAAAGCAAACTTATGAGGCTTTTAAAGGTAGAGGTTGCTCTTGCAAAGGCTCATGCAGATCTTGACAACATTCCAAGGGAAGCAGCCGAGATTATAGAGAATTCCTATCAGAAGGTAAAAATTGAGAGGGTAAAGGAGATCGATAAGATAATTCAGCATGACCTTATGGCAGTTGTAAAGGCTCTAGCAGAGGTTTGTGGTGATTACGGAGAGTATGTCCATTTAGGTGCTACGAGCAGCGATATTTTGGACACCGCCTTGGCATTGCAGTTTAGAGATGCTTTGAAAATCGTAGAAAAAGATTTGAAAGAAATTAGGAAATTGCTGACGAAACTGGCGGAAGAGCATAGGGAAACTGTTTTGGTTGGAAGGACCCATGGGCAGCATGCCATCCCCACTACTCTTGGATTAAAATTTGCTATATGGGCAATGGAGTTTGATAGACACCTAGAAAGACTTGAAGAATCGAGAAAAAGAATTCTCGTTGGAAAGATGTCAGGCGCGGTAGGAACCCAAGCAGGACTCGGAGAAAAGGCGATTGAAGTTCAGAAACTGACCATGGAATACCTTGGTCTAAAGCCTGCCATGGTATCAAATCAGGTAATTCAAAGAGACAGACACGCAGAACTCATAATGCTACTTTCTCTAATTGCATCTACATTAGAAAAGATAGGTAAGGAGATAAGGAACCTTCAAAGAACAGAAATCAGGGAGTTAGAAGAACCATTCTTAGAGGAACAGGTGGGAAGTTCAACAATGCCTCACAAAAGGAATCCTTACAGATCAGAGAGGGTTTGCGGTTTAGCAAGGATTCTAAGATCTAATGTATTGCCTGCATTGGAAAATATTGCATTAGAACATGAAAGAGACCTTACAAACTCTTCATGTGAGAGAGTCATAATTCCAGAGACCTTTCTCTTGTTAGATGAAATGTTGAAGACTATGCGATATGTTTTAGAAAATCTAATCACATATCCTGAGAATATGAAGAAAAACCTCCTTCTATCAAAAGATCTGATTATGTCAGAGCGGATAATGTTATTCCTGGCTAAAAAAGGGCTTGGAAGACAAAAAGCCCATGAAATAGTAAGAGTATCTTCGATGACGGCATTCACTAAAAAAATGGATCTGAAGGAAGTTTTACTTGAGAATGAAGAGGTAAAGGCGATTGTAACTGAAAAAGAGTTGGAAGAGATATTGGATCCTTTTAACTATATAGGAACCGCAAGGGAGCAGGTAGATATGGTTGTAAATTATCTGAAATCAAGGCAATAATTTGTATTCCATTGTATTCCTGTCTATCACCTTTTTTCAGCAAATCTGCAAATATAGCCTCAAATATGTTAACGGAGAAGATATAATTGTGTTCGTAAAATATATCATACGATGCAATTGGGATTAATTATCAGACTTCTAGCTAGGGCAAGTGTTGCTTACAAAAAATCCAACGTTACTTCGGAGGAGATAAAAAAGATTTTAAATCTCCTGGGAAGAAGTTCTTACACTGGTCACCTCAAGATATCTGATTTAAATACGAATACATGGATTATTTTCAGAAAGGGAATTATAGTAGAGTACTTTACGGTCAAAAAGGGATGTTTCGAAGGAGATCTAATGGATCTCGTGATGAATCTTTCAGATGATGAGGTTTTAAAACCAATGGAGTTCGAAGTTGATGAAAAATCTGAGGTAGTCTTATACAACCCAGATGATGAACTGAATGAGAGAATTGATTATTTTCTGAAAAAACTCTCATTGGGTAATAATTCCATACCGGTTTCTAAATTCTTAAAAGATTCTGGTTTAGAACGTAGCAGGGAAGAATTACTCAAAAAATACAGGTTAAAAATACCTGATGAGAAATTGATAGATAGATTGATAGAATCTGCAGGTTTTAGTGTAAAGGCTTAATCTAAATTTAGATTAATCAGCGTTAAACAGTCCTATCTATTTCCTTAATACCAAAGTAAGGCATCATCGAAGATCCAATGCCTAGTATCATCCAGTAATGAATCAGCCTATCTACTAACGCCAATGCAACCCCTGCTTTTACTGAAAGTCCGATTATGGCAAATAATATTACTATACTTGCTTCTAGGATACCTAATCCTCCGGGAAGGAATGAAAAACCCCCTACAAATATAGACAATGTATAAGCAGTAGCAATACCTTCAATCGGAATGTAATTGTTTAGCGCCAACAAAATTATCCATATTCTGAATAGTTCTAAACTCCAATTTAATAAAGTACAGATGAATACGAAAATTAAAGTGCTTGGCGATTTCATTAGCAACTTGAAGTTGTCATGAAATAAGAATAGCCTAGTAATCCCTGCAGACCTAAATTTTCTAGGTATAAACTTGCCTATACTGTATAATACTCTTTCATCCAATAGAGCAGCTGTTAAGATGAGAAGGATGATGAAAACAATTAGCAGAAATATTATAAGTATATCCAAACTTTTAGGGGGTAAATTCCACTTAGAGATAACGAAAAATAAGCCAACTGCTCCAAAAAGAAACATTACTATAAAATCCATTAATCTCTCGGTGATTATGGTAGCCATACCCTCAGAAATTCTAAGTTTAAATCTCATTTTCAAGAAGTAAGCCCTAACTGGTTCTCCGCCTATCTTAGCACCGGGAGTAATGTTGTTTCCGAATAGACCTATTATGATGAAGGGAAGAAGCCTTACTGGATCAATCCTAAAACCTATTTTGTTAAGCAGATAGCTCCATCTAACTGACCTTATATAAACAGTGATGAAGTAAATTAAAATTGCAAACCCCAGCAATGTGGGCTCTATTGAATAGAGTATGGCTCCCACTTCTTTCCATCCGACAAGCATAAACATTACTACGAATATGGTTATGCTAACTACAGAGAGTAACAGTATGCGTTTGGACGTTACTTCATACACCAAAACCACCTTAATGGGATAGTTATGAGAGCGATAATGGTTCAGGGAACCGGATCGAGCGCTGGCAAAACAGTTTTCGTTGCAGGCGTATGTAGAAGTCTTGCCAGACGAGGTTTTAAAGTTACACCATTTAAGTCTCAAAACATGTCTCTTAACTCTTTCGTCACGAAAGAAGGGGATGAGATAGCGGTCGCACAGGCACTTCAGGCATTTGCATGCGGAATAGATCCCAAAAAAGAAATGAATCCTATACTACTCAAACCAAAGGAAGATGCCGTATCTCAGGTTATTGTTTTAGGCAAGCCTGTAGGAAACATGAATTTTAATGAATACAGAGGAAATTTCTACGAAAAAGCATTGGAAGTTATAGAGAATTCGCTGAATTCGTTGAAAAATGAATACGAGGTAGTTGTGATAGAAGGTGCAGGAAATCCTGCTGAAATTAATATAATGGATAGAGACCTAGCAAACATGAAGATAGCGGAAATTGCAGATGCAAACGTAATACTTATCGCAGATATAGATAAAGGAGGTGTTTTTGCCAGCATTTATGGAACATACAAGTTACTTCCTGAGAAATGGAGAAGAAGAATAAAAGGAATCGTGATAAATAAGTTCAGGGGAGACAAAGAAATCTTAGAGCCAGGATTGAAGGAAATTGAAAAAAGAACAGGGATACCTGTAATAGGGATAATTCCCTATCATCCAACTTTAAGCATGCCTGAGGAAGATTCTGCTTCCCTGAGTGAGAGGAAGTGGAGAAGTTCAGGACCTATTGACTGTGCAGTTATATGGTTACCCAGAATATCTAATTTTACCGATATCGAGCCACTAGATTATGAACCTTCCCTATCAATAAGATTTGTAAAACTAAATGAAGACTTGGGAGAACCGGATATAATTATAATTCCAGGAACAAGAAATACAACAGAAGATCTGCTCAAATTAAAGAACTCTGATGTGTTTAAAGATATACTGAAATTTAAGGGAATATTGATAGGTATATGCGGTGGCTATCAGATACTTGGAAAAAAAATAGAGGATGAAAATCAGTTGGAGTCCAAGTATGGATCGGTAAACGGGCTTGGATTCTTAAACGCGGTAACAGTGTTTGAAAAGGGTGAGAAGATAACTCAGCGGTTAAAAGGTTATGTCTTTTCTGAAGAGATCTTTTTAAAAAAAATCGTTGGAAAAGAATTGAAAGGATTTGAGATACATGAAGGGACCACATACACTGAAGAAGAGCCTTTCTTAAGGGTAAAAGAAGGTATTGGCAACAATGGAGACGGATTTGATGGGTCTGTTAATGGAAACGTGATAGGAACATACATGCATGGTTTGTTTGAAAATGATTCTTTTAGGAGCGCTTTGGTAAAGCACCTCTGTGATATAAAAGGAGTAGATTATATTCCATCAAGAAAAAGAGGATTGGACAAGAGATTGAACGAACTCTCAGATATAATAGAGAAAGAAGTAGATTTTCAAAGAATATTGGAGTTAGTCTATGAGGTTTGAAGTTATTAAAAGAGAAGGACTCGCAAGAATTGGAAAGATAAAAAACGGTGAAACGCCTAAAATTTTCAAGAAAAATGAGTTGAGCATACCTGATGAAAAGGCAATGCCTCTGGATACACCCATAGAAATCATTAAGGCATTCTTGGAGTCTTCAAAGCATTCAACACTTTATGGATTGCGCTATCCGGATCTCAGAAAAAAATCAATTGAAAGAGGAGGAAATGATTTCCTGGCAATAGGAAACTTAATTGATATCCTGAAAGAGCCAAAACTTTTTGTTGATACGATTTTGGATATAAAAAAAAATTACATGGGACCTCTCTATGCTCCAGTTTCTTCTTTGCCAATTTTTCTACCTGTTCTAGTTTATTCCGGCGTAGATTTATTTGATGATGTAATGATAAGGTGGTCATCTCAGAATAATCTCTTATTCTTTCCAGACGGGATATATAGCATGGATGAAGTGGATGCATGTTCATGTCCATCATGCGAAGATGGGGACTTCTATGCTCATAATTTGAATGTAATCGAGGGAGAAATTGAACTTTGTAAATATCACATAAAAAAAGGAGATTTCAGGATCTGGCTTGAGTCAAGGATAGTTAGAAATCCTCTGGCCTACTCTATAGTCAAGTTACTCGACCTTCATGCATATGAAATCATAGAAAAGGAACTTCCAGTGGTAAACTCTAATTTGTGCTTTACTACTTCAAGCGCCTTGAACTTTCCCATCATAAAAAGATGGAGAGAGAGGGTTCTTAAAAGATTTACATCAGAAAAGCCTGTACTTTTGCTTTTACCCTGCTCGGCTAAAAAACCCTACTCGACATCTAAGACTCATAAAAAAATATTCAGACTGCTTAGAGATGCTGGAAACCCAAATTTCGTCCAAGAAATGATTTTAACCTCTCCTCTCGGTCTTGTTCCTAGGGAGTGGGAGAACATATATCCTGCGGCGCACTACGATACCTCTGTAACAAGAAAATGGGATTACGAAGAGATAAACATAATCGGAGAGATGATATATCAAATATCCAAGGGTTATGATGAGATTCTCTCATTCTTGCCTGAGGATTATGAGGTTTTATGTGAAAATGCTCGAGAAAAAGGATGCGAAATAGAATTCATAAGATCAGAGGAGGAGTTTATAAGTACTATAAGAGATATGGACTACGATTTCAAAGAGAATAGATACGAAAGGTACAGGAAAATTATTGATTACCAGTTCGGCACAGGATTGTCTCATGAATTCATAAGGGATGACTGCATGCTAAGAGGCAGAATTCCAAGAATATACTTGAGAGATGAGCTAATATGCACTTTAAACCCTAAAACAGGTCTATTTTCTCTTAATATTGCTGGAGGAGAAATATTAAATGAATTTGACAGATACTGGATCGAAATAAATACAGAGGACATAGTGGGCAACCTCATAAACAGACCTGCAGTGGAAGATATTCACGAAGATGTTAGAATAGGGGACGAAGTTGTTATCAGGATTGACGGCAGGATTTTTGGTGTCGGACGCTCATTAGCCAGTAAATTAGATTTGCCCCTAGAAAGAGGATCTTTTGTAAAAATAAGACACAAAGCTGGTTGAAATGATACCAGTAACTTGGGTAAAGGAAGACAGATTGTTGGAGTCACCTGGCAAATCGGTTTTTGTTATTCTCCCAACCAAAGGATGCAGCTGGAACCGTTGCAGGATGTGCAACTATCCAGTTCCTTCAAAGAATGTAACTCAAGAAGAAATAAGGAGGCAGTTTGATTACATTATGAATAAAATAAAGGATGAGCATTCTTTAAAGATATTCACGTCTGGAAGTTTTTTCGATGAGAGAGAACTATCTAAAGAGACAATAGATTATATTTTTAAAAAAGTCGATGAAAATGAAAATATAAGGGAATTTGTGGTTGAAAGCAGACCTGAATTCATAAAGAATTTGGATGAATTCAATATTCCAGAAAAATACTTCGAAGTCGCAATTGGACTAGAATCCGCCAATGATTTTACGAGGAATTTGTTGATAGACAAGGGCGTCCCTTACAGTGTTTTTGAGGATGCAGTCTTTTATCTAAAGGAAAAGGGGATAGGAGTGAAAATTTATCTTCTCCTAAAACCCCCCATGCTCTATGAGAGGGAATCTATAAATGACGTAGTATATTCCCTCAAGAAAATAAAGTATCTGAAGGTGAATACGGTCTCTATAAATCCGTGTACGGTCCATAAGAACACATTGACAGAAAAATTATTTTTTAAAAGACAGTACAGGCCCCCCTGGCTTTGGAGTGTGGTTGAGACATGTAAACAAGCCTTGAAAATACTTGAAAAAACCCGAATAATAGTTGATCCGGTGGGAGCCGGCTCTTTAAGAGGTCCTCATAACTGCGGATCGTGCGACAAGAAGATTAAAGAAAAGATAGACGAATTCACCCTCTACCAAACAGATAAAGTATTCAAAAATTTAGAATGCAACTGTAAATCTCTCTGGAAAAGTATTTTGGAACTAGAAGACTATTGCAGGGGAATTGATTTATACAATACGCTGGAATTCATGGAAAAAATGAAATAAAAGAATTACAATGAAATATTTTTCATTGCCTCAAATGTTTCCTGAGCATTTTTCGCTGCTTTTCTTGGATGACCTTCAACTCTGGTTTCAACAATAACAGGGAATTTCGTTGGAACTGCTATTCCGCAGATGAATGCTTCGTGATCCGATAATCCTGCTAAATACTGCCTAAGCGCCCTTGATCCATATTCCGTGTAATTAATGATCGCGTCCTGATCGCTCCCGGACATCAATCTAAAGCTTATAACCGAGTTGCACTGACTTATGACTGATTTAGAAACATATGCTGGTCTTTGAGTCATTATTATGAAGCCCAAGTTATATCCTCCCCCTTGAGAAATTGCCTCCGTTATCGCCTCGGAGCTTTCTTTCCAATTTTCACCGTACTTCACCATCTGAACTTCAGGAGCAAAGTATTGAACTTCTTCTATCGCAATTATTGCTCCAAAGTCATCGTTTGCCATTGCCTCTCTCAGTAATTCTTTAATTATGTCTCTTGCAATTCTTTGTTGTCTTGAAATATCTGTATCCACAGAGAAATCTATAAGTGAGATTTCGTTCTCTTTCAAAATCTTTACCGGATCCAGTGATTCTGCTGGAAGCGCTTCTATCATATGTCCGTATTTGATGAGGTTCTCATTCACAATTGTTTTGAACCTATTTTTATGGCCTGGAGATCCTTTTCTCTCTATTTCGTTGAATATATATTCTTTGAGTTCTTCGTAGGAGGGAATCTTGATTCCATCGTTTTGCATTTTCTCTATAGCAGAGGCTACGAGATCAAGTAGTTTTCCCCCAACATTCAACATCGATGCAACGTCTTTAGGATTCATGCTAGCGAAAGGTTTCATGAAGTCCGTGTATTTGAAACATTTACCTCCAACAGATTCAACTAACGGGGTGTACTCTCCTCTTCTATCGAATATTACTATATGAATTGGAGGATCAACCTCTTTTTTTGCAGCCAAGACAAGAGAAAGTAAGAAAGTACTTTTACCTGATCTCGTCATTCCGCAAATAAAACAGTGTCCTTTCACAAGACCGTTTAAATCCAAGGAAATAGGGATCTCTAGGTTTCTGAGATTACCAATTTTGAGATAGTAACCCTTTTCTATTGGTGTTATGAATTTTTCAAGGTCCTTTTCCTCTGCTTTGTACACTGGAGTCCATGTGGCCGGTGGCATTTCTAGCGGTCTGAATTTTTTTCCATCGAAGTATCCCAATGGCTCAGCTTGGACTATAAGAATTTCTTGATCGGAGGAAGGTAGTTTGAGTCCTTTCTTTGCATATCTTGGTCCATATCTTGTTATATCCATTTCTGGATTTTTGTAGTTTATCCCGATCGCTCTTGTTAGCACATCCACTCCTCTGGTCGGGTGCTTCACGATGTAGTAATTACCAAATTCAGCATGTTTTCCCTCCATGACTACGAATGAAAAAATATCATGAGCGGAGTTATCTATTATCCATCCTACAGGCTCTTTCATTTTATAACCTCCATATCTCAAGTCTTCTCAAATCTGCCATGTCCAAATCATCATTTGAGAGTCTGCCAGACTTCACTTCATCCATAATGTGGGATATGAATCTATTATACGTTAAATCCGTGGTCGGAACGCTAACTTTGGTTAGAGCATCAGCCCTTAGAATATGAAAAGGAATTCCGCTTAAGGGATCCGAGGTTGAATAAATTACAGAACTGATTTCATCTACTTTTTCCTTTAAGCATGCAGGAATTTCAACTCTTATTGGACTATGCTTTGATGTTCTCAGGAAAAAAAGTTTAACATCTTTATGCTCACTTGGAAATTCGTCTTTCAACATTCTTCCCTCAGCAGGCTTGATTAACTCGGTTCTCTGTCCCTTTCGAAGTATTGGTGCAAGAAGGACAGAATCTCTCATTGGCTTTTGAAGTCCGAGAATCTTGGAGTAAAGAATCGATCTTACGCGCTTAACTATGCATGCAAAAAGCATATTCCTCTCTTCGTATTCCTTTATGATCGTATCGAGCAGTGAGAAGAGGGCATTCATCATTTTTTCATAATCCTCTTTATATCCATCTGAATCATCTAAACTAGGAATATACCTGCTGTTGGGTATCAGTGGACCATCCAAAAGCAAGATATCAGGTTTTCTTTTTTCTATGGCAATTTTAGCAATTTCGTACATGATCCGATCTCTTATAACCGCTGCTCTCCTTCCAGGATCGAACTCATCATCCCAAAGCAGAGATGTTCCAGAAGAAATTGGTGTTTTATCCTCTTCGTCCAATCCCCTAGAAGTATATGCCAGCGCTCCAACGATTCCAAAGTAGAATCCTTCTAATGCTTTACCGTTTCCTCCTCCATCAACTCCTGCAATCTTATATTTGGATATCCCTTTTCTATCGAGTTCTGCAACGCTTACAGGTTTAATACTTTTATATAAATCATCTAGAACTTTTTTTCTTTCCCTTACAAGAGTTATGTAACTTTCAACAGCCCTGGGAATTTCCTTAACTACGTGTTGATATATCTGAGGGTGTAAGGTATCAATCTCCTCCTCCATCTCAGACAAAATATTCACCACCGAGAATTCTGTAAGTATTGTTTTAACTTATTTTCTTAAATTGATTTCTAATAGATATAACAGAATGTGGTTTTTCTAAAGCATCAACGATCTCAGAAAATATATTTTTCCCAGCGTTCTTTTATCTCTTCCTCTTTCTTTCTTATGAGTGCACCTTCTTTCAGAGTTCTTGCTACAAAATCTGTCAGATAATCAGGATTATCCCTGAGCATGACGGTCATCGTTTTTTGTAACATTTCTTCTTCCGGGAGTACGTCCTGAAGCATTCTCTCCATTCCTATCTCCAAAATCAATTCTACGTACTCTTCAACAGATTCAAATTCCTCTCCAAGGACTGTGTCAATTATTTTCTTAAAAGATTCTACCCTTTTGTATATTTCATCAGATATTTCGACTTCAGGCATGCTCACAACCTCTCTGTGATATAGGCAATCATAACTTTCTAAAATCTGTTTCTTTTAATCTTCCATTTTCCGAGCGTTTACATGATATGTAAACAACGATCCTTTTCTTTCAATCCTCATTTTACGAGGCTATCTTTTGGAACCGAAACAAATAGTTTCGAGTATGTCAGTAGAAATAGACTTTCAATCCTCATTTTACGAGGCTATCTTTTGAAACCGTATTTTATATATCTCTATATATTTTATATTCTTTCCTGTCAACTCCTTTTTGATACCTTTGTGTGAAGGGTAATTTCTCGGTGGGTTATATATAAAACCCTTCACATAAATAAAATCCTGGGGTGGCATATGATTTTTCTATTGTTTGATGAAGAACTTACTTTTTCCATTATTCTTTAGTAAAAATGGTTTTTTTAGAATATTAGAGATCATTAATAAATTTAAAAATAAAAAGAATAAATTTTCGCCTAAATGTATATAAATGTGTGTTTTTCCTGCACTTTTCTTTAAACGCGGGAGATCTTTTTGTTCTGAGAATAATAAATGACCAATCACACCTTAGCGGTAAAATTAGAACAAAATTAGTCTTCAATTTTAATTAGAAGTAATTATACATCTAATTATTAAAAATAAATAAAAATCACGGTAGATATTATAAAAATACTGGAATAATTACCCTAAAAATTGATTTAAGCAATGATCAAAATAAATCAAATGTGTTGAAATTTTTTTAGCATTCACGCACAATACTTTTCTACCTCACAGTATCTGCATTGCTTGCCCTTGGTAACGTTTGGAATTCTTTCTTCCATTATCAGCGAGTTTATATTTTCCACATCTCTCTTTATTGCCAGTCGATCACTTTCAGTAATTATTATTGTAAAAGACTTTCTTTTCGGTATAGAATATACCAATCCTTTTTTTATCTTCTTTCCGTACTTTGCCTCAGCAAGCAATGAGTAGGCGACCATCTGCTTGCGCCAGTTAAAAAATACTCTCTGAAAATCCGAATACTTCACATCCACTACCAAAATATCTCCAGATTTAAGGAATAAAACAGTGTCTATTTGTCCCTTTATTCCATACTCTTCATTTTCAGCGTATACGTTATGATCTACCTTCTCTACTTTATCGGGATCAAAGCCATAGACGGTTTTTCTCTCCTTTAATCTTTCTTTCTCGGATTCATGTTTCAAAGATCCGAATTCCATCTTTTTTCTAGGTACATGTGGAACGTTCATTGTTACCAGGAAGTATATCTTTCTGGGACAATAGTAATACTGGGTCAAAAGCCATACATCAAGCAGTTCACCATCTGAGCCAGAAACTAACATAGTTGGGAGACTCTCCTCTCAAGAATTTTGCTATGGAGCGCGCCTGACTTAATATGAGATCTGACCACCTGATTTTTTTACCTTCATA
>JBHIEG010000016.1:0-43189 GCA_046760505.1 Candidatus Hydrothermarchaeota archaeon
CCGGATTGGCAAGTAATGACTATGAGCTTGTCAGCAACAATAAGTTAGCAGAACCTCATTTGAAAACAAATATAAAGAATTTCGTTCAATAATGAACTGATGATGATAACAGTTGAGACGCCAAAGCACAGTTTTTTCAAGTATAGATTTAAAAACAAAAAGTTTTTTAGGGAGTTTTTCTCCCCTATTCCTTGCATAGTTAACTATGGATTCATAGAAGGCACTAGAGGAGAAGATGGATCTCCAATCGACGTCATCATCCTGGGAAGAAAACTTCTACAGGGAGAGAGGATCGATCTTAAAATCGAGGGAGTCGTTAAGTTCATAGATGATGGAGTAAGAGATGATAAATACATTGCTGTATTGGATGAAAAAAGATCGAACTGGAGAATAATCCTTTTTTTCAATTTTTACATGATATTTAAGAAAATTTACTTTTTAATTAAAGAAAAGAGAAGGCTAGAATGTAAATTTGAGGGTATAACATGGTTTGATGAACCAGTGGAATCTTTGGAGAAACTAGCGGTATAAAATAGAGTAAAATAGGATAGGGATCATAAAATGGGAATGGATCGAATGAAAAGAATAAAAAGTATAGATAGACTGAAAAACATGATGAGTAATGTGGATCTTCAAGGATTATTGCTTTTGAATCCTTCGAATATATTTTTTGCAACCGGATTCATGTGTGAAGGAAGCGCACTCATTATAGCAGATGAAATTACATTAATAGTCCCGGAGATGGAAGAAGAGCATGCAAATGAGAGCATAGATTTAGATATTGATTTAGACATCCTAGTATTTAAGAAAAAGGAAGAATACTGGGATAAAATTAAAGAACGATTGAAAGATGCAAGTAAGATAGGGATCGAGGAGGATTTTATTTCTGTGAAGAACTTTGAAAAACTGAAAAATCTTCTTGAAGGAAGAATAATCGAAGTTTCTGAAGATATACAAAATCTAAGGATGATAAAGGATAGAAGAGAGATAAAAAACATAAAAAATGCGTGCAAACTTGCTGATTCTGGCATGAATTATGTAAAAGAAATGATATCTCATGGAAAAAGAGAGAGGACAGTAGCAGTTGAACTGGAGTATTGGTTAAAAAAAGAGGGAGCTGAAGGCTTTGCTTTTGATACTATTGTTGTATCGGGGAGAAATGCCTCAATTCCACACAAAGTTTCCGGTAACAGAAAAATAAGGAGAGGAGAACCTATTATCGTAGACTTTGGACCTATCTGGCGCGGTTACTGCGCAGACCTTACTCGAACTTTCTTCATTGAAGAGTCGTTGGATGTCTATGAAATATGCCTTATGGCTCAAGAAGAGGTCATCAAAACCATAAAGGAGGGAATCAAGGCATGCGAGGTTGATAAAATAGCGAGAAGCATAATTTCAGAACACGGTTACGAAAAAAACTTCATACATTCCACTGGGCACGGTATAGGTATAGATGTACATGAAAAACCAAGACTCTCAGGGGAAGATGATACAATGCTTAAAGAAAATATGGTAGTCACGGTAGAACCTGGAATATACGTTCCGAAAAAATTTGGGGTTAGGATAGAAGACGTTGTACTGGTAAAAAAGAATAGATGCGTAACATTAACCAAAAGCGAAAAAGTACCAATTATTTTTTAGAGAACATCTCTATTGCTTTTTTAAGTGAAATTTCTCCCTTTGCGACTTTTTCAGCATATTCTCTGGATATCGTAATTTTTCCCTTTGATTGAATCCTGCTTTTTTCCTGTATGCTTTTTATATCTCCTTTTTTTGGTTTAACTTCCATGCTTTCCTTTACTTTTTTACCCTTTGATAGGGCAATGTTTATAGCCGCGATGACGTCTCTCATGCCTGATGTGTATCTCGTCCCCCTTCCAAGGTATGGGGTTGAACTGCTCTCATTTACTATCTCTACATTGTATCCTTTGTTTATAAGGGAATTTAAGATTATATTTCTATGGAGTGGAGCCTCATGACCTATTTTTATCACCATATCTTTTGCAACGAATTTTTCTTGAGCATCTCTTATCACGTCAATTGTTTCCCTCACATCTCTTAATCTGTACACCGAAACGACTTTGTTGTCTCCTAAAACAGCTACTCCGGGTTTTTCTCCTGGATCTATTCCTATAGTAAGTTTAGAATATTCTATATGCTTTTCTAAAGCAGTTAAGGCTTCATCCACTATTTCAGCCCACGATTTTTCTTTTTTCACCAGTACTATGTTTTTGTGTTTAACGAATTTCCTTTCAGAAGGTGTTGTGATTACCACCCTTAGTGAAGAGGGTATCTCATCCCTTAAGGAGAGATGCAGGACTGGAATTCCCCTTTTTCTAAATTCCTCTAAGATAGGGTATGAAATCGAAAATTTGTTTGTGATAACTCCGATCAACAAATCCCCAATAAAAAATAAAAAAGGTGGTATAAAAACTATACTAGGTTATACTAGGTTATAGCCCGAGTTCTTTCAGTTTCTCTGGAGTGGGTACGCCGTCAACCCATCCTCTTAGTTTGTAGTATTCCTCCAGCATCTTATCCAGAGGTACTACATGACCTTTGCTCGGACCCTCTGGCATTGGCTCTTCCAAGAAACGTTTTGGCAAGGTATCGTCTTTTCTCCCAAAACCTTCTCTTGCGTTGAATGCTCTCTCCAAGTTATAGATTCTTTCTCCTATTTTCAGTACTTCATCTGCAGTAATGTCCCATCCTGTTGCTCCAGCCAGCATATTTGCAATTTGCTCCGCCCCAATGGCAAATGTGACGAACTTACATACAACGCAGGAATCTACGGTAGCGAAGAGGTCTTGGAATGTTATGACCCATTGCGCCTTATTTTCAATAGAAAATCTGTCTATTTGCTCTGGAATACCTAGTATCTCTGGTGCTATTAAATAAGCCCTTAGGTGGCAACCTCCTCTGTTGCTCGTTGCATAACCCAGAGCGTGTGCCATTACTCCTCTTGGATCATATGCTGGTAGCGCCTGCTTTTTAACATCCATTGATAGATGTGGAGCACCAAATCTCTCTGCCAGCCTGTAACCTCCTTCTGCTAGCCAGTCTCCTATTCCTTCTCTCATTGCCGTCATTCTAACGAGTTCGTTTTGTTTTTTTCCGTCTCCCCACTTTATCTCTTCTTCCAGATATCCTTTCTCGTAAAGTTCCATTGCAGTCGCTATAGTGGTTCCCATCTCTATTGCATCGAGTCCGTATTCGTTACACAAATGGTGGGACATGAAGACGGCTTTTAAATCGTCCACTCCACAATCTGCTCCGAAAGACCATGTTGTTTCGTATTCAGGACCTTCACCTATTACATCATCTACCTTGCTCCACCTTCCGCACTGTATCTCGCAACCCCAGCATCCTTTCTTTTTTATCAATATCTTTTCCGCTATTGTTTCACCGCTAGTGGGCTCCGCGCCCTCAAATACACCTGTCTGGAAGTTTCTTGTAGGATACATTCCGTGCTCGTTAATTATATTTACAAGAACCGCGGTACCGTAAGATGGTAGCGCCTGGCTTGTTACAGGATGCTCGCTTATAATTTTTCTTGCTTCTTCGCATGCTTCATCGAATTTCTCTGGATTTTTTATCTCTGGCTTTTGATTTCCTCTGCTAACTATTGCCTTTAATTTCTTGGAGCCCAAAACAGCGCCGTGCCCGCCTCTGCCAGCTGCTCGGTACTTTTCATTCATTATGCATGCTATCTTAGAAAGTTTCTCTCCTGCAGGCCCTATACATGCTATGCCGCAAGGCTTGTACTCTGCTTCCAAGGCATCAGAAGTCTCGAAAACCGTTTTTCCCCACAGATGGCTAGCATCTATTATCTCTGCTTTTCCATTGTCTGTAAGCAGGTATACCGGCGTATCTGATTTGCCCTCTATTATAATTGCATCGAATCCGGAACTCTTGAGCCAGAAACCGAACGAACCTCCGGAGTGAGAATCGTGGATGGTTCCGGTAAGAGGAGATTTTGTAATCGTACAGTATCTGCCGCTCTCAGTTGCCTTAGTTCCTGTTAGAGGTCCTGTAGCAACGACTATTTTGTTTTCTTCGCTCAGAGGATGGGTTCCAGGTGGAACTTCATCATAAATTATTTTTACTCCTAGTCCTCTGCCACCAATAAAGTTTCTTGCCAGATTTTCGTCCAGATCTTCTATTTTTGTGGTTTTATCGGAGAGATTTACTCTCAGGATTTTTCCCATGTACCCCACGGATACACCTCCAAAATTGTTCATTATTTAACATGCTATTACTTTCTTATATATCTTTGCGAATTAAAGGAGTAGGTGAGAGATATTTCAATAAAATCGTTTAATTTCAATCAAATTTTTAAATAATATTGTTTATAGCCTATTAAATGATAAATATCTCAAGAAGGGGGAATGAAAATATGGAGAAGTTGGATGAAAAAAGATTCGCCATGGCAGGAGGAATTCTCTGGGCATGTACTTTATTTTTAACCACCTTGCTTTCTCTGCTTTCCAACTACGGAATAGAGTTCCTCAAAATAATTACAAGCATTTACCCCGGATACAGCATATCTCTAGCGGGAAGTATTTTAGGTTTAATATACGGATTCATAGACGCATTTATAGCGGGTTTCATATTTGCATGGCTTTACAACCGGCTACCCAAGTTTATTTAATCGCTAGAGAGGTTAGAGAGAGTAATACAGAACTTAATCTACCAGAGAAATGAATAAGAGAAATGAATAGTAAAGATAGTGAGGATAATCTTTTATATTCATTCATCGTACTTGATACATGAGATGGCTCATATTTTCCGCATCATTCGCATCTATGTTCGCTTTTTTATTCGTTCTTCAAAGTTCTCCTCCAGTTATTCCTTATATAATGAGGGAATTCGGAATTTCTCATGGAAAAGTCAGCAGTCTCATGACTCTAGTTGCTATCCCGGGCATCTTTTTCTCCATACCGGGTGCTATTTTTGTCGATAAATACGGATCGAAAAAAACAGGTTCAGCAGGATTATTTTTAATAACTTTGGGCTCTTTAATAGGCTTCTTTTCTGGAACTTTTTTTGTTTTAGATATTGGCAGATTCTTGGTCGGTATAGGAGGAGCAATCGTTGTGGTTGCTGCACCCTCGATACTCCCAAAATATTTTTCAACGGATGAACTTGGATCTGTGATGGGTTTGTTTGCGATAAATATGCCGGCTGCCACCATAATAGCATTTAACAGTTTGGAAATCATTTCAAAAACTTATGGATGGAGATCTACCCAATTAATTTCGTTTTTATTGTCTTTTATCACTTTAATTTTCTATTTTTTGGTAATAAAAGATCCTAAACAAAATGAACCATATGAAAATGGAGAAATTTCCTTTTCAGGATTGAAGAGTACCCAGATATGGATTCTGGGTCTTATATGGGCTTTCTTTAATATGGCTGCCATTTCGTATACCACGTTTTCAGGGAGCTTTTTCTCTGAATTTAAGGGCGTTCCTAAAAGTTACGCAGATTTTCTTGCATCTATGCTCATGATTCCAACGATTTTTATATGTCCCTTTGTTGGCTATGTTTCAGATAGAATTCAGAAGAGAAAAATCATAATTACTTCAGGCTTGTTTGGAATATCTCTTGCTTTTTTTTGTATTCCCTTTTCATTTGGAATTTTTGTTTTACTTTCGACCCTATTTCTCGGGATTATGGCTTCTTTTATTCCGCCACCAATATTTGCACTTTCTCCTGAAGTTTTAAGGGAAAATGTCGGAATGGGCTTTGGTGTGCTCAATACATGTTTGAATTTGGGAATCGCCTCGGGACCCATGTTAACTGGAATCATCAGGGATTTGTCTCAGAGCGAATTCATCTCCTACATGACCATGGCTTCTTTTTCTATAATTGCGATGGTTTTATCCCTGAGATTGAAAACGAGATAACGAGAATAATTAACTTATTTCTTGATTTATGATCAGTAATTAACGGAAATTATAAATAAATGCAGGAAAACGAAATATTATAACAAGGGTAATGATATTTTACCAAACAAGGGGAAGGCATATGCCTGTGAGAATAAAAATATTTGCTACACCAAACTGTCCAAGATGCGAGCCCACCATTGAATTTGTAAAAAATGTGGTGAAAGAGTTTGAAAAAGATATAGAGATCAGGATAATAGACATTTTTAAAGAATCTTCCAAGGCTCTGGAATATGGTATATACGCGGTCCCTACGGTAGTTATAAATGAAAATGTAAGATTTGTTGGAAAACTAGGTAAAAATGATAAAAAAAATCTTATTGACGCCATAAAAAGAGAACTTTGAAATTTAAATATTGATACGCATTTCGAAGCAATATAATTGCCTTACATGTGGTTTAAGAATCAATATTAGTTTCATATTCCTGAAATCTAATTTGTTTTCGATCGAAAATTATATATATGGCTTTTGTGCATGGGTAGGTAAATTCTCCAAAGCAGGATGGAAGATTGGTGTGAGTATGGAGGGCATTACCGAGTTTGAATCCCAGTTAATTAAAGAATATTCAAACTGCTACGATGTAGTTGAAAACATGCCGAACTTCCTGTACGCAAGATATCAGTTGGGAGATCTGAGAGAGACCACCGAAAAAATTGGATACGATCTTAAAATCTACCTATCTAATGCTAGAGACCGTAAAATGGTTGAAAAGATGATTTCAGATTCTATAAATGAGACCAGAAAAAGAAGAGAGAATTTTGGAAGACACGAAGTTGCTCCCTACTTTAAGAGAAATGTGATTAACTATTTAATGAAACTGCATAGAGAGGCTTTGGATGTTGCCATACTCACCGTTTTATGCAGAGAAGGCATATTAAAAATACCCAAGGAAGAAGAAGAGTTAATAAAAAAAAGAATCTGGCTGGGCCTGGAGTTAAAGATGTTTGCCATGCTAGGAGGCATTCAACTACCAAAAGAATCTGATATTCCCGATGAAATAGTAGAGAAGATATCCAAGGAATGTGTTCAAATACTCTACTCCCGTATAAAGGATGAAAAGGATCGCCTTTTGAAATATATCCTTGATGTTCTTGACCTAAGGGAAAAGGCATCACTCTATGAGTTAGATCAAGATCTATGGCATTTTTTCACCACAATTGAAGCGGTTAGACTGCTAGATGTTAATGGCGAGTTTGTCCACGACCTGATAAAGTTATCTCACCACCTGATAAAATCTGAGTATTGATTCCTGATCGGTCTTTTTTGATCTTTTTTAGTTTCATATTTAAACAGTTTTAGCAAAATTATACAGTTAGAATTTTATACTTGTATCAATCAACCGTGATATCATGAATCCCGGGGTCGCTATAATACTGGGCTTGGTAATCGGTGCCATTCAGTCCTTTTACCTGCAAAGATTTGCGAAGTGGGAACCTTGGAATGCCTGGTATGTAGGTTTAATTTCGGGCATAACAATATGGGCCCTTCTCATATACAAATTCCTTTAAAATGCGTTAATTAAAGAAGGTATAATGCCTCAAATACTCCTGCACATGAGATATGTATCCAGCATCCTTCCATCTCTGCTCTGAAAAGATTTTTTCATCGTTCCATCGACTGTAAATCCTGTTTTTTCGAAAAGCCTTATCGCTATTAGGTTTTCAACGACACAGTAGAGACAGAGCCTTTTAAGACCTATTCTCTCTCCTATCTCTATAAGGAAGTTTATCATCTCGGTTCCGAGTCCTTTGTTTTGATAATCTTGGTGTACAGATATTCTAATCCAAGCGACGCTTCTTTTCTGTTTTGATTTGTAGAAGTGAAGTGTTGAGTCAGCAATTATCCTTTCAGTTCCATTTTTTTCTAAAACTCCGATTATTGGAAGGACATGATCATAATTTAGATGATTGATCCAGTTTTCTATGAGTTCTCGGTTTTTAACATCGTGTTTCAGGTATTTTGTACTTTCATCTGAGAGAGTTAAAAACATCTCGAGGAGTTTTTCCTTGTCTCTTTTTCTCAGAGGTCTTAAGAGGACCTTGCTTCCATCTTTTAACGTTACAATCTTTTCAAACTCTTTAATCATTCCTGAAACTGATTTCATTCTTAAAGATAAATATATAAAACTATTTAAAGATTGCAATATTGGGATCTCATTGATTAAGAATAAAGACAGACTGATCCAGAATGGAAGAACAGAAAAAACCAGATTGGCAAGAGAATATGCCCTAGAGATTCTTGAATCAGCAATTCTCGCTGCATTGCCTCAAAATTGCATTGGAGAATTTTTGAAGAAAAAAGACAGCAAATTAATTGCAAAAGGAGAGGAATTCGATTTAAATGATTTTGAAAATGTATATCTGGTAGGAGCGGGAAAAGCCAGTGTTAAAATGGCAGAAGCAGTGTTAAACTTAGTCCATGTTTCATCCGGTGTACTGGTTACTCCTCCTGGAATAGAATCCAAAATCGATCTGGAAATCATAGAGGGCGGACATCCTATTCCAAACGAAGGTAGCGTGAGAGGTGCTAGGAGAGTTATGAGTATCTTGAAAAATGCTAAAGAAAAAGACCTAGTCATATGCGTGATATCCGGCGGAGGTTCCGCATTGCTATGTCTTCCCAGCAACGGAATAGACTTAGAGGACAAGCAAAGAGTTACAGAGTTTCTGATCAAATCCGGAGCAACTATAAACGAGATAAATACGGTAAGGAAGCATATTTCTGCGATAAAGGGAGGACAACTGGCAAAAGCAGCGTATCCTTCTCAAGTTCTAACGTTAATACTCTCAGATGTAGTTGGAGATCCACTGGACGTGATAGCGAGCGGTCCCACAGTTCCTGATCCCACAACCTTTGTAGATGCGAAAAATGTATTAAAAAGGTACAATTTATGGGACACAGTTCCCGAAGCAGTTAGGAAAAGGATAGAAAAGGGAATCAAAAAAGAAGTTGATGAGACTCCAAAAGAAGCGGACCCTTACTTCGATAAGATAAAAAACATAATCGTAGGGAATAATATTCTCTCGTGCAAGGCTGCTCAGAGAAAGGCAAAAGAATTGGGATTGAACTCTCTGATCCTTTCATCTATGATTGAAGGTGAAAGCAGAGAAGTTGGAATAATGCATGCAGGCATAGCAAGAGAGATATTCATGAGCGAAAACCCGGTAAAAAAACCTGCAGCGATAATTTCCGGTGGTGAAACCACCGTTCAAATAAAAGGGAAGGGAAAGGGGGGCAGAAATCAAGAATTTGCTCTTGCAGGAGCGTTAAAAATTTCTAACCTGGATGGTGTTGTAATAGCCTCTGTAGGTACTGATGGAATAGATGGAGTCACAGATGCGGCAGGAGCAATGGTTGATGGCTATACAATCACTAAATCATCTGAGAAGGGTTTAGATCCCTTAGATTTTCTAGAAGAAAATAACAGTTTTGAGTTCTTCAGGCAGTTAGAAGATCTGATATATACTGGTCCAACAGGAACCAATGTGACCGATATTCATTTAATCGTGAGCGTGTAGACATGGGAAGGATTATAGTAGTTGTTGTGGATGGAATGGGAGATAGGCCAATAGATGGGAAAACACCTTTACAGTATGCCAATACCCCGAACATTGATCTTTTATGTAGAGAGGGAATCACCGGGCAAATGAATACAATAACCCCGGGAATAGTTCCCGGTAGCGATACAGGGCATCTCGCGATTTTTGGCTATGATCCCTACAAGACGTATCCCGGAAGAGGCGTTTTTGAAGCGCTTGGTGCAGGCATAAAGTTGGAAGAAGGAGACGTAGCCTTTAGATGTAACCTAGCAACGGTGGATGAGAAGTTAAATGTAGTAGATAGAAGAGCGGGAAGAATAAAAGACGGAAAAAAAATTGTAGAAGAAATAGATGGGATGGAAATCAATGGAGTCGAAATAATATTAAAATCTACCACCGAACATAGATGTTCTCTTGTTTTAAGAGGAGAAAATTTGTCTAATAAGATTTCAGATGTGGATCCTCATAGTGAGACAAAAATTTGGAAATCTAAAGCCCTGGAAAATACACATGAGGCAAGAAGAACCGCTGATATCATCAACAAACTGGTGGAAGAATCCTACAAAATACTGAAAGACCATCCAATAAACAAAGAAAGGGAAAAAGAGGGGAAACTGCCGGCTAATATTCTATTGCCAAGGGGAGCCGGAAAATATGTAGAAATAGAGTCCATAAAGGAAAAATGGGGCTTTAAAGCATCTTGTATCGCTGGAGGAGCATTATACAAGGGAGTTGCTAGGTATCTGGGAGCCAGCATAATCGATGTAAGGGGCGCGACAGGAAGGCTTGATACAAATCTGCATGCAAAAGTAGATGCCGCATTGAAGAGTGCAGAGCAGTACGAATATACTTTCCTGCACATAAAAGGTTGTGATAATGCCTCTCACGACGGGGATTTCAGGGCAAAGGCTGAGATGATCTCTAGGATAGACGAAGAAGTTGTTTCTAAATTGATAGATTTTGATGGATATGTTTTAATAACAGCCGATCATAGTACGCCAGTTTTTGTAAAAAGGCACACAAGCGATCCTGTTCCGATACTATTTCATGGAGAAGATGTTAGAAGAGACTCAGTAGAGTTATTCGATGAGATATCTGTAGTTCATGGCGGGCTAGGCACCTTGCGAGGCATTGATCTGATGCCCATTGTATCAGATTATATAGGATACTACAAGATGTACGGCTCATGAGATTGCCTCTTGAAAGGCTTTGGCCTGCTCTCTAACGTAAATTTCTGCCTCCTCTGTGGATAAGTCCTTTACTTGGATCATGTAATCATAGAATCTACCGTACCAAAGGGAGCGAAGCGCACTCAAAACCTCCTCTTTTTTGTTGGTTTTGTAGTGTTCGTAGAATGTCATAACGGTTTTTGCCCATTCTTTTTCCTTTATACCCTTTGGATTGCACAGCACGCTCCGGGTTAAGTTGCGATCTTTTATTATCTCTTTCACCACATACCTGTGTTCCTTGCAGCTTTCCATATAAGCGTCCAGTACCTTTTCAGGACTTATATTAACCGGTATCGGACTATAACCATGCAATTTCAATCTTTCAATCTTTATGGGTTCTCTTTTCAAATTTCTCCAGATGTTCTCGTAGTGGTGAGCCACATCAAACATCGTTCCGACAACTTGGTTGAACATCGGGTTAAGGTGCTTCTTGGGGTCAACATATTTGGTGGTAGAATCATGCAACTTCAGGCCCAAAACTGCTTCTCCGATATCGAAACCCATTGCAATGCTTACCGAGGTTATGAATATATCTATCCCAAAGTGGTAGGGGAATTTCTCATGCCTGTTGAGTTCTCTGACTAGATCTCTGGAGAGACCGTATTCTCCCCCTATGGGCTGGCGTATTTTCGTGTTGTAGAGAGCAGCGGTAAAAGGATAGGCAAGAACATTGGTTATAACGCCATCGTACTTGTGTCTTATATAATAGGGAACTACTAGGTCGTTTCTCCCGAACAAGGGTTCTTTTCCAAGAGACTGTATCCATTCGGGAGACAATGAAAGCAAGTCCCCATCTATCAAAACCGTTGCATCTGCATTTACCTTTTCAGCGATTGAAAATATGGTTTTTACGGCACTTCCTTTTCCCAAGGGCTCTACCTCTGGAACAACGATTTTTTTAATATCATCAGGCATTGGAAAAATCTGGGCAAGTTCCACCGTCCTATCATTTGAATGTCCGTCTGCAACTACGACGAGAGAATTCATCGCAGGGAAAAATTGTTTCAGTCCCTGTCCTACCTGATTCAGCACGTGGATGATGGTAGTTTCTTCATTTCTTGCAGATATGCCAACTAGGAGATCGATATTTTTGAATTTCTCGACTTTGGAGAGGATTGCATTTAATTCCATATTGATTCTCTTTAATGAGTCCATCTTTTATTTATAGATTTTTTTATATTTCAGGTCGCTTGCATTTCATGCCTAATTCAATCCTTCAATCCGTTTTTTATACTGTATTATATTTAAATAGAAAAGTCGTGAAAGATTCTTCATGGATGTAAAGTTTGCCCTATATTCATTCATCGCGCTCTTTATAATCATAGACCCGATAGCAAATATACCTGCGTTTATCGCTGTTTTAGATCATCTATCGGAGGAAGAGCAAATAAAAACCATCAGAAAGTCGATTTTAATCGCTGCTTTAATATTGATACTCTTTACGGTTGTTGGAAGAACTTTGTTCGAGGCATTGAACATAGAGATGTACTCATTTAAAATCGCATGCGGAATTCTTGTTCTAATTATATCCATAGAGATGCTCTTCGGAAAGACAAGCATGACAAAGGGAACTTCAGAGGAGTACGAGGAAGAAGATGTTATTGCCGTTACTCCCCTGGCAATACCTTTTCTGAGCGGTCCTGGAGCCATAACAACAGCAATAGTCCTGTTCGACTTAGCAGGTTCATTACTCGATAAGATATTGGTCCTCGGAGAAATAATCCTTGTTTTCCTTCTCTCCTACCTCATACTCTCTAGGTCAAAGATATTTTACAAAGTTCTGGGAAAATCAGGAACAAAGGCGTTGGTCAGAATAATGGGTTTAGTACTTGCATCCATTGCGGTACAATTCATACTCATAGGTGTTTCCGAGGCGATGAAGTCGTTGGTGTAGTTATTACAAATTTTTATAAACTTTCGAGGATTACATCACGAACGCGAGCAATCTGAAAGCAATACCTCCCAAGAACAGCGCAAATACTATCTCGAAGAAAGTTATGTAAAGCGCTCTTTTCACTCCGAATTCTTTTATCAGAACCGCTATCGTTGCTATGCATGGTATGTAAAGCATAGTTACAAAAGCCAACACTATCATTTGAACAGGCGTCAATACAGCAAGGAAATTAGTTGTTTTATAAAAAGCAGCAAGCATTATCAGGGTTAGTTCCTTTCTAAGTATTCCGAATATCAGGACTATCCCGACTATTGAGGGCAGGCCGAGCCAACCGACGATTACAGGATCTAACGTCTTTGCAATGGGTTCTAATAACTCTGCTAAATCCAATATCTTAATCAATAGGCTTCCAGCGATTATTAGGGGAAATGCTATATATATAAAACCTTTAAGGCGAAACCAGGATCTTTTGAGGGCTATGGCTAGAGAGGGCAACCTGTAGGGGGGCATTTCCATTATCAAATCCACTGGCTCTCCTGGCAAAACCTTGAAAGCAAATCTACCCAGAATGAAAATGATCAGTAAGTCCACGAGATATAAGGCAATCGCCCATTTCATGCCGACAAAGGCACCTACCAATCCCAGAATTACCACAGTTCTCGCGGCACAAGGCACCAAGGTAGCGACAAAGGCTGCGAGAAATCTTTCTCTTTGGGTCTCCATGATTCTACATCCCAAACACGCTGGAACGTTACATCCATAACCCAACATTAGAGGAATGAATGCTTTTCCATGGAGACCCATTTTGTGCATTACATTGTCCATCAAAAAAGCAATTCTCGTTAGATACCCTGAATCCTCGAGAATGGATAATGCCACATAGAAAGGAACGATATAGGGCAATGCTATGGATATGCCTGCGATTATCCCCTCAAAAATTCCGCCCCAGATCAATTCAAAAACCTTCCCTTTTCCGACCAAAATCTCTGCATACGGTCTTAAACTAGTGAAGAAATTGCCTAATAGTCCTGATAAGAAATCTCCAAGTTTAAAAATTGAAAAAAAGAGGATCAATATTACTCCAATCATTATGGGATAGCCCCAGTACTTATGAATCGTTAACGAATCTAACTTATCAACCAGCCCCAGTTCCTTGGGAGTTACGATTTTTTGTACTTCGTTAGCTATTTTGTGGGCTATTTTATACCTTTCGGATGCAATAACCATTGAACAAGGCTCTCCATGGGCTTTTTCGATTTCTTCGGCATATTTCTCGGCATTGGATACTATTTCGGTGTCCATTTCGTTCATCATCTTCTTGACTTCTTCGTCGCCCTCTAGGAGTTTTACTGCCACCCACCTTGGAGGATACTTACTTTTTTTTCTTTTTATCAGATTCTCTATTTTTTCGATGATTACCTCGATTTCTTTGCTATACTTTATTTTGAGGGGATTTATTTTCTTCTTTCCCTCAATCACATCGATGGATTTCTCCAGCAACTCATAAATTCCGGTTCCCTTGGTCGCAACCGTAGGAACTACCGGAATTCCCAGGAGATTCTGAAGTTTCAAATGATCGATATTGACGCCTTTTCTCTCTGCGAGATCAATCTGATTTAACGCTATAATCATTGGAGTTTCTAACTCAAGTAACTGAATTGTGAAGAACAAGTTTCTCTCAAGAACCGATGCATCAATTACATTTATTACAATGTCCGGTTTTTCCATTACAATATATTCTCTTGAGATCAGTTCCTCTATTGAGAAGGTCGAGAGAGAATATATGCCGGGCAGATCAATCACATCAATTGTGTAGCCCTTGAAATGCAAGGTACCTTCGGCTTTCTCAACCGTTTTTCCCGGCCAGTTTCCGATGTGCTGGTGAAGTCCAGTTAAGTGGTTGAATATGACGCTCTTTCCAACATTAGCATTCCCTGCTAGGGCGATGCTCAGTGCTTTCTTTTGCATCTCAGGTTGCCTCAACAAAAATCTTCGTTGCTAGACCATGACCAATAGCAAGTTTTGATCCTCTCACGAGAATTTCAACAGGACCATGGAAGGGGGCCGATTCCAAAACCTTTATTTCTGTACCTGTTGTCAATCCCATGTCGGTGAGTCTTTGAACTGCCCCCCTTCCTCCTCTTATAAAAGCAATCTTACCCTTTTCGCCGTTTCTTAAGTTAATAAGAGAAATAAGTCCTCTTTTTCTCGGTATTGAAGCGATTTCCTCATCGCACTCCAAACAACTTGGTATATCTTTGTCGCATGGAGGAATCACTTTGTTATCATCTGGGCATTTATCAGGCTTATTCAATAGTTTGCAGAGAGCCTCTTCTGCCTCATTTGAAAGTGCATGTTCCATCTTGCATGCCTGTTCGTGAAGGTTCTCCTTAATTTTTAAAACATCGCTCAGAAATCTTTCCAGGAGTCTGTGCTTTCTCTTAACTTTTTTAGCAACTCTAAGACCTTTTTCTGTTAGAGTCGCGCCATAATATGGTTGATAGTCTATATAACCCTCTTCTGATAGTTTCTTCAGCATCTCTGTTACGCTAGCGGGCATTACTTTTAAGGCAGAAGCGATCTCGGTTGTTTTAGCGGGTCTCCCATTTTTTGTCAGGGTATAAAGTGTCTCTAAATACTCCTCAACGTACTCGCTGGTCATCTCAATTTTTATGTATGCCAAAGGAATATAAAAGTTTCGGTAAACCTAAAAATTTTTATTTTTACCAAAAAGGTTAGATTAAAAATAACACGCTTATGACGAAAAGAGTTAAATAAGACATAAACGTGACTTCAAACAGATGACAAGATCTGGGAGTTGAGAAATGTTAGAAAAGCTATCTTCGCAGCTCTTCAAGGAGATTGTCTCAAAAAAAACCTCTACCTTGGTCAGTCTGGCAGCCGGCGTATTCTTCGGTTTGGTATCATACATATTTTTTAGAGGCATCATCGTTCCAGTTTGTCTCGGGATAATAGCGTTTATCGCGTTTTACATGGTTTCAATACCTTTGGAAGCAAAATGGCTCGAAAAAATCAAAAGAGATATAGACATCGAACTCGGGGAGGCAGGACGTTTGATATTAATGGCTCTCCATTTCGGTTCCAACGACCTTGAAAGCATTCAGGCAGTGACAGGTTTGTCCGATGATCTGCTAAGAGGCAGAATAAGAATTCTTACCCTTATGGGACTTATCAATGAGGAAAGCGGTTTATATACCCTGACCGATAAAGGGAAAAAGTATGTGAAAAGAATCAAAAAGGTTGAGTGGTGAATATGGAAGAAGAAGAATTTTCTCTATGCACGATCAAAAATGTGGAGGAAGGTCTGGTACAGATTCCACCTAACATGTTAAAGGACTTCAATTTAACGGATGGAGACAAGATGGCTGTGGCAATGGTTAGAGACAGAGGACAGATACGTCTAATAAAGATTACAGCAGAGGAAGTTTATAAGTTAAAGATCAAAACAAAAGAGATATATGAAACAGTTTTTAAGGTTGGAGAATTGCTAAAAAAAGCCAAGATAAAACCATTGCATTCAACAGGTTTCTGTTACATGAAAGAGCACTGTGTATGGGAAGGATTCATAGAAGAAGACAGAGCAACGCTGGAAAAACTAGCGGAAGACGTTAAAAAGATTGCCAATGTCTTGGACGTAGAGGTCAAGAGGGTGAAATAGCATACCTTCATTTATTCCATAATCTTATTCTATAATCTTTCTTGCGAAAATAATATACCCACTGTGCCCGACCATCCTTGTTTTAGGTCTTAGTTTGCTTGCATTGGGCTCGTACTCCCTCATCAGTGATTCCACTATCAGGAGGGAACTGAAGTTTGTAGCCTCTAGCTGTTTCAGTATCTTCATCAGCTGCGTCACAGTGGGAGTATATAAAACCAAAAATCCGCTCGGTTTTAGAGCCCTGTAAGCGTGATCAAAGACGTGCCATGGATCAGGCATGTCTAAAATAACCGTATCCAGTTCTTTTTCGTCTATTCCCTCTCTTGCATCTTTCAACTTGAAATCAACATAATCGAG
Source organism: Candidatus Hydrothermarchaeota archaeon (assembly GCA_046760505.1). GTDB lineage: Archaea > CAYFZR01 > CAYFZR01 > CAYFZR01 > CAYFZR01 > CAYFZR01. The sequence continues at coordinate 16,648 of JBHIEG010000016.1, forward strand.
AAGACCAGCATTCGTTACATTCTTTTTAGCCACTTCTAAAAACTGTTCTCTAATTTCATAACTGTAAACTCTCCCAGATGGTCTAACGTAGTATGCCAGAGCCATTGTAAGGGATCCTGAACCGGATCCTGCCTCTAATACCCTGCTGTTTGGACCTATACCTGTATAAAAAATTATTATGGAGGCATCCTTGGGATAAATCACCTGAGGCATCTTCTTGGATTTCTCCATAAAATCAACCAGAGAAGGTTTATAAACAAAGAATGTATTTCCTGTTGAAGAGATGGTGGTAGAACCGTATTCTTTTCCTATTAGGCTATATAAATCGATGTTACCGAGATGAGTGGAGAAAACCTTGTTTTCGATCTTTTTGAGAAATTTTCTACCCTTTGAATCCATAATAATTACGAAGTCACCTTCTTCTATCCTCAAATACCTCACCTTTATATTTAGATTCCGTATTCCAAATATATTTATAAATACCTCAGATATTAGAGTTGGTGCCCTCTGATGATACTTGAGTGCATAAAGTGCAGAGCGAGATATCCAGCAGATACGGTTATCTACACCTGTAACCGGTGCGGATCGTTGCTAGATGTGGTTTATGATTACAATACCCTTAAAAATGAGATCGACTGGGAGGATATAAGAGGCAGGGAGTTTAACCTCTGGAGATACCGGGAATTCATGCCAATAAAAGATTATAGTAAAATAATATCGTTAAAGGAGGGTGGAACACCATTATATTTCTGTGAAAAATTGAGCAGTGAATTGAATATTGAATTATACTTAAAACATGAGGGTACAAATCCGACCGGATCATTTAAAGATAGAGGAATGACTGTTGGGGTTTCAAAGGCTTTAGAATTGGGAGTAAATACGGTTGCATGTGCCAGCACTGGAAATACATCCGCTTCTCTAGCGGCTTATGCTGCCAAGGCAGGATTGAAATGTCTAGTGCTTCTTCCTGCGGGAAAAGTTGCCCTGGGAAAACTCGCCCAAGCGATTATGTACGGTGCAACCGTAATCGGGGTAAAGGGAAACTTTGACGATGCACTTCATTTAATAAGGCAAGCATGTGAGAGCACGGGCATGTACCTTCTGAATTCAGTTAATCCCTTTCGATTGGAAGGACAAAAAAGTATTGCACTTGAAATAGCAGATGAATTTAATTTTGACCTTCCAGACTATGTTATTTTACCCGTAGGAAACGCCGGGAATATATCTGCGATATACAAAGGATTCAAGGAGCTTTACATGTTAGGTCTGACCGATGGAGTTCCTAGGATGATAGGAGTTCAGGCAGAGGGAGCGAGCCCTATAGTAGATGCCTTGAAAAGCAATTCAGGAACTGTAATACCCAGCAAAAATCCAGAAACAATAGCAACCGCAATTAGAATTGGAAATCCAGTAAACGCCCTGAAGGCAATCACCGCAATTACAGAAAGTAAAGGAGTTGCAGAGTCCGTAAGCGATGATGAAATAATTTCTGCACAAAAGGAGATAGCAAGTAAAGAAGGGATTTTATGCGAGCCTGCAAGTGCCGCTTCAATTGCGGGATTGAAGAAACTCAGAGAGATGGGAGTTATCGAACGTGATAAAAAGGTGGTTGCAATACTGACCGGACACGGTCTGAAGGATCCTGAGACAATCATGAAGTCTTGCGATGCTCCTGTTGAAGTTGAATTAGATATAAGGAAACTTATAGAAACAATTATGAAAATGAAAAATTAAAGGTATTGAAGTGAAAGAAATGTACAGCGTTAAGGCTCTGATATTTACTTCTCCTACCTGTCTATACTGCGATTTACTTGCCTCAAAATTGATAGAAATTGCAGATAACGCTAAAATACCCCTGAAAGTTTACACAGTAGATGTTGAAGAGACTCCAGAAGCAGTCAAGAGATACGACATCAAAACGCTCCCCACTACGTATATAGGTGAAGAGAGATTTGAAGGATTAAGAGATGATGAAGAAATCCATGAGATCTTGTACACGTCTTTTACCCTACAGCAAGGATCTCCCCTAGACTATGACGAATTTTTAATCTCGGTATCAAAGCCATACAAATTTTACTGGCACGAAGTAGCGAGTATAATTCAAGAAACCATAAGAAAGGACTTAAAGATGAATATACAGGGTCTTGAAACGAGAGAAATTGGCGACAAAGTAACTTCGCATCTTTTCAATATTCTGGCACTTTCTATGATCCAATCGATTAATGAGAAGGATGCTGAAAAAGTTTTGAGGAAATCCGCAAGTTTTTTAGGCTCTGTTGTTAAGGAGATGCTCGAGGAAGAGGCTACCGAGGCAGTCTTTCAGAAATTGATCGAGATTTCTGGAAAATTGGGTTTGGGGATATTTGAGTTGGTGAGTCATAATGAGAATATGTTGGTTTTCCGGATTCATGATTGCTTTCTCTGTACAGAATTCAAGATATACGGACATAAATTTGAGTCTCCCTACTGCATTTGGATGGGTCAGTATCTAATGACATCAATTTCCGCCAGATTTAAGATTTCAAGATTCAGAGAAACTAAATGTATGGCCATGGGAGATCCCTATTGTGAATTTGAATTTTATGCCAGAAAGGAGAGATAGAAATGGAAAGTAAAGATACGGCACATACTTCTGAGGAAAAACTGGAGAGGGTATCAACCGGCATACCGGGTTTAGACCAATCGATAGGTGGTGGCATTCCTCTCGGATTTATAACCATGGTCTCTGGAGAGCCCGGTACCGGAAAAACTACTTTTGCCCTTCAATATGCTTTTCATCAGGCAAAAAAAGGAGAAAAGGTGCTCTACATAACTACTTCTGAATCAATCTCAAAATTGAGGAGACTTGCCAAGAGATTTGATTTTTACGATCCGAAACTTCTCAGAGAAAAAAAGATCATCTTTCACGATTACTCGATTTCGGAATACGTGGACGAACTAAGCAAGGTGGATGCCGCATCGTTCTTCAAGAATTTGGGCAAGACGATCAAAAGGGAGGGAATAAAACACCTGATCATTGATCCGGTAACCATACTGGGTCTGGTTTATGAAAGAGAAATCGATTTTAGAAGGAATATATTGCTGATAGAACCTATTATAGGTCAAATAGGATGTACCACCCTACTAACAGCAGAGATTCCAAAGGGAACTGACCTTTATAGTAAGTACGGTATAAAAGAATATATTGTAGACGAAGTTTTAATTTTAAGAAAGGAACTGCTGGATGGGAGAATAGTAAGGCACATACAGCTTGAAAAGATGAGAGGAACAGAGATCAAGCAGCCAAGTTATCCTTACACTCTAAAGGACGGTTTCAGGTGTTTTGAACCATTTAAATACAGTCCTCCCGAGCATCGCAGAGAGTGGGAGCCGGTACCGGATACGGAAAAACATTTCTCCACCGGAAGCGAGGACCTAGATAAAGTTCTTGGAGGCGGATACAGGCGAGGAGGATTCGTTCTAATAGATGTGGGAGAAAACGTTCCTCCCGCAGGTTACAGGCTTTTTAACTATCTTCCACTGCTGAACTTTATCACCCAGGACAGGGGTGCAGCAATAATTACCGTAGGGGGCGCTGATGCAGAAGAAGTTAGGAAAAGGGCATCGATGTTCGTTAGCAGCGAGAGGTTTGACAAATATGTGAGAATAATTGAAAGAAAGATGCCTGATAAAGATCAAAATAAACCCTATATCGTGACCATAGACGGAGAATCCTTGGAAGAAGACAAGAAAAAGTGGTTAGAAGTTCAGTCTGAGCTCAGAGAGATGACAAAAGCACCTTTATATCTGCACTTTGGGTATGATGTGCTTGAATACCGCTACTGGGAGCAAGCCCTAGTGGAATTTACTAGCCAAATAGTCTCATTAGTTAAGGGACACGGGGACTTGGGCATTGCAGTCACTAAACCAGGTCTGGCATCAACACAAGAACTAGCAAACATGGCTACCATGCACATCAAAATCATAGAAATAGACGGAAGCATTGCTTTTTACGGCATTCAGCCAAGAACAGGAGTATATCACATCAACATCGATGTATCGAGGGGCTTTCCTAAACTAAAACTTACGCCGATTGTCTGACCAAAGATTTTTAATTGCTTTATAAAATATTCTCAAACATGCTTGCAATTCAAACAGAAGGTCTATACAAGGAATTTGTCACCGGATTTCTCTCCAAAGACAGAAAAATAGCGATTAGGGATATATCACTGGAAATTGATGGAGATGAAATATTTGGCATTTTGGGTCCGAATGGAGCAGGAAAAACAACCTTCATATCCATAATCTCCACGATACTTACACCAGATCGCGGATATGCAAAGGTGTATGGAATAGACGTTGTAAAAGACGCAAAAAAGGTTAGATCCATCATAAACATGTCCAGCGGATACCCGAATTTTCCTTGGGCCCTTACCGTATACGAAAATCTCAGGTATTTCGCTATGTTATACGGGCTACACGGTAGCGAGGGAAGGAGGAGAATAGAAGAATGCATAAAACTCTTGGAATTGGAAGATTCAAGAGATGTGAGATTTGATAGACTTTCTACAGGCATGAAACAGCGTCTTTCAATAGCCAAATCGCTGTTGAACAATCCTAAACTGCTTTTACTCGACGAACCCACCCTAGGACTTGATCCAGATATAGCAATTAAAACCAGAAAAATGATCAAAAAAATTCACGAAGATGGAGTATCGATACTGCTTGCCACGCACAACATGAAAGAAGCAGAGGAATTGTGTAGGGAGATAGTATTCATAAAAAATGGTACCATCAGGGCAATGGGTTCACCAAAAGAACTAAAAAAAATGATCAAAACCGGAGACCAAATAACCATTAAGTTTGATGGACCTTTCGATCCGAAGATTTTTCAGGAAATAGTGGGCATATACCATATCAGTCATTCGAAGAAATCACTGAAACTTGTCGTTGATGATGTTGAGACTGTTTTAAATCAGATAATTTCCAAGTTAATTGAAAAAAACATTAAAATCAAGGATTTAAAGATTTCTGAACCAGATCTGGAGGATGTTTTTGTTGGACTACTTGAATAGATCTTTCACCCATTTCAACGCATTTCTGTACAAGAACTGGATTATGGCGAGAAGGAACTTTTTTACGATATTTGAAATGATGTTCTGGCCTTTCTATGCCCTGATATCTATAGGTTTAATGACGCTTTTCCTGGAGTTGTCCCCGGAGAAAGTTGCATTTGTATTGATAGGAACCATTGCGCTGAGTACAATTCAAATCTGTCAGATAGATATAGCATACGTTTTATTGCTAGACGTATGGAGTAAGAGCATAAAACAAACCCTGTTAGCACCTGTAGATGCTTTACATCTTTCCCTTGGCGGCTGGTTTGTCGGCGTCATTCGCGGATTATTGGTTTTTGTTTTTTTGAGCCTTTTCAGTTACTTTGCCTTTGGATTCGACTTTTTGAGACCGGGAATATTAAGATTGACCATATTTCTTTTTGGTTTATTCATTATGGGTGCTATTGTTGGCAATATTGTTTGCATACTCCTTCTCTTGTTTGGACAGCGTGCAGAAGTAGCGGCATGGTCCTTGGCTGGTTTGTTCATGCTAATATGCGGGATATATTATCCGTCTTCCATCCTTCCTGCTCCATTGTTCTACCTCTCCCAACTTATTCCTCTTACTTATTTTCTCGACTATTTTAGGGTTTTTTATGGAATTGGAAAAGTTATTCCCTTTCATATCCTAAAAGGCTATTTTTTACTCGTGGTATATTTTGCCGGGAGCATCCTGGGGTATGAACTTTGCTTGAGAAAGGCAAAAAGGTCAGGCATGCTTCTGAGATTGTCGGAGTGATTGAAATACGAAATTTTTCTCAAGCGATATTTCGAAATGCGAATCCAACCAATTCTCTCTTATATAATATAAGACGAATAATTAATGAACAAGCAAAGTGTGAGAGGGATGGGATGATCGAACTCTCAGATATACTTATAGCATCCAGATTTTCAGGCCTGCTGAAGGTTGTAAACAGCAAAGAAGTGGGCTATCTCGTAATAAGGGGAGACAAGGTGAAAGCAGCCTATGCCATTCTAGGAGGCGAACTTCACCTTGGCTACGATGCAATCGATATCATCATTTCAATGCTTAAGTGCGATGATGCTAAACTATCGCTCACACCTCTATCATGCGAAGAGGTGGGCAGATTTGAAGATATGTTCAAAGAAGGATCTTACGACCTGAACATCGAGGAAATTGCGAGCTGGAGAGAGGAATTCTTTTCGAAAATAGGCATATAGTCTTCATCTCTACATTCCTAGTTTTTTTCGATTTTTCTCTATATAGCTTAAAATTGCGTCCACCGCTTTAATAGGATCTTTTTCAACATTTAAAATTCCACCCGTTAACTCTTTACATTCTTCTGAAAGCAATTTAACAAGATTAGGTGCTCCTGTGACGGTTGGAACAGGATTGACATATGTATAGAGACCTAATGCCAAAGCAAATACAGCATCAATGGTGGCTTTTTGCTCCATGTACTCTGGGGCTACCGCGGCTACTGGAAGATCTGGAATAGGGACTTCCAGTGCTTTCGATAAAGCGAACAATAAGTCTGCAAGTCTTCCAGTATCAGTACAGGTACCATAGCTGAGAACTGGTGGAATTTTTAGGTTTTCACAGATTTCTTTAAGACCTTCGCCCGCTAATTCTTTAGCCTCTGGACTACACAGGCCTGCGACTTGCATTGCTCCATTCCCACATCCAAGCGAAAGAACAAGAACATCTCGTTTGATAAGTTCCTTTGCCATTCTAATCGTATGCACGTCCTGACCTGAGTCTCTTAGAGTAGAGCATGAAACAAGACCTACAACTCCTTTTATTTTACCGTCTCTTATTGCATTTAAGAGAGGATCTATCGAGCCGCCTAGAACTTTTAGTATACTCTCTGTGGAGAATCCAACCAGTGCCTCTCTCTTCGGCAACTTGGTAACAGCCTTAACCGATTTTCTTCGCTCTTTGAAATTATCTATTGCCATGTTCAGAAGTTTTGAAGCCTGTTCCTCTGCTTTTTCAGGCTCATAATCAACTCTTTCTTCAATACCCTCAAATGAAACCAGTTCGCTTACTGGGAGGAGTTTAAACTTGTATCTCTCTGCATACAAAGGATCGATTTGCATTGAACAGTTCATATCGCATGCGAAAAGATCAACGCATCCGCTTGCCAGAACCGCTTCCTGAGCGATCCAGTTTCCCGTGAAACCATAGAATACATCATCCATTTCCCACCTTTGGATCATTTCCTGACCTGTCTCTATGTTTGCAACAATTCTCAGACCTTTGGCTCCAGCAGCCTTTGCTATTTCCTGCCATTCTTTTCTTCTGGCTAGTTTTACCATTGCAAAGCCCAGAAAAGGTTCATGACCGTTTGGAAGTACGTTTACATATTCTGGATCAAGAACTCCCAAGTCAACACGCATTGAATGGGGTCTCGGTATTCCAAAAAGAATATCTTGACAGTATTCATTGACTATCTGACTCTGATAAGCCATTGCTATGCCAAGGCGCATAGCCTTCAATGCCAAACTCATGTAGTTACCATCCACATTTGTAAGGCAAGAACTTGCTGAAAGAAGTATCTCGCCATAAATCCCTCCAGGGAAAATATTCAGTTTTTTCCAAACCTCTTTGCGTTCTTTTGGTGCTAATGCCTCTACAATAAGGCTTGGCTCATAGTATTTTCGGTTAAAATCTGATTCCACAAAATCACAAAGGCGAATGGCGATTTCCTTCACTGATCCAGATGTGTCTATACCCAGGCGCGCTGCGAAATCCTTCAGTTTATCATATTCTTTAATCTCGAAAGGTGTTTTACCCTTTGCAGTAGCTCGAAGGGTTCTTATGGTCTGATCTGTGTGGTAGAGATAGGTCGATGCGCCCATTATATTTCTTAGAAGCATCATTCTCATTGCCATGCCATCCGCGTTAATACCGCACACCCCTTTCTTGTCTTTATTAGCATCTGCACGGCATGGACCGTTGGAGCATAGGTCGCATCTCACTCCAGCCATGCAGAAAGGACATCTCCTATCAGGATCTCCTCCTAGACCTTGGGCTTCATACCGATCCCAGATATTGTCCATTTTGTCTTCTTTAATACGCTCATACACTCTTAGAACAGATTCATGGTAAGAAATTCTATCCTTTTCCATATTTTAAACCCCCAGTCAATATTTCACAGTTTTGATAACTGCAGACTTAATTATTTCACTAAGGAAAAAATTGTCACAAACACAGATTAATACTTTCATTTGTTAATTACGGCTTTGGTGTCTATGATGTCAAATATAACTTCGGTCGAAGAAGTTAGAGGGCAATTTTCCATAACAATACCAAAGGCTATAGCTCTTGCATTGGATATTAAAAAAGGTTCTAAACTTGAAGGGAGTTAATACATGGAGAATTAGTAGTTAGGCTTTCTAAATAGCCTCTTTGGAACACAAACTTTTGAAATTGACTACCAATTCAAAAAAATAAAATGAGTTAATTAATACTAACATCGGATAATTGGCTCGATCACAAAGTCCATTCTTAAAGCGCACCTTTCTCCCGATCTTATAGGTCTCTTAAATTCTATTCTTATTAAAGCATAGTCATCATAATTTTTAACCAATTTAATATCTACTTCATCTCCACAAGGGATGTATATATTTGTATAATCATCAAAAGAAGCATATTTACCTCGAATGTCATAATCAGCTCCTTCATATCCAAGATTACTTCTGTTCTCTCTATCAAGAAAAGAATGATTATAAAAAACAAATTTTTCATGTTTAGTTTCTATATATCCATCTTTAAGAAAATATAAATCTTCACCACAATGATTATATCAAACATTTTATTAGCGTCTTCTGCAATAAAAGCAAGAGTCGCCAATTTATTACCCCTCAAATTTCTCAGATTCTTAGATATTTACTTTTTCTATATGAAAGTGCATCCAATAAAGCCCATTATGCCATAAGAATTAATGATGCTGGGCTTAACTTAAACTAGCTAAGAATTAAAATACAAAAATGAGTTAAAAATAAAGATAATTAAAAAATTGATGAAAAAATACTTAACTTAGACCCATTGATTCTAAAACTATCTCAGATACATCTCTTACCTTTATATCTGAACCAGTCTTTTTAACTCCATCTGAGAGGTTCAACCTGCAGAAAGGGCAGCAACTTGCAATCAACTTTGCATCAACAGATATGGCGTCTTCTGCCCGAATTTTTGCTAGTTCCATTGCCATTTCGCCGAATTGAGCCCTCATTCCTCCACCAGCGCCGCAGCATCTGGCAAGTTCTCTGTTCTTTTCCATTTCTACAAGTTCTAAACTTGGTATTGCTTTCAATATCTCTCTGGGCTCATCGTAAATTCCAAGATGCCTTGCCATATGACAGGGATCATGATATGTAACTTTCATGTCAATTGGATCTTTAAGATTAACTCTTCCCTCCTCTATTAATTCTAAAATGTATTGCGATGTATGTTTTACTTCAACATCAAAATCTAGACCAAAATTATCTGCCCATCTGGGATAATCCAAGTAAAGAGTTCTGTAGCAGCCGGCGCAAGATGCAACTATTGTTTCTATTCCTCTATTTTTAAATTCATTTATGTTTTGGGTGATTAAATCATATGCAATGTCGAGCTGACCCGTTCTTAGGAATGGAGATCCGCAGCACCATTCGTTTGCTGCCAAGAAATTAAAATCCATTCCAGCGGCATGGAATACTTTTGCAGTGCTCTTTGCGAGATCAAGCATTCTATAAGAAGCGGTACAGCCAGCAAAATATAAAACACTGGAATTTTCATTTATCTTTATATTATCAGGCATCCAGGCTCCTCTTTTGGCTGGATCTTCATTGTAAGGATTGTGTTTATCCTTTGCAGCGTCTTTTATTCTCAAATGATTTGGCATTGGTCCAAGTTTCAATCTCACCAGTTCAGATCTAAGTTCTTCCCAGAGTTCTATGGTAGGGATATTAACCTGACAGACTTCGTGACAGTATCCGCATCCGGTACACTGATATATCCGTTCAACCATTTTATCATCGAATTTAGCCTTTTTATTTAATACATTTTTAAGAAAGAACAATTTTCCCTTGGGGGTAGATGATTCCCACTTGTCCAGATCATACATGCAGCAAACAGGAACGCAGTACCCGCACTGTGCACAGGCGAAAGTTTCCCAAGACATCTCATCGGATAATTTTAATTTCAAACCTGCGTACCCTTTCATAGCATTCATCTCTTTCTCTACCTTTCTATTTTATTTATTTAGTTTAGTGTTTATTTTACTAGAACCACATTACTCCATCTACTTCGAGAGTAAGATCGTTTAAGGTAGCAGCGCCCACGATTATTGCTTCTTCAATGAAATCAGTATCTTTCATGTTTAGCAGATGTTTACTCTGCTCGCATACGTAAAATTTAACACCCATCTTTGCGGTTTGATCCATCACTTCTTTCAGAGTTGGAAAACTTCCAAGCTTTATCTTCTCTGCTTCTCCTTTTTTCAAAACAGTTAGACCCATACCCAAGAAATAAATTATTGGTTCCATGCCCATGGCCTTAGCGGTTTGTGCCAGTATAAACGGAGAATATAGTCTTTCTGGTGTGTTTACACCGCTTGTTTGCACATACATTATCTTCTTTTTATGTTCAGGCATAAATTATCACTCTCCTTTTTATTAAAAAATTTAAAAAATTGGAAACTGAGTTAAATCTTTCTTCAGATTTTTTTGTTTCTTATCAATCTCTCTAGATTTGTTGGATCGAATCTTGGATCGTATGCTCTTACCTGTCCGCCTTTAATCTTTTTATCCTTAACCTCAAATCCATGTTCTTTCTCTAAAATTTCCAAAAGCTCGGATCTCCTTGCAATTGGCAGATCTGTCTCGCTTCTTACGAAAAGATACCAATCCTCTGGATACTCTCCAAAGTACTTCTTGCTCAGATCTAGGTAATGAGTTAATTTTATCGATCTTCCCGGAGCAGTATCGTTTGGTCTCATTACCATGCGAGCTGTTTGCACTATTGCCTCTTCTTTGGTCTCTGCTGTATAAATCAAATGCTCAGGTCCGGGCTCGAAGTAATGGAAGGAGCCATCTTTTGCATCTATGATCTGCCATTCCTCTTTTTTGTCCTTTCTTCCAAGATACATTCTCCTGTACTTAGATCCGTGAGGACCAACTATGACTGGAACTCCAAGTCTATTAAATCCAGTAGCGATAGCAGCTGCTTTCTGAGAGTAGGCTCCCCATGCGACTCCTACCGCTCCGATTCTATTCAGTATGTAATCCGCGATTTCTTCAAAGTTCGCCCTAAGATTTCTTTGAGCAAATATGTTTGCTACCTTTATGGCTGCTCCAGCAATATGAGAATTAGAGAGACAGGACCCAGTATTGCATACGTTTCCAGCATCAAATGCACCCGGAAATCTTTCCCAGACCGTTTTTCCTTCATCGTCCTTGTAGAATGATAGATCCATTGCTGCGCATCCTGATGATACAACTATGTATTTACGGGAAGCAAATTCTACCACCATATCATAGAGATCCTTTCTTGATCCAGGATAGTTCGAACATCCTACGTATGCTATTATACCAGGTATAGTGCCTAAGACAATTGGGGCTCCAACGTTTCTTATCTCAACGTCTGATATAGGACCTCTTCCAGATCTCACGAAAGATTTCTCTGTTTTAGCATTAGCATGCCAGGCTCCCTCAATAAGGTTTAGCGGAACTATTCCCTGAGGACATTCAAAAGCACATTTATTGCATCCTATACATCTTTCATGGAGATCAACTAGTTTTGATAGATCTCCTTTCGAAGCAGCCTCATTTGCTTCATGTATAGGCAAATTGCTTGGACATACTCGCCTACATCTTTCGCATTGAGTACAGGTCGATGCTATTTCCTTGATTCTTTCTACGTCAGGAATAACCTTGAATTTCTTTCTCTTTGGAGCAATTGCTTTAGCAACCTTTACTGCTACTTCTCCAACTTTATCTGGATCAGTTATTAATACTCCGGGTTCTTTTCCTTCAACTAAATCTCTTACTATTTCATCTACTGGGTCATTCGTTCTGTTAGGCAATCCATAGCAGATCTGGTTTGTTGTTGCAATGACAGGCGCCTTTATTTTTTCTGCCTCCTCCATTACAACGGTTCTTACGCACTGCTCGTCAACAATGATAACATCAGGAACTCCGGTTCTTATGAACTTCTGCTGATTTGTTATTGGCCCTATTACCTTTGTCTTCTCATAATACCTTGCCATGTCGTGAGCAGTGCAGCATATTGCACAGAGTTCTATCTCATCTTCCAATCCATTGTCAATTAGATAGTCAATGATTCCAATTCCTGGCAGTACGTTGTGACCTATTCCAAGTATTACTGGCTTCTCCTTATCAACCGTGCCCATTCCTATCTCTACCAAAGGCGCATCGGGATCTGCTTTTGGAAAGCCAAAAGTGGATATCTGCGCTATATCTCCAACTTCCATGGTTAGCAAATCCAACATTCCAGCATGAAGTGCCTTAGATTCAAAATCTAAGTAAGATCCTTCCTGTCCTGTGTGAACCGCGGATAAACCGTATGTAATCTGCTTCTCCACATAATCTAAAACCTCTTCAAGATCTCCAAGAGTGGATGGTTTCTTTCCAACTATCAGTCTCGTTAACGGAGCCTCAACATTTATAGCATCTTTACCGATGTCTATCGGATAATCCGGACCAAATTTTTTTATGAGTCTCTCCAACATGTCTCTTGAATGCGTGTTGTGAGCAGCTGCACCAATCAAACAGGCTGCAAGAACTATTCTGGCAGTTTGACTTGTTATATCAAGACCGCATGCTCCCCTTCTTCCTTGAGAGAGATCACATTTTCCCATTGTACAAAGATCACAGAAATCAGTATAGGGTGCATAGAATGGTTTGTATCTTTTTAGCAATTTAAAGTCCCATTCTCGCAAATCCAAGATATCTGGCTTTGGTGTTGGACCCAATGGCTCTTCCCATGTTTCCTCTTCTTCTATAATTTTGCCTATGTTGATCGAAATGTTTTCAAGACCCTCTATCTTGAAAACTTTAGTTTTGTTATTTATCATTTCAATCCTCCAATATAATTCAATTATACATACAATTAGTTATGTATTATCCGAAATATAAAATCTTATGGTATGAAATTCGTCAAAAATTTAATAAATTCTATTGAAAATCGTAAGAACCAATCAATGAAATCAAAAAAATTTTGGCTGATATTTTTTGTCAAAAATTATATATATCTTTATTAGTATTAAATATAACGAAAATAAAAAAAAATTATTCAATAATCGCACAAAAAGTGATGCTATGGTTGATCAAAAAGACATGAAAATAATCGAAATCTTGAGAGAGAATTCAAGAAAATCATTTACCGAGATAGCAGAAGAATTGGGAGTGAGTGAGTCCACGATTAGAAAAAGAGTTAAGGCCTTGGAAGATGAGGGAATCATTAAAAAGTATACAATAATCGTAGATCCTGCAAAAATAGGTTACAGAACAGTGGCATTGGTAGGTTTAGACGTTGAACCATCTCATTTTTTAGAGGCAGCGGAGAAGATGACCGAATTCGAGGAGGTAAAGTGCGTTTCCACATCCACGGGTGACCACATGATAATGACCGAAATATGGGTTAAAGATGGCAAAGAGCTCACAAAGCTGATATCTGAAAAAATTGGAAAAATAGAGGGCGTAAGTAGAATTTGTCCCGCCATAATATTGGAAAAATTAAAAGAGGTTTAAAATAAGTAATTTATCACATTTACTCGGGAACCGCTAACGGCTTTTCAACTTTGAGTTCCTCTTTCGGAATGGCTTCTCCCTTGACGATATCGTCTATCCTTTCTCTGAAGTCCGGATAGGCAAGTGCCATCAGAGTGGGCAGCGATATTATCCTTTTGGAAATCTCCACCTCTTTTAAACCCTCTCCAATGTGCAGTTCACAAAACGGACAGGATGTTATTACGAGATCAGCCTGCGTCTCTTCTATGAAATTGAGTTTTCTTTCCCTGATTTTTTTTGCAAGATCTATTTGAGAGGCTCTAACACCTCCTCCTGCTCCGCAGCAGGCATTAGCCTCCTCCAATTCAATGTATTCTATACCCGGTATCTGTTCGAGAATCTCTTTGAAACCTTTAAAACAATCAACACCCATGCCTCTTATAAGATGGCACGGAAAGTGAGCGGTTACCTTAGCATTGATAGGACGAATATTATCTTCTTTAAAGAGCCTTCCCTCCTCGGCTAACTTCATGAAGATCTCCATTATGTGAATCACCTTAATTCCACGTTTCTCTGCCTCTTCCGATTTCAGAGTAGATCCGCATCCGGGACATGCGGTAACAATAACGTTTCTGCCTGTTTTTTCCACCTCTCTGAGGTTGTACAGCAATTGTCTTTTTGCAAGATCCTCGTCCCCAGCCCTGAAGATCGGAGAGCCGCAGCACTGTTCTTTATCTAAAACAATATAGTCGATTCCAAATTTATCTAGCAGGAAACGCAGGGCAAACCTTATGATATGCATCCTTCTCGAGGTTATGCACCCCTCAAAAAGGACGACTTTATCAGGTATAGATTCTAATTTTTTCATATTTTTTGCCTCAATTAGTTAAATATTATCCGAAACTTTTATACTTTTAGTATGTATATCGTTATAAATGCAGAGAAACTGTGCGAAAATCGTATTTTAATTATTTGATTTTCTAAAAAAATAAAAGGGAAAAACTTGAATCAGATTCCTAGTGCCTTCCTTTTCTCCTCTATGTGATTTTCTATTATGTTTGCTGCTTCCCTTGGATCCACTTCCACGGCGAACTTACCTCCAAACAGGCTTTCAGCATCTACTGCGAGCAGTTTCGACACGAGTTCGCTTCCCGCTACAGGAGGGACCACACCGAGATGTACCAGCAAACCCAATGCCACTGCGCCTGTACCTATGGCTGCTGCCTTTTCCGTAGCCCACTCTGGCGCTGATGCGGCTACAGGAAGGTTGCTCAAATCAACATCTAACGCATCTGCTAGGGCTCCGAGCAGTATGAATATCCTTGAATTATCCACGCAGGATCCCATGTGCAAAACTGGCGGAATGCCTAAAGCCCCGCATATAGCCCTTAAGCCTTCTCCTGCATGTTCTCTGGCTTCAGGTAGCAAAAGTCCCGCTTTCGCTAGGGCATGTCCTGAACAGCCTGTGGTCACAACCAGTATATCTCTTTTTATGAGTTCCCTGGCTAAATTTACATGGTTGTAGTCGTGCGTAACCTTTGGATTGTTACAACCGACGATACCAACCGCTCCCTTTATTTTTCCCTCCTTAATCGCATCTAGCAAGGGAGCGAGATCTCCATTTAGCAGGTCCAGTATCGCCTCTACGGAAACGCCGGCTATCAGTTTTGATTTCTCATCTATCAATTTTACCTCGTTAGATCTATTTTTGTAATTGTTTATTGCCTCTTTAACTATTTTTTCAGCGACCTCATCTGCCCTTTCCTCTGAGAATTCAATGTGAATTACGTTTTCATTCTGAGGCATCTTTGCCTCATTCTGAGTTGTTATAAGCCTTGTGTGATAGTGAGAAGCAATATTCGCCAGACTCGGCATAATGCATTGTACATCCACCGTGAATGCATCCACAACTCCGCTTAAAATAGCCAGTTCCTGCTGTAATGTATTGCCAATCTGGGGAATTCCATGTCTTGATAATACCTCGTTTCCGGTGCAGCATATTCCCGCTACCGTAATACCCTCTGCTCCAATCGCCCTAGCCTCTTCCTCCAGCCTCTCGGACCACTCCACCACCTTTTCAGATAAAAGCGGAACATGTCCATGGACGATTATGTTTACATTCTCTTCCCTTAGCACGCCGAAATTAGTCTCCGTTTCCACTATGGATGGAGTTCCGAAAAGAACGTCCTGGAGCAATGTGGATATCAGGAGCGAGTAAAAATCTGCAAGCCCGCATCTAACCGCATGCAGAATTATATTAACTGGATCAGCATCGACTCCCTGCGTAGTCCTATGCATCGCCTCTGCTATCTCTTTATAACCGCTCCTCGGAAATACTCCCAGTTCCTTTAATTTTTCCACCCTCTTTTTTGGCGTAAAACTCTCTGCGAATACCATGTAGTCCCTTTCTAATGAACCTACAAAATCTTTCCATGCCTCCAATCCCACTTCTACGGCTATTTGTTCTATCTCCTTTCCTTCTGTTTCTATTCCGATTTTTTTTGCTATTTGGAGCAGTTTTTCTTTGTCTGTAATTTCATACGGTGCTTCTTTCTTTCCAGTCTTCATCAGAGTCTCTGCGACATGAACTCCATGCTCTACATGGGCAGCGGTACCTCCTGCAATGAATCTAAGCAAAGATCTCGCCACCATTAGATCCCTATCCGCTCCGCATAT
Source organism: Candidatus Hydrothermarchaeota archaeon (assembly GCA_046760505.1). Lineage (GTDB taxonomy): Archaea > CAYFZR01 > CAYFZR01 > CAYFZR01 > CAYFZR01 > CAYFZR01. The sequence goes on from JBHIEG010000016.1 coordinate 33,117, forward strand.
TCCCTCAGTGGCATTAAACCTGATTCTGTATAATCTGGGCAGGAATGCCGGATCCTCAGGCAATACCCTGCATGGACCGTTTGCGCAGTTTCTGCAGCAGACTCCAAGAGATCCGAATGGACACCTCACCGCCTCTATTACAGGAAGTACGGCCTCAAATTTCTCAACTCTATCGAATACCGTGGGAATTTTTTTCGTTCGAGCATATTCCAGCATCTCTTTCGTTGCTGGATCTGCTGTAACACCGTATGTTTTCTTGAACTCTTCTTCTTTCTTCTTTTGCTGTCTCCATAAAATCTCAGAAATTTCCATTTTTCCACCCAAGAAATATAAGTCAATTATATATATTATTTTTTCACAAAGGTACTGAAAAATTAATCTAACTTGCCGTAAACCCTTCTAAAACATCTATTATACCATCTTTTCCCCTTTCTAAGCATTTCAGCATCTCTCTTCTTTTTTTCAACAATATGAGACATCCTCTCTGAAATACCGAATAGATCCGGTATGTACTCTACCTCCAGCACGGAGTCTATTCCAAGACCTGTTTTTGCCTTGAACATGTCTACAAAAAGAGGATTTGAACTCCAGAACACACAGTGAGATCTCTTTATGATTATTTCCCCGTACTTTGCATGATATCTTATCTCATCTATCCTATTCTCTCTGAGGTGGCTCAATAATGTGTTCAATTCAAACTCAAAACATTTTTCCTCGAAATTCCTGGTTATCTCTTCATTTCCTTTCTTGTATATGATCCTGTCTGTTTTAGGAGATTTCTCAGAGAGTTTTTTTACGTCTTCATCCTCTAGTTTTATCTTAAATATGGGTAAATAATCCATCTCTATCCGTTCTTGGTTTTTCTGTATGTATGGTAGTTTACGTATATCTTTCTTTTCAGCTGTTCCTGTACTGTTATACCCTCTTTCCATAAGATAGGCTCTTCAGTTCTCCACAGGAAGGCATCGGCCCCTGCGCCAGAGCCAAATGCTACGTGCAGGATTAGTTCATTGTCCCTGGCATGATCAAAAATGTTTGCGAGTCCGATTAAGGTTGAAGCGGAGTACGCATTCCCTATCCAGTCAGCAACGAATCCCAGTTTATACTGTTCCCATGTAAAACCAAGTCTCTGAGCCGCTTTCCAGGGGAATTTTCCGTTTGGCTGATGCAAAACAACGTGATCTATTTCATGAGGTTCTATGCCAGTTCTTTCCATCAGGTTAATTGCTGCGGCCTGCGTATGCTTAAAGTAGGCTGGATCTCCTGTGAAACCGCCTCCGTGTCTCGGAAATGGAGAGCCTTCCCTTCTCCAGAAATCCGGAATGTCCGTTGTATAAGGTTCATATGCTTCCAGACTTGCTATCACATCATATTTACCGAATATAAATGCGGCTGCACCGCATCCCACCGTGTTGTCTAGAACGTCTCCCTCTTCTGCCTGAGAATTATCTGCTCCCACCACCATTGAGTAGTCGCATTCAAAGTATCCATTCTCTACCACGCTCAGTGCATAGATAAATCCTCCAGTCGCTGCCTTACAGGCGCATTCCATGTCGTGGGCTTCTACTCTTGGAGTGGCTCCAATGGCCTCTGCTACGGTGATTGCACTCGGTTTTACCGCGTAAGGAGGGCTTTCTGAACCAAATCTAATGGATCCAATCTCACTTCCATCTATACAGGCATATTTTAAGGCATTTTTTGCTGCATCTACTCCTATCGTGGTGGTATCCTGATCCGGAGCCAGTACAGCCTTTTCTTTAAAACCGGTTTGATTAATAAGAATCTTTGGATCTTTCTTCATCTCTTTGGCCATTTCCTCCATTTTAATCCTGTATTTCGGTATATGAACCCCATATCCAACTATGCCTGCCCTATCAAACTTTTTAACTGGATTTTTTTTCTTGAATGATTTACTGCCCTGCTTGGGTCTAAATGCGAGACCGTATTTGATCACACCCTCCTTGGTTTCTCCAAGCCTTCTGAACGTTGGCTCCAGTTCCATGCCTATCTCTGGCTCGCGATCCATATCTGTCAGATAGGTAGAAACTTTGGCTCCATCGATTTCGACTATTGCGCAATAATATAAGAATCCATTTTCCACCTTTTTGCTGTAAGAATATAAACTCGCATCCTTCCACATCAGGGATTCGTAGATTACTTCTCCTTCCCTTCCCCTGCCTGTATCTATGTACCTCGGCGGGATGCTTAATCCTCTAGATTCATCCTTGCTCGCAATGAGCCTGTAGTACTCAGGTATATTTCTCCAAGATTTGGGCAAACTCATCTCTAAACCTCCAGTATCTGACAGGTCACGTCTCCGCCCACTCCGCCAATGTTCTGTACCATGCCGACTGCTGGATCTTCACCGAGGGAAGAATTCACCGGATGATCGAATTTACCATAGACCGGGTGTTTCTTATCATATCTTAACTGCAGATAGATCTCCACCAACTGTCTCACTCCGGTAGCCCCGACAGCATGACCGTGAGCCTTTAAACCTCCTCCACAGTTGAATATTTTCTCTCCGTATCTTGTTTTTATCACCACATGCTTTGCATCTGGATCAAAGCTTTCCTCGATGATTTTACCGCCTTCTCCCTTCTCACAAAACCCTAGGTCTTCTATTGACAGTATACCGAGAATGGAGAATGCGTCGTGAATCTCGCATATGTTTACATCTCTCAGCGTTTTATTAGCCTCCTTCAGCGCTGTTCTGCTCGCCACTATTGAGGCCTCGATGGTGGTGATGTCTTTTCTTGCAGACAGGTTAATCGAATCAGTTGCATGTCCACATCCGGTTATGAAAACAGGGTCTTCGAAATCTTTAGCAAGTTCAGGATTAACGAGTATTGCCGCTGCAGCCCCATCCGAAACCGGGGAGCAATCGTATAGTGTGAGCGGCTCGGATATGTATTCTAACTCTAGGATATCTTCGACCTTTACCTGATTTCTAAACTGCGCTTTTTCGTTGTCTCTAGCATGCTTATGGTTCATTACACTCATCATGGCTAGATGCTCTCTTTTGGTGCCGTACTCGTACATGTGTCTACTAGCCACATTCGCATTTAGATCTATGAAGTTGAAGTGATAGTCTCTCTCCCTTGAACTTGCAGCACTAGATAGAGCAAGCGTGGCATCACTATCTGTGAGTTTTTCAACTCCCCCCAGAAGAACCACATCAAACTTTCCGGATCTTATTCCCTGTATTGCAAGATCTATTGCCACGCCTCCTGAGGCGCATGCGGCTTCAGGTCTATATATAGGTATTTTGTATTCATCGAGTCCGAAGGCCTCTGATACAACACATGCGATAGATCCCTGATGTGTTGCAATTTCCGGCACAAAGGAACCCATGTATATGGCGTCAAGATCTTTTCTCTCTATTCCCGCATCAATGAGAGCATGCAGACCAGCCTCTCTTGCCAGTTCCTCCAGATCTTTATCGTAGTGGTGTCCGAACTTCGTCCATCCCACGCCAACTATGGCGGCCTGAGCATTATTTGGTATCATGCCATCTTCAGTGATTCATGAGACTTTTATAGGTTTTTGTCGAAACTTTTCATGACAAATGCCTAAGTGATTGAAATTCCCTTGTTGATCCAAAATACCATTAAAATGAAGTCATTTTTGTTTCAATTCTAATTTAATGGAATGGATTCATGAAAATATCTGTTAAAATTGATTTTTTTATAACCTTTCGAGATAATTGAAAGGTGAAAACCCTCAAAACAATGTTTTTCCGTTCATATCACTGTATATTTGTTCAAAAATTATTAATAACTCGTTTTAGTTATTTTTCTTATTAAAGACTTAACAGAAACGCTTGCAACTATTTTAACTCTTTTCAAAATTTGTCGAATATTTTTTCGACAATTACTGTATGGATGTTTTTAACCTCTTCAATTCTCTTCTGAGTGCAGCCGTAGAGGTTAAGTGCGTATGCAATCCGAGTTGCTTGTCTTTTATGCCAAGAGCAAGTCCTATCAACTGGGTCAGGTGTAACACAGGAATCTCGAATCTCTTCAATTTCACCTGAGACTGGTCCAGTTGAATGTGGCAGAAGGGGCAGATATTAACTATGCAGTCGACCCTTGCATCTTCGATGTATTCCAACTTTTTTTCAGCGATTTCGAGGGAAATTTTCTCATTTCCGCTCCAAAGTCCTCCACCTGCTCCGCAGCAAGTAAGCCTATCCCTGAATTCCACGCTTTCACAGCCGAGCATCTCTATAAATTCATCCAGTTCCTCTGGATTTTCTGAATTGTATCTGCAGAACATGCTCGGTTTTAGGTAGTGACAGCCGTAGTGTGCGGCAACCTTTAATCCAAGGTCAAATTTCTTGTTTTTTTCGATTTCCGGTCTTAATTCATCCAGGACGTCCAAAAAATGAATTACTCTGACATTTCCATCATATCTAAGTCCTATGGCTTTTAGATTTTCATTTATCATCTCTCTTTTCTCATCTTCCTTCAGCATATGGTTGGAGTGACTCAGGGATCCATAGCAGCCGTTACAGATAACGAGTATATCCAGACCTTCTCTTTCAGAGAGGCTCAGGTTTCTCGCGCCTATCGAGAGCCATGCTTCCTGATCATAACTTCTGAGAACGCCCGGGGCAGGACAGCATGAAAAACGCAGGTCTATCAGTTCAACACCAAGCCGTTTAAAGATAAGTCTTGCTGAGTTTTCTATGGAGGGATAAACGTTCTTAGCTAGGCAACCGGGAAAGAACGAGTACTTCAAGTTATCACCTTGCCAGCGAAAAAATTTTGTATTTTTCTATGAGTTTTCTGAACGCTTCAAGTTCTTCTTTACTCGCAGATACATCAAGGGGCTCCTTTCTCAGTCCAAGCATTATCCTGTACTTCACTGTATCGGGAGACAGTGGAAATACGGTTCCGGTATCGTACAGATTTTTTATCGCTGTTTTGTGGATTTTTGGATATTTTTCCCTTTTAAATGCTTCATTTCTGAATTCCAACACTGCATCCACCGTATTAACACCCTTCGGGCATCTCTCAGTGCATGTGTAGCAGGTTGTGCAGAACCACAGTTCCTCTAAATGAAGGATGTCCTCACCCTCATAGGCACGGTATATCATGTCTCTTATTCTCATGCGCGAGATGTTTCCAAGGGGGCAACTCGCGGTACATTTGCCGCACTGGATGCATTTCCATATGCTTGTATCCTCCAGTATTTCAACGATCTCGGGAGGAATTTTCAATCCATCACCCCTGAATGTGCAAGTTGAATCTATGAGCGGTTAAATACTTTACACTTGAGGCAAAATTTAAATTAGAAAATAATTGTAAAGAAACTGGTGTAATTCTGGCAAATTTTTATTAGAAAGCATTTTCTGTTATAAGAGTAAAAGATGGTGAATATCAGTATGGAAAAAGACCGCATAATTGAGAAATCGAAAGACCTTAGAACAGCCTACCTCAGGGAATTTGACGATCTGAAAAAATTTCTGGGCGATAAATTTGAGTAACTCGAGTTTGGATGATTACCCGGCGATATACAAACATCTGTTCAGAAGCAAATATACTGCTCTAGCTCTTTTAGCCTTAATCGAAAACGATGGAAGGCTCGAAAGACCCAGACTCCGCGAACTCGTGGATTGCAGGGATTTTAACAAGTATGTAATGGTCCCCCTCATAGATATGGGATTCATAGAGGTTGATCAGGATAGAACCAAGTATCCTTACAGAACTTATGTTAATCTGACCGAAAAAGGAAAGAGAATCGCTCAAAAATTGAGCAGGATGATTGATGAGATCAGCCCTACTTTGATCAATTGAAGAGTCCACAGGAACATAAACTCCTTAGTTTCCAAAATCTGGAATTAAATTGATCATACAACATCATTTAATGTTTCTTCTGAGAAAAATGCATAAATAATAAGAGGTAAAAAAGAGAGGTCATGCCAAGGTCATTGGAAATCTATCCCGAAATATACAAACATCTGTTCAGAAGCAAATATACTGCTCTAGCTCTTTTAGCCTTAATCGAAAACGATGGAAGGCTCGAAAGACCCAGACTCCGCGAACTCGTGGATTGCAGGGATTTTAACAAGTATGTAATGGTCCCCCTCATAGATATGGGATTCATAGAGGTTGATCAGGATAGAACCAAGTACCCTTACAGAACTTATGTTAATCTGACCGAAAAAGGAAAGATAGTTGCAGAGAATGTAAAGAGATTCGTGTATGAAATAAATGAGGTAAAACTTCCGGAAATCCTCGATTAAGGCTAAAAAATAACCACTCCCCTTTTTTTATTTTACTCAATGGAAAATTAAAATACGAGGGGAGACAATCTCTTCTCATGAGGGGCTACAGTGCTGAGAAAATTGCAGGTTTCATACTGGAGTCAATGGGTTATAAAGTTTTGGAAAAAAATGTTCCGGTAACGATAGATGGTATAGAAGTAAGTGAAGTGGATTTTATTGTGGAGAAGGATGGAGAATCTTTTGCGGTTGAGGCAAAGTCCGGAAATGCCAACGTTTCAGACATAAGACAGGCCTACTCGAACGCCAAATTAATCGGAAAAAAACCGCTGATCGTCTGCAAGGACTTTTCTGATATCTCAGCCGAGTCTTTAGCAAAGGAATTCGAAGTAGAGGTTATAAGATATTCAAGGATCTTTCTCGTGGAGCCTGAAGAAATCTATAATTTACTGAGAAGGATAATTCTGGACGTAATTGAGGAGTACGGTGTTTTGAGAAGACCCGTATTTCTGAAGGAAGAGGAAAAAATACACCTGGAAAAGATAGTTTCAGTTGAAAGACCTGATGAAATAGATAACCTGGGGGAAATATTGAATTATCTGCGCAAAGAAGGAGTTTTACCATCGAGAAGTCTGAGATTTATTGAAATAAAGAGGATTGCAAGAGCATTACTGGATGAAAACAAATTTTATGAAAAACTCGAAAAAATAGAGAGGAAAATAGATCAGATGGATGATTTATCTTAGTTTAGATTGTTTCCATCTTTTTCCTCAATTCTTTTTTATCTATCACACCCTTCAGGGTATATCTCCCATGTATCCTGATAACCGGAATTTCCTGCCTGTATCTTTCATAGATCTCCGGGTTCTGTGTTATGTCCACTTTTTTGACATCTAGATTGTAGACATGTCTGAGTTCTTCGATAATTGATTCGGCTTTCTCGCAGAGGGGGCAGTCCTTTTTTGTATAGAATTCGATGTTTATTCGCACTTCTTTTTTCAATTTCCGTTCCTCCGGAGAGATCATACACTTTGTCAGAAGCGATATAAAATTATAAATACTCTATACACCCTTGAATTTCATGAGATCGCCTCTATGTTTTCTACATATTTAAATCAACTATCCAAAAGAAAATGCAATTTAGGTGATTGGTTCTTCCCCAAAGTCTGGAATTCGCACCTCAATCCTTTCATGCCTTCTGAGGTTGTATCCGAGATGAGAGAGGCTTTGCAACTCAAAGACTTTTTTCCTTTCCCTTATTGGGAATCTAGTATCGTCTAAAACACAAATATCAATATCTGAGAGAGGAGTCTCTTTTCCCCTTGCATAGGAACCAAATAAAACAACTCCAAGGGTAAAAGGTAAATTTATGAGTTTATTCACGTAGTATGAGATTAAATCATCTCTGCACATAGACAAGAGAAGGCATAGTTTTTTAAACTTAAGGGTAAAAATAGAAAAGGCGATATCCTTGAATGCCCCTGATTGTAAAAACCGTAAATTTTCCGAAGCATATAGACTTTATCTGCTTGAGAAAATTATGAACGAATCATCGGTTGTTATGGATGCCTTAAAAAACGGTATTGAACTGAGTCTTTAAGGATAATTGAGTTTATAGGTCTGAGATCGATCTTGCACAGGAATAAATTTTCCGAAGGGGAACCTGTCTGAAACGAAAAAAGTATATAAAAATACATGTCCCTTAATTTCATGAAAAAGATTCCTGATCTTTATTTGAATTTGATTCTGGCTTATTGTAATGAAATAAAGATGCATTTTAACGAGAGATTGTGGTCAATATGCTTATTCGGCTCTGTTGCCAGGGGAAATCCAGATGCTACGAGTGATATAGACATACTGATAATCGCCGAAGATCTTGATGAAGACGTGGGTAAAAGGATAAGGGAGACCAACTACATCCATGAGAAACTCAAAAACACCAAGGAATACAGGGAACTAAAATCATCAGGAAGATGCGGACTTATATCTGACCTGTTTCTCACTCCAGAGGAAGCAAAAAGAATTCCGCCCATACTCCTTGACGTACTTACGGATGGCATCATTTTTTACGACAAAGATGGTTTCCTAAAGAGAGTACTGGATACTTTAGATAAGAAATTGAAGGCTCTGGGCTCCAAAAAGATTTTTACGAAGAAGGGAAGTTACTACTGGATACTAAAACCAGACATCCAAGTTGGGGAGACTATAGATATATGAAATCAGAGGAAATGGTGAAAGACTATTTATTCAGGGCTAAAAGGTGTCTGAAAGAGGCTGAAACCGCTTTTGAGGAGGATGATTACCCGGGAGCCATAAGAAGGGCACAGGAATCACTGGAGTTATCTGTTAAGGGCATGCTCAGATACTTGGGCGTGGAGTATCCAAGGGAGCATGATGTTGGCGATGCACTGGAGGCAATCCAGACCAAGTTACCGAACTATATAGTGGATCGTATCCCTGATTTTAAAAAGTATCTCTTAGAACTCGCGAGAATCAGAGGTCCAGCGTTTTATGGATACGAGAGAGAAGGAATACCGGCTTCAAAGGCATTTGGTAGAGAATATGCAAACGATATCTTGAATGCTGTCAGAAATTTAACATCTCTATGCTTCAGATTCTTAGAAGGATAGCATCTCTTGATAATCTACTACTGGAATTTGAGAAAAACTAATTGGTTAGAAATTCCATTATCCACCTGATATCTCTGTGCTTTATCATAAATAAGGCTATATTTTGAGTCATGGAGTGAGCATCTATATCTATCGCTCCTCCCTTCCAGAGTTTTATCATCTCCTCGATTGCGTTAAGAGATCCAAATCTATCATGCTCGGAGACCAGTTGCTTGTAGGTTTCGTAACTCATCTTGAATTCAACCGTATTTTCGGTATTTCCTTTATTCAAAACAAGATCTCTTGAGAGGACATAGTGAACGTACCAGCGCTCTTCATCGTTTCTTATTGTAATGGATAAGGGCTTTCCTGCTTTATCCATGATTTTAACCGCAAGATCCTGATTCTCCAGAAGCAATTTGTTCATTTCTTTATAGATTGTATCATCATCTTTTAGCACGTGATAGGTTGGCGTGAACCAGCCAAACAACAATAGAATTATCACCAGATTCGTTGCCATACTGTTATTTCTTCCCAAATGTATTTAAATCTTGTTCGAAACGAATGCCTCGCTATGATAGTTTTTTAAATCAACTTTCCCAGGGTTGCAAAAAATTATGGATAAATCGGAAATTTATAAACGATACAGGATTAAGGTCTCATTGCGTTAGACTAGGTCTAAATTGAGCCTGTTAAATATCTGCGTGAACGAGCAAAAAGACCAAACAGTAAACCAGAGAAGAACCGAAATGAATAAAAATGATTAAAATGCCACCTAACTCAAATAAAGAGAGGCTGATTTCGTGGGATCATGGAAAAAAATAATGCTAATATTCGACGTTGTTTTGACCTTAGCAATTATAGCGTTTGTTATATCTTTTGTTTATTCTGCAAAACAAATTTCCGTTGAAACTGGAGAGCCACAGATGCAGTCTAATGTTTATACAAGGATGGATGAGGAAACAAACACATTATACACAACTGGAGTAAATATTATTAGAATGCCCATGAAAATACGAAACGGTGGTTTTTTCGACCAGAATTGGATAATTTCTTCTAAAGTCGAAATAATATCCTGTGGTTACGGTCCAGAACTTTCTGGAAAGGAAATTGGATACGGACATACCATCATAGGGAGAGTACCCGCAGGAAAGACAAAAGAAATAAATATCACCCATATGGAAGATGCCAGTTACTGGATGTACCTTAATTTTTATGGTGGAGATGTAAAGTAT
>JBHIEG010000017.1:0-39285 GCA_046760505.1 Candidatus Hydrothermarchaeota archaeon
AAGTGCGGGGGGAGGGATTTGAACCCTCGAACTCCTATGAGACAGGACCCTGAATCCTGCGCCGTTGACCGCTTGGCTACCCCCGCAGAGAGAGTTGAGAATTTTATCTTACCTTTGATCCCAGAGGCACTTCTTTATCAGGTACTACTATTACAGGGCCTTCTGGACTATCTACAGCCAAAATCATGCCTTGAGATTCAACATTAAATATTTTTGCAGGCTTTAAATTCTTTAGAACTATAACGTGCTTGCCCACCAAGGTCTCAGGTTCATATGTATCTCTTATACCGGTTACTATCTGTCTCTTCTCTGTTCCTATGTCAACTACAAGTCTTATAAGCTTATCAGAACCCTTAATCGGCTCTGCTACTTCTATTCTGCCTGTACACAAATCAATCTTGGCAAAATCCTCGATTGTTATTTCAGTCATATCAACAACATCCTTTTTTAATTTTTTCTCTAAAATTTCCCTTTCTCTATCAAATATATCGCTATCTAATTTTGGAAACAGTAACTCAGGTTTTTTTATTTCGTGGCCTCCTTCTATTTCTTCTATAGACCATTTTACTTCACCTAAATTTAACATATCCCTGATTTTCTGGGATGTAAAGGGTAAATAGGGGCTTAGCAGGGTAGATAAGCACGAAACGATGTTCAAACAAATGTTAATGGTGGTCTTTGCCCTATCTTTATTTTCTTTAATGTCTTCCCAAGGTTTTTTGTCGTTGAAATACTTGTTTCCAAATCTTGCCAAATTCATTATTTCCAATAGTCCATCCCTGATCTGAAAGTTTTTTATCAGATCAGAAACCTTTTTTAAGGTTTCATTTTTTAAATTAATCGCTTTTTCATCTATTTTTTCTAAATATAACCTTTCTGGAGTTTTAGAATCAAAGAATCTTTCTGTAAATGTGAGTGTTCTATGGACAAAATTACCTAAAACGTCTGCAAGTTCATCGTTGTACCTCCTTCCAAAATCCTTCCATGAGAAGTCTGTATCTCTCGTTAGAGGAGCGTTTACAGTCAGATAATACCTTAGAGCATCAGGTTCGAATTTATCTAAATATTCTCTAAGCCAAATAACCCATCCTCTGCTTGTAGACATCTTTTCTCCTTCAAGGGAAAGGTACTCTCCTGCAACTATATTATGAGGTAGATTAACCCCTGCTCCAATGAGCATGGCTGGCCAGAATATGGCGTGATGATATATTATATCTTTCCCTATAAAATGAACTATTCTCGCGTCATCCTTCCAGTAATCTTCCCATTCCTTTTTATTTTCTCTCGCCCACTCATCAGTAGCGGATATATAGCCTATGGGAGCATCAAACCATACATACAGGACTTTACCCTTTGCCTCCTCCAAAGGAACAGGGACTCCCCATTCCAGATCTCTGGTTATATCCCAGTCTATGAGTCCCTCCCTTATCCACTGGATTGAGTAGTTCTTTACGTTTGGTGGCAATAATTCGTTGTCCTCTAACCATTTCAAGACTTTCTCAGAGAAGGCACTTAACTTAAAGAAATAATGCGTTGTGCTTTCTTCTTCGGGGACAGATCCGCATATTATGCAGTAGGGATCTATGAGTTCCCTAGGCTCTAAATGCCTGCCGCATACCTCACAGTGATCTCCCCTCGCCCTCGGAGCATTACATCTCGGACATGTTCCTTCAACGTACCTATCAGGCAGGAATCTCTTGCACGAAGGACAGTAAGGCTGGATTACTTCCTTTTTGTAGATGTATCCTTTCTCATATAGTTTTAAAAAGAATTTTTGCGTTAATTCAAAGTGATTTTTAGAAGAAGTCCTTGAAAATACATCAAATACAATTCCCAGGTCTTCAAATTCCTTTTTTATAATTTCATGGTACTTGTCCACAATTGCCTTTGGCGTAGTTTTTTCCTGTTCAGCCTTCACAACTATTGGAGTTCCATGTTCATCGGTAGCACAGACAAATAGTACATCATTCCCAATGATTTTGTTGAATCTGGCATATATATCGCCAGGAAGATAAGTAGACCTTATATGCCCTATGTGAAGCGGACCATTCGCGTATGGCAACGCGCAGGTGATCAATAGTCTCATATTCATCTCTCCCAGAGGTACATCTCTTCTACCTTAATTTCCTTCCTCTTCGACTCTAGGAACCTGTAAACTGTTTGATGGGGTGCTCCCTCTAAAAGCATGAGTACTGCTCTCCTCGCCACACTTACCTGGTGGGGATACCCTATTAATGATATCGTCTTTCCATAAACAGAAATATCTACGCCTGTGTATTCCTCTATTGTTTTTCTTGCCTTGCCTTCTTTACCAATAACTCTTCCCTTCAGCCTTTTCATTCCACTTTGAGATCTTCCAGAGAATTGAGTTATATCAATTACCTCCAGAATACATTCCGTATCCAGTAATCGCTTGGCTCTTTCTGGACTGAAGCCCCTTCCTATTGCATAGATTATATCCCTCGCCTTCCAGATCATAAAGGGGTCTTCATTATCTTCTTTCAATTCTATGGTGACCTCTCCTGTCTCAGTATTTAGTATAATCCTTGTGTCAGTCTTTTCTTCAATTTCTGCTTTTGTCTTACCGTTCTTTCCTATTACCACTCCGACTCTTTCTTTTGGTATGATCAAGTGCTGAACCGCTCGCATTTCAAGATCTCCTTTAGTATTTCGTCCGAATCAATGACATCAACCCTGTTTTTCCTGAAAAATTTATTTAAATTCTCAATATCCTTTTTTAATAACTCATGACTCATCTTATGTCTGACGTCCAATGACTGGGACATATCTATTATTACCGGCTCATCTGTTATAAGAACGTTGTATTCACTCAAATCTCCATGGACAAGTCTCGCATCGCAGTAGAGCCTTCTCAAATAATCCAAGATTAAGTTGTATACAATTTTAGGATTTTCAGGAGGATAATCTTTCATTCGGGGAGCAGGTGTACCGTTTACACCAATGAACTCCATGATTAGCACGTTTCTTGACTGCACAATAGGTTTTGGAACTCTAACCTTCGCATCAAAGGCTCTTTTTAAGTTTTTGAACTCTTTCTGAGCCCATGTGTATACAATTTCCTTTCTAGAGCGCTTTATACGAGTAAATCTTGGGTCTCCCTCGATATACTTCAACATATTCCTGTAATCAGAGGTTGAGATACGGTAAATCTTTAATGCGATAAGATTTTCTTCTCGATCCTTTCCCTTGAATATGTTTGCTTCCTTTCCGGTGCTTATCACACCATTTACATAGCTGACGTAACCACGATTAGACAGTTCGTATAGCGCCATCAATGTGGGTTTATCGAAGACCTCGTCTCTGATCTTCATATCTTCAGAGTCTTTCTCTCTCTTCTCGAATTTGAGTGCTCTACCATATTTTCTCTCAAAATAATCCAGTTCCAATGAGACACCTCTAGTAATAACCTTTATTCTTTAACCAGTTTGCCTGCGGTTTTGTGTATCTCCAGATAACGTCTCCTTTTTCGTTTTGAAATTCCCAAGGCTTTATAACTACTAGATCCCCCTCTCTAATCCAGATTTTTTTCTTGAGCTTTCCGGGGATCCTACATATTCTCACCACGCCATCAACACAATCCACTTTTACCCGATTAGAACCTAGCATTTGAATAACGAATCCGAGTATTTCTCCTTCTTTTGGCAATCTTACCCTAATAACCTCTGTTTCTTCTTCCAAACTGTTGCCTCCCAAGTTTATCCCTTACATTTCCTACAATGGATTCTATGTATTCAAAGCAAGAGTTCTTAAGATCTACTGGATGGAGCTTGCCCTCTGTATACATCCTTTCCAACTCCTCGTAACTTTTTAGTGTTAGATCTCCGCCGTACTTTTCAGGTCTTTTTATTTCAATCTCATTAAATTTCGGGAATATTTGATATTTAAATATCTCCATGATCGGATTGCCTGCAGATATTTTCGGAGGACAGAAGGATTTTTTTATTTTTTCCTCGATTTCATCCGGGGAATCATCAACGCTTATGAAGTTATTTTTACTTGAAGACATCTTTTCTTCTCCGTCTAAGCCATGTATTAATGGCAAGTGGATGCATACTGGAGGTTTAAACCCTAGTTTCGGGAGATTGTCTCTTGCGAGCATGTGTATCTTTCTTTGATCTATCCCTCCTACTGCTACATCTACATCTAAAACTATCATATCTACTACCTGCATTAAAGGATAGATCACCTGAGCAACCTTTGGATCTGCTTCCTCCCTGCTTATCGTATCCATGCTCCTCCTTGCCCTTTTAATCGTAGTTTCTAATGCTAGCTTATAAACGTATGTGGAGTAATCCTCTGAAAGTTGGATGTCAGATCCCAGCAAAAAATCCGTTTTTTTGGGATCCAGTCCCATTGCAAGAAAACAATCCTTGTTGTAATCTGCTATTTCTCTAATCTCTTTTAATTTACCTTTTTTATTCAAATAAGCATGTAAATCTGCGAGTAAAATTATTATCTTAAAATCAGCCTTCTGTAGGTCAATCATCTTATTTATGGTAAGCATATGTCCCAAGTGAATCTTTCCACTTGGTTCGTACCCTACATAAGCAATTTTATCCTTCTTTTTGATTACTTCTTCAAGTTCTTTCTGGGTTATAATTTCTATCGTGTTCCGCCCTATTAGGTCTATCATACCTTCAGACAGTAAACTATTCGTATTTAATGGTTTTTACTTAGAGATGGTATGAGGTTTAGCTACACCTTTAAAGAATGTGATGATTCAGACGTAGTCATCTTAGGATTTCCATTCGATTCAACTGAATCCTACAGATTTGGTAGCAGATTTGGACCGAATGCAATAAGGAAGGCTTCTCTTAACTTAGACAGTTACCTAGTCGATCTTGACATAGATCCCTTTGAATCACTCGTTATATCTGACGTTGGAGACGTAGAAGTCGTTCAGGGAAACGTCTCAAGGTCATTGAAGGCACTAGAAGAAAAGTTAACAAAATTCATAGGAAAAAAATTTACATGTATTCTTGGAGGAGAACATACCCTTTCTTATGTTAGCAGACTTTACGGTTGTAAGATAATACAGTTAGATGCTCATGCAGACTTAGAAGACAGAGAGATGTGTCATTCTTCATTTATGAGGCATCTATCTGAGGAAATAGGAGGAGAAGCAATAATTCAGGTAGGTATTAGATGCTTGGATAAAAAAGAGCTTGAATATGCTAAAAAACAAAATATTAAGCAGATTATGGCAAAGGATATTTTGGAAAAGGGCTTAGGCTTTGCATTAGATTCGCTAAATCTAATTGAAAATGAGAATGTATACCTAACCATAGACCTAGACGTCTTAGATTCTTCATGTTCTCCCGGAGTGAGTAACCCAGAGCCCTTTGGTCTTAATAATAAAGACCTTTACCTTATTTTGGGGGAAATATGCAGAAAAACAAATGTTTTAGGCTTTGATATATGCGAACTTTCTCCTCCATATGATCTCTCCGAGATAACAGCTATCACCGCTGCAAGGATAGCACTCTACATATTTGGCTTGCATGCTCTGAAAAGGTGATATTTTGTCTAAAAATATTATAAAGAAGAAAGATATTATAAAGGCATTACTCTTTTCTTCCATCGGAATAGCCGTATTTCTTTATTTGACACATAGAATTGGATTTGATGAGATAAAGAGAATAGTAAAAGACCTGAACTTTGTATTATATTTCGTGGCGATAATCATTTATTTATTAACCTTCACTCTAAGAGCATTTAGGTGGAAACTCATTTTCAAACCTGTTTCCAAATCTCCGAATTTTAAAGAATCCTTTCTATGCATATACTCTGGATATCTGCTCAATTTCGCCTTCCCAGCAAGACTTGGGGACTTCTTTAGGGCTTTCATAACCAAAAACAGACTCGGAATCAAGTTTAGAATCGGAATTTCTACCATAATATGGGAAAGATTCTTTGACCTTCTTGCATTTGCAGTAGTGCTCTCTTTTTTGTTTCTCTTTTCAGGTTCTTTCATTGTTGCCGGGAAGTATCTCTACTTTACATACGCTCTGTTATCAATGGTGTTTTTGTCCGTTGTTTTGCTAATATTTTCCAAGAAATTCTGGTCATATCTTTCAAAAGATGAGTTTTCAGAAAAGATATCTTATGTGGTCCCCATATCGAGATTTGGAGAAGGCGTATCAGATACCATGATGGAGATACTTAAATCTAGAGAGATTATTCTGGTTACAATATTTTTTTCACTGATAATCTGGGGGCTGGATGCTCTAAGAGTATTCATAGTTTGTAAGTCTCTCGCTTCATTTGAATTTTGGATGAAAATGGCAATAGCAAGTCTTCTAGCTGGAATGATAATGTCCTCCACCTTTAATCCTCTAGGAACTGGTGAGTTAAGTGGAATGATCTTGCTCTCAGTCCTAATGATTGTGCCCCCTGATATAGCCGCAGCAATTACGATCGTGGATAGAATAATGGTTGTTGGCTTGACAATTTCCCTAGGTATAGTTTCCACCCTTTTTTTACTACCAGACATAAGGGATTTTGGATTTTTGCATGATTTAAAAGAAAGGCATAATTAGATAAAAAATCTCTTAGATCTTCTTATTTCTCAGTAAAAATGGATTGCAAGAAGGTCTGAACTGATCTCTCCTTTCTATCAGCCTCATTAAAATTTCATATAGTTCGCTATCATCTGATTCTTTTAGAAGAGTACTGACCTCTTTTATTGCCTCAACTACTTCTCCATAGTCCATTTCCTCAATTTTACCTTCAATTATTTTACCTTTAAACGTTTTATCCCTAAACATTTATATCTTGAAATTCGGTTCTAAAAAAATTAATGTGTTTTCTATTTAAAAAATTTATTTCACGCATTCATTATTTCATACATTTAAAAAATTATCGTGATAACATGGCTAAGACCGGAGTGTTCTATCATAAAATATTCAAAAAAATCAGGAGGATAAGAAACTTCCCAGAGATTCTTGAACAGTTACTAAAGAAACCTAATGTAATTCTTTATGAGTGTGAGCCTGTTTCCACAGATTTACTATTAAGAATACACTCAAACGAAATGATAGAGAGTATAAAAAGAAAGAAAATTTATGAAAACGCCCTTTACTCAGCCGGTGGCGCAGCAAAAGCAGCAGAAAAGGTTTTTAAGAGAGAAATCGATAATGCATTTGTCTTTGTAGGAGTAGGAGGGCATCACGCAGGGAAAAATAGTTACGGTGGTCTATGTTATTTCAACGACGTCGCCTTGGCCATAGAAAATCTGAGGATTAAATTTAATTTAAAGAGATTCGTCATATTTGATACAGATTCTCACCATGGAGACGGGACAAGAGTGATCTTTGAGCAAGATTCCAATATCTTGCATATTTGCCTATGCGATAGGGACGAGGTATCCTTGGATGGTACAAAGGTAGACGTGAAGATTCCAGAATATTTTACATCAGACTATTTTGGTTATTCAAACGAAGAATACCTAAGAATCGTAAAAAGAGAATTCATTCCAAGAGCCTTGAGATTTGAGCCCGAAATGATCTTTTGGTATTTTGGCTATGATACTTATATTTACGATTATGGAGATATTGGACTAACCTATCCTTGTTATTTGAAGCTTACAGAGATAATTAAGAGTGTTTCAGAAAAAATATGTCACGGAAGATTGGTCGTTGTACTTGGAGGTGGATCGTCAATAGGAGTGGCAAACCTCGTTATACCCATGGTAATCGGATGTCTAGCCAGATAGTGGGCATCAGAATTCTTTAACCATTCTATTCAATCAATCTCCTCAGAAAACCATACCAAGCAGGCTCAGGAAGGAAATCCAAGTATTCCTTAAAGGATTTGACCTTGGTTGGATGGAGTTTGTAGTCAATATTCCCGAGATACAGTTTATCTTCGGAGAAGAGTCTGCGAATAAGGTGCCTCTGGTTCTCACTGTCCATCGATGCAATCTTATCGTAGAATTCAATGTCTTCAATTCCCCTTCCTCTTTCATCTTTGAGAACTAATTTGATACTGGGATAAGAAAATCCATTAAGACTTAAATATGGCTTTCCATACTCATTAAAACTTACATTTTTATGTATCCAAAAATCTTTCAATTGTTCTAATTCAATACAGGGAACAAATCCATAGTTTAAGCGCATCCTTGCAATAGGTGCCCAGGAATCGTTCCCCTTCATTACCTTATAGATGTAAAAGTTTGATACATTTGAGCCATTATATTTGCCCATACAGCTCAAGCATATATCAGAAAGTAAGTATCCCCATCTCTCGCCCCTATACTTCTCAACAACTAGGGTATCTCTTAGACTCTCATCGAAAAATTTAATCTTACCCATGAATTCTTTCCTGATGTTTCCATCATAAAGCATAACAGTTGTTGCGATTTTGCCAGAGGCCTTCATGTCAAAACTCATGTAGCCCAATATTGTGTATTCTCTTTTTCCTACATTTATTTTTTGAATCACACCCTTATTTCCTATGCAAAAGGAATCGCCTAACTCACTCAAATCAATTTCCTTGGGATCTCCTTTGTATCTATAGTCCCTTCGAAGGATATTCAGAGGATTTTCTCTTGAAATCATGGATAGCTTTTCACCTTCCTAACACTCCAGAAGCAATTTTTATGAAATAAGTCTGTTATTTCTGGGTGCTCTCCTTTCGAATATTTAAAGTTTTCTAAAAATCAGCTGATACTAATTCAATTATTTCTTGGATGTGGGATAGATTTTCATTTGCCAAAATGGTCTTTATGCCAGGGTATTTTCTCTTAACAGGTATTAAATTTTCTGATTCATTATCATCAACGAATGCTATGTTTTCAGGCTCTAGACCATTTTTCAAAAGGAAATCGGACGCTAAAATCTTGTCGAACATCATGACCTTGGTTGCCCAGTCTACGATTACTATTTCTTCAGTAAAATAATGCTGGATCCCGAAGAGATCTAATATTTCGAATACGGTATCGAAAAAATTTTGGGCTGCCAATCCTATGAAGACTTTTTTCTCATTTAAAAAATCGAGCAATTCTCGAATTCCTTCAAACAAAACTACCTCCCTGCCCCTTGGATCCTTTATCGCATTGTCTGATATCTTCTCGAATGGAGGCCTCATTATGAATGATTCACCTTTCCAAAGGGTTCCATCCGCATCAAATATTACTGCCCTGATCATAGAATTTAAGAGGGTTTTATTGAATATATATTGTTTTTGTAATTTTTTTACAATTTTTAAGATATTCTAATTGACAAAATCAGAGCAAACATTGATTAAATCTTATTGTCACCTATCAGAAGGTGATAAAATGATAATGAAACTGATAAGAGATGACGGAGGTCTGGATGTAAAGACCGTTATAGGTATCGTTGCCAGTATAGCGATAATGGGAATCATATTGGCTTTTGCTGACTATGTGATTGGAAAGGCAAAAAAAGGAGCCGATACCATAATCAAAGAAGGAATAAAAGCAAGTAAAAAAGCCTTGAAGTGATTCAATGCTAAATCTATCTTTTGCAATTTTTATTTTAATTCTGGCCTCTTTCTTTGATGTTAGATACAATAGGATACCGAACTGGATAACTATGCCCGCGATACCAATATCCTTTATTCTGGGTTCCTCTGATAAAAACTGGAAGATTAACGCTCTCCTTTCATTAATAACTTGCCTTTTACTCTTCAGGATAGGTATGTTTGGTGGAGACTCTAAGTTGTACCTTTCATTATCTCTTCTGAATTTTTTTCCCTTTTCCTTTTTTTACGTCCTTTTTTCCATGCTGGTGGGATACTCTTTAATTAGAATGATGAGAGATTTAAGGCATAATGACATGAATCTTCTGGCGAATTCTCTTTCTTTTTCTGTAATACTTGTATCTCTTTCAATTAACTTTGTTTTAGGTTTTATCATGGCATTTTTGTTAAAATATTCCATAAAGACGGGAAACAAACTTTTTCTTGCATTCATCTCCCTTTCTTCTGTCCTGATATTAACTCAGGAAAATCTGCTCATAATTCCGACAATCCTCTCTTCTTTTTTCCATGAATCACTGGAATCGTGGGTCGATGTATGTGATGTAGAAGAGGGCACCATGCTTTCAAAGAGTTTTAGCAGAAGCGGTGGATGGATAGACCCGATTAAACCTTTCTCTTTCATAAAAAAGATTGATTTGAAGGCTTGCAAACCATTAAATTCTAGGGAAATTGAATTTTTGAGGAAAAATACAGATAAAGTACCTGTCTACAAACCGATTCCCCTGGCTCCATGTTTCCTTCTGGGAATTACGGTGGTTGTATGCTCGAATCCGTTCGCATGATCGTAAGCGGATGTACCGTAATTTTTGCATTATTTTTCGTTGGGTTATTTCTTAATGATCTTTTAATGACCTACTCAGGAATATTTTTGCTAGATTCTATTTCAGATTCGGTTGATATGGTGAGGACATCAAACATAGATTATTTGGAGGTTAATTTAGATCTTCCTGAAGATCTTAATTTTGTTCTCGTCGGAGAAAAAAACAAACTTGATCTAAAAATAAATGGATTTATCAACGAAATAGAACTAGATAAAAAATTAAAGTGTAAAATTTACAATTTTACCGTCTCTAAAGGTAGTTTATATATAATTAAAGATGAGGAGGTATGGCTAGGTGCTTCTCTCAGACGAATTAATTCATAAATTCTTCTCAGGAATATTCATACTAACAGTGAGTTCAGTTTTCACTCTATGTTCATTCAACTTTCTCAATCTCCTTTTATTTGAACCGTGCCAAGAATCGATAATCCTGAAAGGAGAGTATTTTGAGAAGTACTCTTTAAACTTCAATGTTTTAATGTCTAATCCTCAGAAGAATGATTCAAGCGGACTTCTTTTTAGGTATCCTGTCGTTGTCTACAAAAATTCAACCTACTCCGTAGATGAAATTCAGGTGAAAATTGATGCAGACTCTTAATATGATGTCTACGGTTCTTATCATACTCTTTTCTTTCCTTTGTATAGCTATCGTGTTCAATGATCTAATTGAAATAAATACAGATACGGATGATATAGAGAAGTTACACTCTTTAGTCGTTATATTTAATGAACCTGTTTTATCCATTGAAAATGCTGAGTATTCATTTTTAGATCTGGTGAGTGTCTGTTATCCTAGTAGAGTAGATCTGATTGAAGAGAAGGCAAAGGAACTAAAATCCAAGGTACCTTATGAATTCACACTTATTCTTTTAGACGGGGACAAAGAGATCTTCAGAATTGGAAAAAATAAAGAGACATCCTCAATTTTTTTCAGAGAGAAAATCAAATCCACAAGCAATGAATTGGAGTTGATTCTAGTTGTCTGAGAGAGGCTGGACTAACTTTGGCTGGACAATTTTCTTCGTTCTCATCTTATTAGGTTCTATTTCTCTCAAGAGTATAGTTACATCATGTATCTTGGAAGAGAAAGAGGTACAAAATAAAATTGAAAAAATTCACCAGACCATCATAGTAGAAAGGGCTAAAATCTCGAATACACTTTTTTTTAATTCTTTAATTGCCTCTAGAGACATGGCCTGGCAGGGAAAAAGACCAAGTGAACTCTACAGGAAAATAAAAGATATGTGTAATCTTACCGTTGAATTCAGGGAAATTTACTCTGGAAAGTACATGGGTGCATTTGAGGTGTCGTCATCAAAAATTTTGGAGGAAGAGAACTATAAACATAGGATTAAAGTATCTAGAAAGATACCAGCGCGTTTCTTATTGTTATACAAATTTTCAAGTTTCTTCAATGCTCACAACCAGTTGTACAAGCTAACAGAAGGGTCTTTAATGGTAGCAGGTCCGGCAACAACTAAAAGTATTGCGCAAGAAGAGATATCTTTTGCTTTAAATGGCTATGAGAAGGTATTGGAACTGACAACACCATTTGAATGGGAAATGAGTGGGAAAATTCTTTCATTTCATAAAGAAGTGGTAATAGTAGATGAAATTCCTGTAACGATTATTTCTGCGACTGTGAAATACAACATAGTATTAATAGATCCGTATTTCAAGACAATACCTAGTAAAATCCCTTTCGATATGCTAAAATACAGGATAAATGGAGAAGAAGGCATAGTAAAGACAGTTACAATAGAAACCTGGTAAACTCCTAACAAAAGAAAGCATTAAATACGATTTTAAGATAAGATTTGTAAAAAGATGTTGAGGAGATAGGTTGTCAAAATTTGTTATAGTAACCGGGGGAGTGCTTTCTGGTTTAGGAAAAGGTATTACCGCTGCTGCAATAGGAAAGATTCTCCAGTCCAAGGGCATATCTGTTACATCGATTAAGATAGATCCGTACATCAATGTGGATGCAGGAACCATGAATCCCCTTCAGCATGGGGAAGTCTTTGTTTTAGATGATGGCGGAGAAGTAGATTTAGACTTGGGTCACTATGAACGTTTTTTGGATATAAATCTCACTGAAAATCACAATATTACAACAGGAACTATTTACAAGAGAGTTATTGAGAAAGAAAGGCGCGGAGATTATTTAGGGGAGACAGTACAGGTTATTCCCCATGTTACGGACGAGATAAAAACTCAGATAAAAAACATTGCGAGAAATGCCGGAGCAGATGTCACGATTGTAGAGATAGGGGGCACGGTTGGCGATATAGAGAGCATGCCTTTTTTGGAGGCAGTAAGGCAACTAAGAATCGAACAAGGGATGGAAAATGTCCTTTTCGTTCATGTAACTTTGGTACCAACTGTTGGATCTATAAAGGAACAGAAAACAAAACCCACACAGCACAGCGTAAAATCTCTTAGAGAAATAGGCATTCAACCAGATATAATCGTTTGCAGATGCTCCGAAATGTTAACGGAGGGGACAAAATCAAAGATCAGTTTATTCTGCGATGTAGATTCTAGGGCTGTTATAAGCGCTATGGATGCAGAAAACATATACGAGGTTCCTTTGCTCTTCGAGAAAGAGGGTATCGGGGAAATAATACTTAGCAGATTAAAGCTAAGGGCTAAAAAAGATAACTTGAATGAGTGGAAAGAAATCGTAAACAACATAAAAAACGCAAACAAAACCGTTAGAATAGGTGTAGTCGGAAAGTACACGGGTTCAGTAGACACATACATTAGCATAAGAGAGGCTCTGGTACATGGTGGTTCTGTATTCAGATGTAGGCCAGAAATAGACTGGATAGATGCTGAAAAAATAGAAAAAGGAGAAAACATAGATCCAAACATCCATGGAATACTGGTTCCTGGTGGATTTGGAGAAAGAGGAATAGAAGGAAAGATAAAGGCTATTACTCTTGCCAGAAAAAATAAAATTCCATATCTTGGAATATGTCTTGGTTTCCAATTAGCTGTAGTAGAATACTCTAGGAACGTTCTTGGTTTAGAAGGAGCTAACAGCACAGAGATGAACCCCAACACGAGATATCCGGTGATAGATATATTACCAGAACAGAAAGGAGTTGTAGAAAAAGGAGGAACCATGAGACTGGGTAAATATCCTGCAAGAATAAAAAAAGGTACTTTAGCTTGGGAGATATATAAAAAGGAAGAAATCTGGGAGAGACACAGACATAGATATGAGGTAAATCCTGATTTCATTGATATCATACAAGATGGAGACTTTTTGTTCTCTGGTACTTCCCCCGATGGTAGATTAATGGAGATCTTGGAAATTAAAAGCCACCCATTCTTTTTAGGAACCCAGTTCCATCCCGAATTTAAATCAACTCCCAGATCCCCATCACCCATATTCAGGGAGTTCATCCGAGCGTCCCTAAGGTACGCAGATAAGTTAGATGGGGCAAATAATTGAGTTAACTGATTTTTTGAGTATAATTAGTGACAATGAAGTGATAACTTAACGATAAAATAATGATTCAAAAGATTGAAAACAAAAAATCAGAAAAGATTGAATTAGAAATGATTCAATGTCTTGAACCAATACTTATTCCATTTTCGTTTATCGTAAATTGATTCCTAGATGTCGGGTGATTGGTTCCTCGCATCTTTTTTATCGTGAGATGCCGCTTACCGGTTTTAGAATCAAGTTCGAGGAGAATCGTACCATGGGTTACGT
This sequence comes from Candidatus Hydrothermarchaeota archaeon, assembly GCA_046760505.1. Lineage (GTDB taxonomy): Archaea > CAYFZR01 > CAYFZR01 > CAYFZR01 > CAYFZR01 > CAYFZR01. The sequence goes on from JBHIEG010000017.1 coordinate 14,067, forward strand.
ATTCTTCTACGCCGAATTTACTCAGTTGTTTGCTTCCTTCCTCAATTTCGGTAACCAAAAGAGTTGTACAATTCAGGTTCTCTAACAAACTACATAAGCGGAGAATTTCTCTCCTAATTGTGAACTCGTCCTCGAACTGGAGACCTAAGGCAGTTACAGAGTCTATCGCAACCCTTCTTGCATTGTACCTGTACACCAAGTCCTGTATCCCATCCATTAGGGAGTCTAGATCGAAAGGTCTAATTTGAACATGTCTTTCATCGCTGGGCAATCCAATTCTCGTAGCAGAGGCATCAATTATCGCGAGTTTACCATCATCTTCCAACTTTTGGAAATGCCAATTAAACCTTAATAGGTTTTGTCTGATAAAATAGGGTCTTTCCTCAAGAGTTACGAGTATCCCGGGTTCATTATACTCTGTAACTCCGTTATATAGGAACTGAGCGGCGAGAATCGATTTGCCAGTTCCGGTAGTGCCAGTGATAAGTACAGTTCTTCCTCTAGGTATGCCTCCTTCCAGCATGTCATCCAATCCTCGGATACCGAACGGGACTCTCTCAATCATAACTATTCATATAAAAAAAAGTACTCATATATTTTTGCTCAACAAAAATAGCCTCATTTAATTCATTTTTGTTTATATTAGCCCTTTTCTCTACGAAGCAGCAAAATTGGTGCAGTGTCTTTCAGGATTGTATGATTATTTGTGATCTTCCGCTCCAAATCTTTGGGCAGGGCGAAGATCTTTTTGTGGATTTTTTCAGTGTAGTATTCTGTCCCGATCCCATTTATCTCAGATTTTAATTGTTCTTCCGGGACTTCAACCGGATTATGCTTCTTGCTCCCTATTACATATCCCCACATCTCTCCAAATGAAGGAACATAGGCCATGTAGGAGAAAGTTATTGGAAAAACACTGCCTACCGTGTTGTAGATTGCCCCGAATAAGTCTGTATAGAAGTATGGAGACTCCGCCTGAGTTGTTATAACACCATCAAATGCCAAACTGTTGAAGGCAAATTTGTAAAACTCTTGGGTAAAAAGCGGATACGATTGCCCTCCCTCTATTGGATCAGTGATATCAACTATTATCACGTCGTATTCCCGTTCGTTTTTCTCTAGAAATCTTCTTCCATTACAAAATATAAGTTCTACTCTGGGATCTTCAAAGTAAGAGCTTAGTTCCGGAATGTACTTCTGGCAGTACTCTACCACCAAGTCATCTACCTCTACGTGGGTTACCAGGTCTACTGGATACTTTAACACATGCTTTAATGGTCCTCCGTCCCCCCCTCCTATGATGAGTACTCTCTTGGGATTTTTGTGAGTAAGCATCGCAGGGTGTATTAGAGGTTCATGGTAGCAGTGCTCATCTTTGGTTGTGATCTGAATCCGTCCATCAAGGATCAACACCTTTCCCCAATCAGTACTCTCCCCAATAATGATTTCCTGATACTTTGTCTTCCCTCGAAAGAGTATTTTATCTAACTTTATTGAGTATCTGTAGTAAGGTGTCACTTCGTCATCGATCCACATTAAGTAACTTCACCTCGGAGCGAAAACACTCCACGACTGATTTCAGTAACATTTATGTTCTTCGGTTTTAATTCATCTACAATTACGTCATACGCATTCCAGGGATTGACCTTATCTCCACACGTGAATATATCTACTGCTGCATACCGGAGTTCAGGCCATGTGTGGATTGATATGTGGGACTCAGCAATTATCACAACACCTGTTATTCCGTGAGGATTGAACTTGGTAAATTTCTTTGCAACAACTGTTGCTCCTGACTTTTCTGCTGCAACGGTTAATGCAGCCTCTATTTTATCAGAATTGTTCAGTAAATTCTGGTCTACTCCAAACAATTCTATTATAAGGTGTTTTCCCAATGTTTTCATCTGTTCTACCGACCTCCTTTCATTTTTTTTCAATGTATCGCTAAGATAATCAATTATTGACATATAAATATTTTTTGCTTTACATTTAAAATTATATTCACTCTGAAAAAAGCCTAATTCTTCCTTAATTTTATTTGTTTTAAAATAGAATCGATCTAGCAGGTTTTTTTAACTTTGCTTAGTTCATCTTCTACCCTACAAAAATCTTAAATAGCTTAACTTTCGAGTTGGGTTTAGTTCTGAGGGAAAATCGATGTTAAGTCTTCCAAAAAAAGCAACTTTGGTCTCTGGATCCGCTGAAGGAGCCACAAAATTAAATGCACTGGACAACGCGTTAATAGATGCAGGTATAGGAGATTTCAATTTAATCAAGGTATCAAGCATACTCCCGAAAGGTACGGTAATCGTTGATCTGCCAAAAATAGAGGCAGGCACTTTGGTCCCATGTGTACTCGCAAAGAGAATCTCAGATACTCGAGGTCAAAAAATATCCGCATCTATAGTAGTGGCGCTATCAGAAAACGGTATGGGCGTGATAGCGGAAAATTCCGGAGCAGGCATATCAAAGGGAGAGAGTTATGAGAAGGCTCTAGAGGCTGCTAGGAATATGCTTATGAGAAGAGGCCTAAAGTTAAAAGAAATTAGGCATGTCTCAAGAGAGCACACAGTAGAAAATATAGGAGCAGTTGTAGCCGCTCTCGTCTTTTTCAGGTAACAATCTTTGCTGGTTTTACCTCCAATCCCTTGTCCCCTATATGGAGAATATACCTAGAAGTTGCGTGTCTCGTTCCTCGCATTTTCCTCACAACAATAGTTCTACCTACCTCATCATCTAAAAAAAGATGAATTACTCCCCTGAAAACATATTCTTCCAAACCAAATTCTAGAGAATCTTTTATTTGTCTTGGCATCTCTAAGGTAATAAGAGAAGTGCAACCAAGATCGATTAAAAGGTTGTTGAGTCTTAGCATGGCCTTTCTCGTCTCAAATTCGTCTCTCATCTGTAACTTCAAAATCGTTGCAGAATCAATCGCAACCCTTTTGGCATCGAGTTCATTGACCACCTGACCAAGTTTTCTGCACAAGATGTCCAAATTGAATCCTACATCTAATGCATATTTGTCCTTGCTAAGAACGCCCAGTCTGGAGGCGGAAGCATCTAATATTACCAGTTTTCTTTCCTCTTCAATTTTTTCAATATTCCATCCAAATTTTAGCATATCTCTCTTTATCTCGGCTGGTCTTTCTTCCAAACTTACGAATATTCCGGGCTCGTTGAATAATTGAGCCCCATTGTAAAGAAATTGCATGCAAAATATGCTTTTTCCAGTTCCTGGTCCCCCAACAATTGCTATGGTTGAGCCTCTTGGAATGCCGCCTCCAACTATCTCGTCGAAGCCAGGAATGCCGCTTTTTACTCTAGCCATATTTTTACTTTACATGCTCATTACTAAAAATATTTTCCCTACAAATTTGCGGAATCATTCGACGGTGACTGATTTCGCTAGGTTTCTGGGTTTATCAGGATCTAAACCCCTTTCTACCGCCACAAAATATGCAATAAGTTGCAATGGTACGACATATAACATTGGAGAAAGACTCTCGTCAATTTCAGGCATCAAAATTATATGGTCTGCAAGTTTAACAATTTTTTCGTCTTTCTCGCTCGCAACAGCGATTACACTAGCACCTCTAGCCTTAACTTCCTCTATATTTCCCAACATTCTTTCGTAGCTCTCGCCTAATGGAATTACAGCCACTACAGGAACATTTTCCTCTATCAAAGCTAGCGGACCGTGTTTTAACTCTCCACCTGGGAAACCCTCTGCATGAATGTATGAGATTTCTTTTAGTTTGAGGGCTCCTTCTAAGGATGTTGCATAACTAATTCCTCTTCCTATAAAGTAAAAATCATCTCTCTCCTTGTATATCTTGGCTATTTTCTTTATTTCATTTTGCTTTGATAGAACATATTCTACAAGATTCGGAATATTCTCCAGCTCTTCTATGAGTTTTTTGTACTTCTCCTCATTAATTAAGCCTCTCCTTTTACCTAGTTCTATCGCGATATAACTCAAGTATGCTAACTGGACTGCGAAGGTTTTCGTGGCAGCAACCCCTATCTCTGGACCTGCATACGTATAGCATACCATCTCTGCTTCTCTTGTTATAGAACTCCCTATAACATTTGTCATCGCTATTACAGTAGCCTTCTTGTTTTTTGCGTGTCTAATAGCACTTAAAGTATCAGCAGTCTCCCCAGATTGGGATATTGCCATAACAATTGAATTTTCATCAACGCTTGCAAATTCCTTAAATTCTGAGGCAATTATTACGTCCGTATTAAGGTTGGCAAGTTTTGAGAGAGCATACTTGCCTGCCATTGCTGCATGATAAGATGTTCCGCATGCAACGAGAAATATGTTTTTTTTCGTGTCTAAGACCTCTATAATCTTATCCAATTCCTTTTCTTTCATTCTTAAAGTTTCTCTTATTGCAATAGGTTGTTCATTTATTTCTTTATGCATGAAGTAGTCATATCCGCCTTTTTCAGCCATATCCGGGGTCCAATCAACCGTTAGAATCTTTTTTTCAATTTTTTCGTCTTCGATCAAGCTCTTTATGTAAAAACCATTGTTTTTCAGTACGCCATACTCATTGTCCTCCATGATTGTTATCCTGTTTGTTTCTTTAAGTAGGGCAGGAATGTCCGATGCTACGAAGTACTCCCCATTACCGATACCTATAACAAGCGGGCTTTCTTTTCTGGCTATAACGATTCCATCGAACTCCGTGCTAATAATCGCTACGGCATACGATCCTTTTAATTTTCTAAGAGCGTTTTTCACGGCTTCTTCAAGATCCTTGACTTCTTTCATTTCCTCTTCTATTAGATGACAGATCACTTCGGTATCTGTTTCTGATACGAAAAAATGACCTTTTCTTATTAAGTGCTCCTTCAGTTCGTCATAGTTCTGAATAATACCATTGTGTACAAGTGCTATTTTTCCCTCGCAGTCAAAAAATGGGTGAGCATTTTTTTGAGATGGGATTCCATGAGTTGCCCATCTCGTGTGACCAATTCCTAGGTTACCCTCTAATTTTATATCTCTCAAAACCTCGTCGATTTTTCCCTTGTCTTTTTTTACATGAAATCTTCCTTTGTCTAGTGTAACTATTCCGCATGAGTCGTAACCTCTGTATTCCAATCTTTTGAGAGACTCATGGAGTATCGTGTAAGCCTCTCTTTCTCCAACGTAACCAACGATTCCGCACATGATACCATCGCTCGCCGGTAAGAAATCTGACCTTAACATATTTAAATTATGGTGATTTATAAGATCTCATGCCTATTACTGGGTAAAGGGTTAATTCCAATGGATGCCATCGTTGTTTCTCTGTATCTGCTAGTAGCCATCGCAATTTTTTGCCTAGTATTCACTGCATATTTTGTATTCCAAAATAAAAGAAGGCTTGAAATTTTCATAGAAGAAAGAGAACGTCCTCTTACAATAAAATTTATTCAAAAAATCATCCAACCATCGATAAACGATCTAACTCACTCTGAAGCTATTCCGTCGTCTCTTCTAGAAGAAAAAAGTTTGATAAATAACCTATTCTTCAGAAGATTCCCTGATTTAAAGACCCAAATGGAAGAATATAACCGGAAAATTTCAAATTTACTGGAGGAAAGGTTTAATTTAGAAGTTGAGTTAATCGATCTTTACGAGAAAATGTGGAAAAAGGAGGCAGAGATAAAATCAATTATATCCAGCAAAGATGAAATAAGCAGCGGAAGGGTAGAACTATTAAAAAGATACGCAGAAAACAAAATCTCAATATATCATAAACTAAGAGAATACGACGATACAGTTAAGATTATAGAAAATAAAAGAAAGGAAATAGAAGAGATAAACATGAGGATTGAGAAAGAGTCAAGGAAACTTAGAGAAAACCTTGAAAGAATAAAAGAGGAATACATGGATAAATACAAGATAAAACCGGAAGAATTAGAAATTGATTATGAAAATGTCAAATTTTGAGTGTTGTTTATGAAAAACAAGGATTATGGTGGCTATCCTGAAGATATAGCCTCTCTTCTAAGAGAAAAAAACATAAAAATTGAAGATAGAGTCAGAATTGAGAAGGAAGGAAGAGTCTACGAAGGATACTTGTTACCTAGACCTGCTTTAGTCGACCTAGGAGATCCATACTGCTTGATTATCAAATTAGACAGCGGTTACAATATCGGGGTAAAATACGATGAATCCATGAAGATTGATAGAGTGGGTAAAAAAATAGAATTAGAGAGTTTTCCCAAGAGAAAGATTGAAAAAAGAAAGGATCTTCCTCAGATAACTTTGCTACATACCGGAGGAACAATAGCAAGCAGGATAGACTATTTAACAGGGGGTGTTAGCGTAGAATTTACACCAGAAGAGTTATTCTATACGGTTCCAGAACTATTTGACATAGTAGGATTCAGAGATGTAAAGTTGCTGTTCAACGTTTTTTCAGAGGACATGTTTCTAACTCAATGGAAAGAAATGGCAAAGGAAACAGCAAAACAGTTAAATTCTGGAGCTGATGGAGTCGTCATTTCCCATGGAACCGATACAATGCATTACTCCTCTGCTATTCTCTCATTCATGCTCCAAAACTTGGGAAAACCAGTCGTTTTAACAGGTGCACAAAGATCCTCAGATAGAGGAAGTTTCGATGGAGCGATAAACCTCATCTGCTCTTCATATGTAGCTGGTCATTCAGACATAGCGGAAGTCTCTGTCGTAATGCATGGGGAAACAAGTGATACTTTCTGCCTAATAAACAGGGGAACAAAGGTAAGGAAGATGCACACAAGTAGGAGAGATGCGTTTAGACCTATAAATGATCTTCCTATCGGAAAAATATGGCCAGATGGAAGTTTAGAGATTATAAACAAGAATTATAGAAAAAGAGATAAAGATAGAGAAGTAATCCCAGATACAAAGTATGAGGAAAAAGTTGCCTTAATAAAGGCATATCCGGGATCTTTTCCCGGAATAGTAGATTTTTACGTTGATAAAAAATTCAAAGGGCTTGTAATCGAGGGCACAGGCTTGGGACACGTACCAACTTCTACTCCAGAAAAGGAGAGATCCTGGCTTGAAAATATAAAAAGAGCGATAGAAGAAGATTTAAAGATAGTAATGACCTCACAATGTCTCTATGGAAGAGTCCATCCTTTAGTGTACAGAAACTTGAGACTTTTATCAAGCGCGGGAGTTATTTATGTGGAAGATATGCTTCCAGAAGTGGCTTATGTAAAACTTTCCTGGGTACTAGGTCATACCGAAGATAGGGAAGAGGTAAGAAATTTGATGCTGAAGAACATAGCTGGAGAGATAAGCGAAACAAGCGATTTCAGATCTTTTCTTTACTGAAGGTGTGTCCATGATAGATTACAGAGAGATAGATTATAGAGAAATTGGGCTAAAGGTTGGAATAGAAATACACCAAAGGCTAGATACGCATAAATTATTCTGCAGATGCTCATCCCATATGCGAGAAGAAAGTCCAACATTTGTTTTCTCTAGAAAGCTCAGACCGGTAACAGGAGAACTTGGAGAAGTGGATCCGGCCGCTTCTTTTGAATACTATAGAGACAGGATATTCGAATACCAGAGCTTCGAGGGAGAAACCTGCTTAATAGAGGCAGATGAAGAGCCTCCTTTTCCGGTAAATGAAGAGGCGTTGGATATAGGGCTAGAGGTTGCTATGTTGCTGAATGCAGATATTCCAAACGAAATACATGTAATGAGAAAGACGGTGATAGACGGAAGCAACTGTACTGGTTTCCAGAGAACATTGATAGTAGGAATGAACGGTTATCTAGACTCAAGTCTAGGAAGAGTAGGTATTACAAACATATGTTTAGAAGAAGAATCAGCCAGAATAGTTTATGCTGGATTTAAGGAAGCAAAATACAAGCTGAGCGGGCTTGGCATTCCACTCATAGAGATAGGTACCTCTCCTGACATAATCACGCCCGAACATGCAAGAGAAGTAGCGGAGAAGATTGGAATGTTGTTAAGGTCTACAGGAAAGGTAATGAGGGGAATTGGAACAATCAGACAAGATTTAAATGTTTCCATTGAGGGAGGAGCGAGAGTAGAAATTAAAGGGGTGCAAGAACTTAAACAACTGGCAAAATACGTTGAATACGAGGCGAGAAGACAGCTTTCGCTCTTAGAAATTCAAGATAGTTTGAAAGATAAAACTTGGAAAGAGCCTGAGATAGTAGATGTAACTGAAATATTTGAGGATACTGAGTGTAAAGTGCTTAAAAATAAAGACAAAATACTCTCCATAAGTTTATCGGGATTTTCTGGTATTTTGAAAAAAGAATTATGTCCTGGCCATACGTTTGGAAAAGAATTGTCTTATTATGCAAGGACATATGGTGTTCCAGGAATTTTACATACCGATGAAGATTTAGAAAAGTACGGAATAACGAATGACGAAAAAATTGAATTGTACAGGTCCACAGGTTCAACGGAAAATGATTGCATAATTTTGGTAGCAGGAAAGGAGAATATCGCAAGAAGAGCCTTGGAAACAATTATAGACAGGGCGAGCAACGCCTTCTCAGGCCCATTGGAAGAGACAAGATCTGCAAATCCAGATGGAACAACCTACTATACGAGACCTTTACCCGGTGCTCAAAGAATGTATCCTGAAACAGATGTTTCTCCCATTGTAATTACAAAAGAACGTCTGGAAAAAATTGCTAGATCTTTACCAGAGTTGTTTGAAGAAAAACTGAAAAGATTTATGAAAGATTATAACCTTAATAAAGAATTAGCAAGATCTTTGATCAGATCAGATAAAACAAATCTCTTTGAGGAAATAGTTAATAAATATGGCGTAAATCCCACTTTGGTTGCTACAACCCTCACAAATACATTAGTTACATTAAAAAGAGAGGGATTTGCGGTAGATAACTTGAATGAAAATCATTTTTTCGAGATATTCGAATCATTTTCCAAAGGCATGTTTAGCAAAGAGGTACTCCCAGAGGTTGTTGCGTATCTTTCATCTAATCCCAGCAGAAGTGTAAAAAATTGTTTAGAGGAACTTAGATTAAAGATGCTCAGCGAAGAAGAACTGGGAAAAATCATAGAAGAGATCCTCGAAAAAGATAAAGAAACATTAAAAGAAAAAGGCGAAAAATCATTTGGGTTTTTCATGGGCAAGGTTATGGAGTTAGTAAGAGGAAGAGCAGATGGTAAGGTAGTGAGCAGGTTGCTCAAAGAGAAGATCGAGGAGAGAGTTTAGTTAAATCCTTTGAGATTTTCAGGAAAAATTTTATATAGTGCTTCCTCCCGAAACCACACGGGGAGGTCATTAAAAAATTAAGCTTTATATGTTTCTTGGCCCTAAGCGTTTTAATCGTCCAGAGCATATTTGTGGCTACAGTTTATGCACAAAATCCAGAAAAGCCAATTGTTATTCTTTCCAGTTCTATTGATTTTGGTCTTGCTCGAGACTTCTTCAGATTTCTTAGAGGTAAGGGTGTGGAATTGATATACACCGCTGCGCCTAACTTTGATAAATACAGGGGAGAGAACTTCATCATTATTCTAGGAGGCCCGGATGCCTACGAGGGTGTTGGAGAAATAGTAAGGGAATATTTAACAATAGAAGCAAAACTGGTTAAGAAAAGAAGGCAACCGAAAGATGTTTGTTAAGAACGGGCAGGTAATTTGTATTATAGCAGGCTCAGACAGGGATATGACCAAAAAGGCAGAAGAAGAGAACAAAGAAAAAATTATAGGCATTCCAGTTAAGGCATTCCCTGATTTCGCAGATATTGTTCGAGTCACTGTTGCACCAGAGGGTCTTGAGGTTGTTGTCTTTACCATACAAACCGCAGATAAGATTCCTATTATGCCAAGCACAGATCCTGAATTTGACTTAAGCTACACAATAGCATTTGATCTAGATAAAAACAGCGCTACAGGAAAAACAGGTCCATTGTACAACGATATAGGCGCAGACAAAGAAATTTTCCTTGAATTTAAAGATTTGAGATGGAAATGCGGCTATCCTGGGAAATATCCGAAAATACAGTTACAATAAAGATTCCAATCGATGATCTCTCATTGTCATTTGATTGGATAGTTCGATCTCAAAGAGGTAATTACATGGATATAGTCCCAAGTGAAGGACATAGTTCCTTCCGTTCACCAAAACTGCCCCCATGGTAAAATTGGAGGTTGCCTATGAGCAAAAAGAAGGTTGCAGTTGTTACGTTTGTACTGATTCTATATACAATATCAGCGGTACATGGACATATAGCACCCAACGTAAAAATAACTGGAGGGACAAAGGCTCAAAGAGAAAAAATACAAAAAGCAGTAGAAGAAATAGCGAAAAAATCTCCTCATGCAAGAAATATCTTAAATAGAACAAAAAACCTTGGTAGAAATGTAACAATTCATAATGTGCCTAACAGCAACACAACGATAGGGGAAGCAGAGCCTGGAGGCGATGAAGTCTGGATAGATCCCGAGGATTGGGATAAGTTTAAATTGAAAGTGGGTAGGAATAAAACGGGCAAAGCGAATGAATCTTTTTCTTTAGGACTAGTAGTGCTCCACGAATTAAAGCATATCCTAGGAGACAACGAAACAGAAACTTTGAAACAGATAAACAAAGTCCGTAATGAAACTGGTCTTCCGAAAAGGCATCATTACTATTTGGAAGGGAAGAACAACACCCTCTATTTAAAGTTTTGTGATGGGTCTACGTTAAACTTTACCGAGGTCTTTGTAGTCGTGGTAGTAGATCCAACGGACGATCCAGTAATGGTAACAGTTGTAGAAACTCCAAAAGTAGTAGACATATCTCCAAAACCTGGCGCTACCGATGTATCCATCGAAGAGTCTATAATGATCATTTTCTCCGTACCCATGAATAGAGAATCGGTAATGGAAGCGTTAGAAACCTATCCGGAGATGGAATTCTCTCAGGTTTCATGGCTGGATAGCAAGGCTTTGATTTTGACTCCAAGAAGGTTAGAGCCAGGCATCACCTACGTTGTAAGCATAGGAACTCAAGCAAAAGACACGAAAGGCAATCACCTGGAAACGCCTTACACATGGAAATTCAAAACTGAAGAGATTGAAGTCGAAAAAGATATCATTCCTCCTAAGGTTGAAATATTAAGCCCCAAGGCAGGAGAGATCGTAATACCTCCTTTCATAATAGAAGCTGATGCAACAGACAACGTTAAAGTTGTTCGAGTAGAGTTTTACTTGGATGGTGAGCTTATATTTGAAGACTAGACTCCTCCTTATTCAATGGAGATCGTGCCTGAGATGATTCCTCCTGGCGCACACTTCGTGCATGCAATTGCCTATGACTCATCAGGAAACAAAGGGATCTCAGGAGAAGTAGAATTCCTCCTTGAATTGGAGATTATCGAGTAAAAATACAGAATAAATATGATCCGGCAATCTTTACTTCAAAAGTTCTTCCACTTCTTCTTCTAATAATTTTTCAGATTCTTTCAAAGAATTAATCATATCTTCTATTATTCTTGTGTATCCAAAGATTCTTTTCTCCATTTTTTTTAATGAATCCTGCATGACTTCCTTGCTGGGTCCTCCTATAATTTTCTTTCTCGATACACTTTTCTTAGGATCCATTATATCATCCAATTCTTCTCTGCTCAGAGAAATATTCTCTTTCTTTAGAATATCGTTTACGATCTCGATGGACATTTCTGAAGAAAAACCCTTCTCCAATGATTTTGTCACGATTTCTCCAACCAGCCTGTGAGATGTTCGAAACGGCAATCCATACTTATCCACAAGATAATCCGCTAAGTCGGTTGCGGTTGAAAAATTAGATTTAGCCAATTCTAAGGCTCTTTCTTCATTCACTTTCATTGTCTCTATCATTTCCTTAGTTAAATCTATCAAATCTTGTGTTACATAAAAGGAATCCCAAAGAAATCTGCTAACTTCCTGCAAATCTCTGTTGTAGCTCATGGGAAGAGATTTAATTATCGTTAAACTTGCGTAAAGATTGCCCAGTACTCTCCCAACTCTGGCCCTACAAATTTCTGCTACGTCAGGATTCTTCTTCTGAGGCATTATGCTGCTGGTAGATGAATATCTATCAGAGAGTTCTATCAATCCAAATTCATAGGCACTCCATAAAATCAATTCCTCAAAAATCCTGCTCAAATTAATCGAAATGGAAGCCAATATAGATAAAATCTCTGAGATGAAATCTCTTGATGCTACAGCGTCCATTGAGTTTTCCAATAAGCCATTAAATCCCAGGAGTTTGGAGGTATATTCTCTATCTATAGGAAATCCTGTTGTTGCCAGTGCACATGAACCTAGGGGAGATAGGTTTACTCTTTTATAACACTCTAACAACCTCTCTAAGTCTCTCTCAAGCATAGAAGAATACGCATGAAGGTGATGTCCTAGAGTGGTAGGTTGTGCATGTTGTAAATGAGTATACCCTGGAATAACTGTATCTAAGTGATTCCTCGCCTTATCATTTAATGTACTTATCAAATTCATTAAACTAAGGGATGTTTGAACTATTTTATCCCGAGCAGCCATTCTAAGATCAGTTGCAACCTGATCGTTTCTACTTCTTGCGGTATGCATCTTTTCTCCTTCTTTTCCTATTATTCCTATAAGTTCTTGCTCTATTACTATGTGTATGTCTTCCTTTTTTACATCAAGATCAAAATCCTCGTATTTTTTTTCTTTTAATTCGAGTAAACCTTTTATAATTTTTTTAGCAGTTTCTTTATCTATTATCTTAGTTTTATTGAGCATTAAAACATGAGCTATCGATTGAAATAGATCGTACTTGAATATCTCTTCATCAATGTCCAAAGAAGACGTAAATCTTGCTACTCTTTGATTCATATCTTCTCCAAGTCTTCCTTCTCTCAACATATTATTCCCCTTTTCTGTATAGAAGGAAACTTTTCTAGGTTTCTCTTTAGAACTCTTTTCATACCCTTATCTGACATATCTTTGATATAAAACCTTATGTTAACATTTTTCTTTCCTTCCTTCCATTGGGTTTTGGTTGTGGTAACGTCAGAAATCTCGAGAGTTTGCCGGAGGTCCCTAAGATAGTTTCCGGCATCATCTTTCCTGTGGGTAACAAAGTCGAATACAATCTTATTTCCTCTTTTCCTACATTTTCTCTTAAATAGAGCAAAAAGATAAGACTTGGCAAAATTTTCATCTTCCTTTATCCAATCAGGTATTCTCATGTCATAAACTCCTGCTGTCTTAAATATATGCGAAGTCACATGAGGTATTTCTACCCAACCATTAAAATCCAGATTAAACATGTTTGCCAATATATTTCCCAATTCATGAGATGTATTGCAAGAATATATTATTCTTGGAGAAAAGGAATACCCGGCTAGATAGGCGAATATCCTACACCATTTTTCATTCCTTATATCTATCGGAAAAGCAATATCCATTATCTTACCAGTTTTTCCCCACCTTATCTGTCTTATTGATTTTTGAACATCGTCTAATTTAATTTCCGAAAGATTGCACAGAACACTGAGATGAAAGCCACTCAAAAAACTCTTATGGAATTTACCTTCTCTTTTTCTACCCCCATTTTTTAATACACTTACGGTGCTTTGTCTAATACCTAGTTTTTCCGATATAGAACGGGTATTGTTGGACGCATGATTGAACAGCATGTTTCTCGTGCTTTCTTCTAAAAAGAGATATAAATTTTGATCAAACACAGAACTCAAGGTCAACATAGATACCCAACCATTCAGTTATTTAATTATTAAATTAAATAGTTTAGTAGTTGAATAGAATATAAATAACTTTCCTTCACTCTCATCAAAAATTAAGAACTCAATCTTCTTTCTATCGTGTCACCCATTCTTTTTTCTATCACTTTAGATTCAATTTCAAGCAATTTATCCATCAATTCCTCTCTAATTGAAACAATTTGTTTTCCTTCTTCTGTAATCTCGCATATCCTGTATAATCCCTTTTTTTCTCTTGATATTAAAGAATTCTCCTCCAGTTCTTTAAGTTGCTTCGAGGGATAGTAAGGAATTTCCAAAACGTTCTTCAATTCATCAACAGAGAGTCCGCCCTTTTCCTTAAGGGCTTTGAGTATTTTGTAGTGCAATTCAGAGGAGAGTATTTCGAACAACTTCATGTTCTTTAGTATTGGGTCTTTTTTTATGAATGTTGCCCTCAGGATCATCAATATTTTGAGTCCTCACAAAAAACTCTGCTCTCTCTTCTCTTACATCTATGATTTCCGGAAGGTTTCCCCACGCTCCGAGTCTGTTCTCATGAATAATTAAAACACCCTCAATTCCTTCTATTTTTTTTGCAAAATTTAGCCCTTTCTTCAATCCCTTTTTGCCCCTTACAACATTACCAATTGCTGTTGCAGCAGCATCAGCAAGAATGGCAGATTTTGCAACCACTACAGTAGCATCAGATTCGCCAAAACTTATTGAATGTCCTACGGTACCAGAAGAGGTACATATCCCTATAGGAAGAGATTCTTCATTTATATAAAATCCTATCCTGTTAGAAAACTTGGAATGTCCTGCATATATCCCTATTTTGAAATCTCTTTCTCCATGGATGTATATGTCTCCTCCATTTTCTACAAGAATGTTTTTTGCATGATTTAAAGCAGATTTACATGAGAACTCTGAGAATGCTCCTGCTACACACGCCATAGGGCCAACTCCTACCTTCTTGCTCGCATGAGCCATCTCTCTGACTATGTCTGGAGAATCTTCATCTACATCAATGGGAACAAGGGATACTTTGAAGAGCGGATTTTTTTCTATGTAGTCTTCCAGTCTAATTCTGTTTTCTATTACGCTCCTCTTTATGGATTCCAGAGCCTCTTCTCTATCAAGCAATATATTCAAAGTAGTTTCTTTGTAACTCCATCTGAATTTTTTCATGGTCATATTCAATTCTTTTATCTTATCCAATTTTTTATCTCATCTAAATTCTTTTACCCTATCCTATTCCCTTTATCATATAGGGACCAACTAAAGAATAGCCGAGTTTTTTGAAATATTCTCTTACCCCTATACCGCTTGTAACAGATATTCTTTTCATACCTTCGTTTAGGGAAATTAATTCCGCCTCTCTTAATAGTTTTTTTCCAAAACCCTTGTGCTGGTAGGAATCTTCAAAAACCATTCCAACTGGAGAGAGAGGTCCATAAACGTGTATCTCTCTCACCAAGGATGTGTCTTTATCCAGTTCTTTTCTATACGGCTCGCTCGGAATTCTAAGCCTCAAATAACCTATCAAAATATCTCTTTCTATATCTTCGGCAGATATAAAATATTCTTTCCCATCAGAGGCATTATAAGAATCTATGACGATATCTATATCTTTAGGTTCTATTTTTTCTTTATATGCTTTATGTCCTACCTCCCTGCATCTTATACACCTGCATCTCTCTTTATTTAATGCAAGCCTGTTGTAAACAAGTTCGCCAAGGTTTGTCTTCTTAACTCCTGCTACGATTTTATTGCTTGGAATATCTCTCTGGATTCGCATCGTCCTTATCCATTTTGGCAAGAGTTTTTTTGCTTCCAGAATCAATTTTAACGCTTCATCTTTGCCCAAAGGATTGTAATCCCCTCTCTTATACCATTCGTATATTTTTGTTCCTTTTACAACTACGCATGGATATATCTTAAGCATATCAGGGGAAAACTCCTCTTTCAGTATAATCTTAAATGCCTTAAGATCTCGTTTGAAATCTGAAAAGGGCAATCCAGGCATTATGTGATAGCATACCTTAAGACCAGAGTCTTTCAATATCTTAGTTGCTTCTATAACATCCTCTACAGTATGACCTCTATCCAACTTTGATAGAATATCGTCGAAGACCGTTTGCACGCCAAGTTCTACTCTTGTGGTTCCGTAAGAAAGCATTAGGTCTACATGCTTTTCCTTAGAATAATCAGGTCTCGTTTCTATGGTAATGCCTGAGACTCTTCTCTTGGATGTTTCGCAATCCTTTATTACCTGGGATAAGTTTTCTCTCCTTACTTCTGTAATCCCTTCCAGACAACCCTTTATGAAATTAATCTGATAGGAAGATGGTCTGGATGTAAATGTGCCGCCCATAACGATCAATTCTATCTTATCCACAGGGTGACCAATTCTTTCGAGTTGATCTATTCTGAATGATACTTGTTTATAAGGATCGTAATCGAGGGTTTTTCCTCTCATTGAAGCGGGTTCGCTTCCTGTATAACTTTGAGGAGTGTTTTCATTTGGACCGCCAGGACAGTATGCGCACCTTCCATGAGGACAAGGATATGGATCTGTCATGACCGCTATAACGGTAACGCCTGATAACGTTCTAACAGGCTTTCTTCTCAACAATGGTAAGACCTTTTCGTAATCTTCCTCTCTAACATTATTCAAAATCTCAGAATTGGATGGCAATCTCTTAAGATTAAATAACTTGCAGGCATTTATCTTTGCTTTTTCTAATTCTTCCTTAGATCTAATTTCTCCTTCTACGATACCTTTTACTATGTACTCTATTGCACTCATGAAACATCATTCCAAATCGATCCAATGCCTTCTATTTCGCATTCAACAATATCTTTTCTCTTTAAAGGACCCACTCCTGCTGGAGTTCCTGTAGATATTATATCTCCGGGCCTTAGCGTCATTATGCCTGATACAAATTCAATTAACGAATAACAGTCAAATATGAGATTTTTCGTGGTTGAATCCTGTTTTATCTCGTTGTTCAATCTCAATCTAATTTTAAGATTCTCTGGATTTAGTTCATTCTCAATGCAAGGTCCTATGGGGCAAAAAGTATCAAAACTCTTTGATCTTGTCCACTGTCCATCCTTTCTTTGTAGATCTCTCGCAGTAACATCATTTAATATGGTATATCCCGCTATTACATCTTCTGCATGCTTTCTCCTTACATCTTTGCATGTTTTTCCTATCACAATGGCGAGTTCTACCTCATAGTCTACACGATTTGATTGTCTGGGATATATAATGGAGTCTCTGTGTCCAATTATGCTAGAAGGAGGTTTTAGAAATAATATGGGCTCTTCAGGGATTTCTAATCCCAACTCCTCAGCATGATCCTTGTAATTTAAACCAACGCAGATTATCTTCTCCGGATAAACTGGAGGCAATATTTTAACGCTCGATACATCAAATTCATTTATTATTTGATATTCTTTTCCCTTTAACAAGTCAAAAATTTCTAGGTCTGTCTCGAGAACTTTTTCTTCCAGTAAGATGCCATTTTTTATCTTATCTCCTCTTTTGAACCTGATTACCTTCATTTTTCGCCTCCTTATTCCTAATCCATCTTAATCTTCCTTCCATCAGGTCCTCTTCTATACCTGTTGAATTCCTTGATCAAATCAAGTTCCTTGTCCCAGAATACAGGACCTTCCTTGCAAACTCTCCAGCCGGTTGTATCAACGCAGCATTGACCGCATAAACCGATGCCACACTTTATGTATCTATGGAGACTTATTTGACATGGAATTTTGTTTTTCTTTGATATCTGAACGGATTTATACATCATTGGTTCCGGACCGCATGCAATACATAGATCATGAGTTGAGGTTTTTAAGTGAGTTTCGTACAAAGCTGTCACGTATCCTTTAAATCCAAGGCTCCCATCGTCTGTTGATACCTTAACACTTGAATTTTCTCTAAGTCTGTCTAGGAATATCAGTTCTTCTTTTTTCTTAGCGCCCAGAAGAACCGTGAATTCCTTTTCATACAACTCAGGTAAAGGAGCTAGAGGAGCGATTCCAACTCCGCCCGCTACCAGTACAATTTTTTCTCCAGTAACTTCAAATGATCTTCCAAAAGGACCCCTTATTCCTATTAAATCTCCCTCTTCTTTCCTATGCAAGGCTTGAGTAGCATCTCCAATTTTCTCTACCGTTATACCAAGGGGATCAAATGAAGAAATAGCCATGGGTATCTCATCTACCCCGGGAATCCATATCATGAGAAAATTCCCTGGTTTCGCATCTAAATCCATTTTATCCAAATCTATATTAAAGAGAAAGGTTTTCACGTTAGGCGTTTCTTCAACTACTTCTTTTATTTCAACCGAAAATGGCTTGCCGATATTAATCATGCGCGAGACCAACCATCTCTTTTGGGGATTTAAAACCTTTTTCTTCCATATATTCTTCCAATTCTTTAGATATCTTGCTAAATATTTCAAGTCCTTTATAGTAAATTCCACTCCCAATTCCAACGCATGATGCACCTGCTAGCATAAATTCTACAACATCTCTCGCATTTAAGATTCCTCCCACTCCTATTATTGGAATCTCAACCGCTTCGTATATTTCGTAAACGCATCTTACAGCGATAGGCTTTATGCATGGACCTGAGAGACCTCCAAAGCGATTGCTCAATATGGGCTTAAGACTATCAACATCTATGGCCATTCCGGGTCCTAAAGTATTTATGGCTACTACTCCATCTGCTCCTGCCTTTTCGCATTCTAAGGCAATTTCCACAATATCATTGACATTTGGAGTTAGTTTTACAAAAACTGGCTTGCTAATGGATTTTTTTACGGACTTTACTACTTCATTAATCATTTCAGGATCTTTTCCTATCAATCCTATTCTCTCATGGGGACAAGAGACGTTTAACTCTATAATACTAGCATATTCTTCTAGTAGAGAAGATAATTTCCCAAATTCTTCAGGATTCTTTCCGAATATGCTTACAATGAGAGGAATATTTTTTTCCTTTAATATTTTCAGTTCTTCAATGTACTCCTTATACCCGGGATTTGAAAGACCTATACAATTCAATAAACCACCCGATACCTCGCAGATAACAGGATTTGGATTTCCAACTTTAGGCTCAATGCTTATAGACTTTGTTGTTATTGCTCCTGCTCCGCTTTCGTATACTCTAAGTAAAGAGCTACCTGTCTCCCCGAGGATTCCGCTTGCCAGTATTAATGGATTCCTTAAAGATAAGCCACACAATTCTGTATCCAACATCCGAACCACCAAAGTTTGATATAGTAAAGTTTGATATAGTAAGATCTGATATCTTTTTTAGATGCTTATATTTAGGTTGTATTATCGATGGTATTGATATGATAAGAATAACTACACCATCAAGAATACACATCTCTCTAATTGACCTAAATGGAACCATAGGAAGGGTAGATGGAGGCATCGGATTAGCATTAAAAGATCCAAAAATAATTCTCGAGGCAAAAATCTCGGATAAATTAATTCCGGATAGATTAAGGATCAATTGCAAGGGAGAAAAAGCAGATAAAATCCTAAATTCTGCTAAAGCCGTATTAAAATACGCTAATATAGATGGAGGAGTTCATTTTAACTTAGTAGAGGATTTTCCCTCTCATTCAGGTCTGGGATCTGGAACCCAACTTTCTCTTGCGAGCGGGCTTGCGGTATGCCGTCTCTTTTCTTTGGATTTATCGGTGAGAGAAATTGCAAGAATAGTCGGCAGGGGAGGAACCTCTGGTATAGGCGTTGCAGCATTTGAATCTGGAGGTTTTATAGTAGATGGCGGTCATACTTTCGGGAAAAATAAAGAAAAAAAGGATTTCAGACCTTCATCTGCATCAAAGGGTATTAAACCCGCGCCAGTAATATCAAGATTAGATTTTCCAGACTGGGATATTGTGCTAGCGCTACCAAATGTAGAGAAGGGTGCCTATGCGGAAAAAGAGGTTGATATATTCAAAAAATACTGTCCTCTGGACATAAATGAGGTAAGAGAGTTGTCTCATTTGATTCTGATGAAACTGCTCCCGGCTTTGGTAGAAGAAGATTTGGATTCATTCGGAGAGGCGATAAGAAGAATACAGAACATTGGTTTTAAGAGAATAGAGGTAGATCTCCAGCATCCAATTGTAAAAAAACTTTTAAAGGAATTGAATGAGATATCTTATGCAGGAATGAGTTCTTTTGGTCCTCTGGTATTCTCATTCACCGACAACGGGAAAGAAGTGGCAAAATACGCATCAGATATAATGGAGAAAAGCGTTAGAGGAAGGGTATGGATCACAAAGGCTAACAACACAGGTGCTAAAATAGAGGGTTTTTAATGGAAGATATCTATTTGCTCCAAACTCCATTTGGCGTTTTTTTATTAAATGAAAAAAGAATGATTCTTGACAAGGTTATATTTAAGGAAAACCACGCTGAAAAATGGATGAAAATAAAAAAAGGTGAAATAATACCTGAGTTGGAAGAACTGATCAAAAAAAATCGCGTAAGTAAATTAATATTGGAGGACAAACGTTTATCTGAAAATTTAGGCATCAAAACAAAGGTAGAATTTCCCTGCGAAGTGATAAGGAAAAAAAGAGACGAAATGTCTAAACTTGCTATTGAGGAAGGTTTTGTAAAAAACGAGAAAGATTTTCAATCTTTTATAAATAAAATAGCATTAGAAACGAGTAAACTAGAGATAAAAGATATAATAGGAGAAGAAGACAAGTTGATAATCAATGCAATTAGAACATTGGATGATTTAGATCAAGGCATAAACATCTTAGTCCAAAGGCTGAGAGAGTGGTACTCGTTACACTTTCCGGAACTGGATAAGGAAATCGAGGATCATTCAAAATACGTCAGTTATGTAAAATTAGGAGACAGAGAGGAGATAGGAAAGTTAGATGAAAATCTTGAAAAAATTCAGACCTCTTCTATGGGAGTAGAACTGAGAGAATACGATATAGAAATTATAAAAAGGCTTGCAACCTGTTTAGATGAATTATATAGGTATAGAGAGGAACTTTTAGAATATATAGAAACTTTCATGTCATCTTTTGCTCCAAATCTCTCTAAACTCGCTGGTCCTGTCTTGGGAGCGAAATTAATAGCGCTTTCAAATGGTCTTAAAGAACTTGCTTCTTTACCTGCTAGCACCATCCAAGTATTGGGTGCAGAAAAAGCCTTGTTTAGACATCTGAGAAAGGGAACCAAACCTCCTAAGCACGGCATCATTTTTCAGCATCCTATTGTGCATAAAGCACCGGCTTGGCAGAGAGGAAAGATATCAAGGACTTTTTCAAGCAAAATAGCTCTCTGCGCCCGTATAGATGCTTACTCTGGTGAAGATAAGTCTGAAGAAATCCTAGAGGATCTAAAAGCGAGGATTGAGCACATAAAGAAAAAATATCCCAAGCCAAAGAAGAGAATAAGATAAAAATGATGATATAAGCAGAAAACGATAGTATAAGAGTAGAGAAGATGATAAAATGATAGAAGAGATATTTCCGGGCGTATTTTTAGAGCGTGAAACAGGAGAAATACTCACCCTAAATTTAGACAGAGGAAATAAGGTCTATGGAGAGAGGCTAGTGCATTACAAGAACAATGAATACAGAATCTGGAATCCTTACAGGAGTAAACTATGCGCTATGTTTAAAAAGGGCATGCCTTCTCCCATAAAAAAAGGCATGAATGTTCTATACCTTGGCGCTGCCACAGGAACTACTGCGAGCCATATCTCAGATATAATCGGTCCAGAAGGAAGAATATATTGCGTAGAAATATCCCCTCACGCCTTAAAAAAATTAATAGTTTTGTGCGAGAGAAGGAAGAATATGATACCCATACTTGGGGATGCGAATAAGCCGAGTTCATATTCATTTCTTATTGAAGATGTAGATCTGATCTACCAAGACATTGCGCAGCCAAACTTAACTGATATTTTTTTAATCAATGCTGATGCCTTCTTGAAGAAAAAAGGTTTGGGAGTTTTATGTATAAAGACAAGAAGTATAGACGTAACCAAAGATCCGGATAAAGTATTCAAAGAGGAACAGGCAAAGATAAAGGAAAGAGGTTACAAGAAACTTTATTCAAGTACCTTAGACCCCTATGACAAAGATCACGTATCTATTTTGGTTGAGAAGAGAATAAAGTAAAGCAGGGATAAAGAAATGCGAAACAGTTTTGATAGGAAGGAGGTACAAGAACTTTACGCAAGGATGGCTCCATTCTATAACGGAAAAGACTCCTTTCATGAGAATTTATTTTATGAAAAGGTGGAAAGTATAATCAAAGAAATCGACATGGGTGATTTTATATTAGACATAGGATGCGGAACCGGCTTTCCATCTCAATTACTCCTATCAATGGGAAAGAAAGTTATTGGAATAGACATTTCCCCGGAATTAATATTTAAAGCGCCAAAAAACATGGATTATATACTTTCAGATGCTCAGTACCTTCCCTTTAAAGATGAATCCTTTGATTCCGTTGTATCAATAGGAGGAGTCTTAAACCACATGCCCAATTACGATCTCGCGTTTAAAGAGATAAACCGAGTATTGAAGAAAGATGGTATTTTCGTTTTTGATGTTGAAAATAAATGGAATTTAGAATTATTATGGAGACTAATAGGTTTTTACGGAATATCACTCGCAAAAGAAGCATTTCTATCCTTAAAACCGGGTCCGAGCATAATGACATGGCAAGATTTTTCTTATAATGTAAATCATGATAAGATAAATGCGAATAAAGTAAAGAAATTTGATAAATTTGATGGAATAAAGATAAAGCAGTATTACTTTACTTATAATTCGATGCTTAAATCTTTAAAGGAAAATGGTTTTACCTTGATCAAAAAATATGGTATAAATATATTGACTCCCTTAATACCTCCAAATAACTATGGAAATAGAAGCATAGAGAAATTAATAGGGTTCTTGGGAAGAATAGATCATTCATTCTTGGAGAAATTTCTTTATAGATTTGGGAGCAGTATACTTTTTGTATGTAGGAAAAATTAAAATGTGGCTTTTCTTATATGGTGAAAATGCATGGATGATAAAATAAGGTTTGTCATATCCGGAATCGCAGGAGTTTTGATTCTATCTATTTTTCTTTACTATTTAGGGATTGAAAGACTGATTGAATCCATAAAAAATGCATCATTAACCTCTATACTCATAGGTTTATCCTTTTATCTCGTATTTTTTGTTGTGAGAAGTTTAAGATGGCAGATTATCCTAATTCCGATAAAAAACAGGACTAGTTTTCAAAATCTCTTTACCATAACCATTCTTGGATGGTTTACGAACTCGATAATTCCAATAAGAATAGGGGAGTTGGTAAGAGCGGTTCTATTAAAAAACAGAGAAGACATCTTAATATCTGAAGGACTCTCTTCCATAGTTATTGAGAGGATATTTGATCTTGCCGGCTTAGTAGTAGTAGGTGGAGCCATGTTCTACTTTTTGCCAGACGATGCGAGCATTCCTAAAGAGTTTGCAAGTTTCATTCTTTTGGTTCTTGGATTCATCGCATTTAGTATTTTATTATTACTTCTACTGAATTATCGGTATGATGCTTTAATTTTTCCAGTTAGAAAATTTGTTTCGGTGGTTTTTTGGTTTTCTAAAGGAATTAAAGATCGCATTCTCGAAAATCTTACTTTAGCAATAAATGCGATGTTGAGTATTTGTAAGAGTAAATACATGGTGCCCATTTTCTTGCTCTCAATTATAACTTGGTTGTCACCTTGTTTTATGTATTTATACTTCTTCCGTGCCTTTAATATTAATTTTCACTGGAGCGTTATTTTTTTGGGCAGCGTTTTGGTTACTTTAACATTCTTGATTCCTAGTGCACCAGGCTATTTAGGAACATTTGAGGCTGCGTGGGTATTTGTTTATCTTGGTCTTGGAATTGCGGTTGAAAAGGCATTACCAGTTGGTTTAGCAGTTCATTTCACGACGTTGTTTTTCATCATAGTACTTGGATACATTGGGTTAGTTATATATGGTATAGGACGAAGAGATGTGTTTGGAATGATAAGTGAAAGAATATAAATCAATAATTACTTGGCGGTGATGCCTTTTTGAAAGTATTGCTGGTTGCAAACGAGCCCTTCTATCCACCTACTGGCGGATGCTCAATTGGCACGTGGGAGATAGCAAGGCGTATTGCAGAGGAATATGAGTTGCACGTTGTTTCTCCCCAACATTGGGATGGAGAGATACCTGCAAATATTGAAATGCACCCTTACAATCCTAAACTATTCAAGGTTCATAGAAACATGAGCTTTAAGACTACAAAATATTCAATTTACTCTGCATTGCTAACTAAAAAGGTCAAAGAAGTCATTTCCAAGGTGCATCCAGATTTAATTCTTTCAAGAAACGCAATCGCTTTATTATCTTGTGGGTTAGTTAAGGGACACATACCGCTTCTACTGAGTATGACAGATATTATCACAGCTTACAATCAAAGGTTCGCACTAGTTAATCCAGTTTTAAACAGGATAGAAGTAGAGATCGTGAAAATGGCTGATGGTATAATGACCATAACAAACGCTATGGCCAAAGAATTGATTAAGAGAGGATTAAACCCCAGTAAGTTCTATCCTCCTCATTACGACGGTGTAGCAGTTGATCATTTTGATCCAGGAAAATATAATGATGTAGAAGTGAAAGATAAATATAATATTGAATCTCCCATAGTTGGCTCCATTGGATCTATTACTCGAAATCAAGGCTTAGATTTTTTGGTTGATGCCGGAAAATTTATAGATGAAGACGTCAATTTTTTAATAGTAGGGGAGGGGGATTTTCTCCCTTTTTTAAAGAAAAAAATAGAAAAAACTGGACAGAGAAAGCGTTTTACACTTACTGGTTTCGTCCCCTTCAACGAAATTCCAAAATATCACATAGCAATTGATATAGGAGTTGCGACATATAGAGAGACCCCATCTAGTAGGGTATCTACTACAATAAGGGTGTTGGAATATTGGTCGATGGGCAAACCCGTAGTTGCTCATGACTTTCCTGGAATAAGAGAGATCTTCGACAAGTCTCTAGGGGAGTTATGTAAACCAGAGAATCCTAGGGACTTAGCGGAAAAAATAAACGTTTTGTTAGGAAGAAAAGATGATTTTAGCAAAAAATGTAGGAATTATGTAAAAGAAAAATTTACTTGGGATGCTTGTACCGAACGAATAAAAAGAGGAATTGAAGATCTTTATAATAAATAAATAATAAATTTCACTAGATTTACTGACTAGAAATGTAATATTGTTCCCTCTTTACCTTTGAAAAAAGTCCTCTTTAATGACTCTAATTACATCTTTTTTAGCAACATTTTTATTTGGCTAGTCCATTGATGAAATTTATGAAATACGATTCTTTCTTTATTACAGGAGGAGCAGGCTTTATAGGCTCCCATATAGCTGAAGAATTAATAAAAAATGATAAAGAAGTAACAG
>JBHIEG010000018.1:0-38800 GCA_046760505.1 Candidatus Hydrothermarchaeota archaeon
CTCTCGTGGTAGTGCTTATAGTTTTAATGGTATGGCCATATGAGGAAAAATAACAAATAGGTAATGATTTAAGTTATTTTGATCTATATAATTTGGGGATTATAATGTTGGAGAGCATATTTCGTGCCAAATCTATTGCGGTGGTTGGCGCTTCAGAAGATCCAAGCAAGTTAGGCAATACATTGCTCAGGAATATAATCGATGGAGGTTTTGAAGGAAAAATCTATCCTATAAACCCAAAAGCGGAGAGAATTTTGGGTTTGAAAGCATATAAAAACGTTTTGGAAATAGAAGAGGATATCGATCTAGCGGTTATAGTGGTACCAAATAAAATAGTCCCGAGCGTGATGGAAGATATAGGTAGAAAAGGCATCAAGGGCGCAATAGTGATATCCGGGGGATTTAGAGAAATAGGGGAAGATGAACTCGAGAAAAATGTTGTAGAAGTAGCAAAGAAGCATGGTGTTAGGGTACTTGGACCTAACTGCCAAGGTATAAATTACACATACAACAAAATGTGTGCATCATGGCCTTTGATAAAATCAGAAGGCCCTTTGGCTATTATTTCGCAGAGTGGGACCATAGGAGCCTCGTTCGCTATGTGGGCAGAAGAAGAAGGAATTGGAATATCTTCTTTTGTAAGTCTCGGAAACAAGTGTGATATTGATGAAACTGATTTGATTGAATTCTTTGCACAGGACGATAATACGAAAGCAATATCTTTGTACATCGAGGGGATAGAAGATGGTAAGAAGTTCATGGAAGTAGCAAGAAGGACAACAAAAAAGAAACCAGTAATCATATTAAAGCCAGGAAAGACAGAAAAAGGTAGAAAAGCCATTGAAACTCATACAAAATCAATCGTTGGAGAAGATGAAGTTTATGACGCGGCTTTTAGACAGGTGGGAGTTAAAAGGGTGGAAGATTTAACGCAATTGTATGACTTTTCAAAAGCTTTCGCCTTATTGAAAAAACCTAGAGGTAAGAATTTAGCAATCGTAACAAGTTCAGGGGGATCTGCAATTCTTGCAACCGATCTTGCCGAGAGACTCGGATTAAACGTAGTGGAAATATCCAAAGAAGCAAGAGATAAACTAAGAGAAATATTGCCGCCACATTGCATTGTAAGCAATCCTATTGATCTGACGGGAGATGCCAACGCAAACATGTACGAAGAGACTCTGGAGATATTAATAAATGAGGAAAACATAGATGCGTTCCTTGTTATATTTGGAGATCCGATAGAAAACGCCTGTGAAGTGATAAAAAGAATCAGAGAGAAAACAGATAAGGAGATAGTTGTTTGCTACTTAGGAGGAGGCGAGGTAGAAAAAGAAGAATCATTGAAGATGCACAAAGAAGGAATACCAGTCTTTCCCACTCCAGAAAGAGCCGTCCGAGTTATAAATGCCTTGGTAAGTTGAGAATCAACATATTAAAGTCAATACATCTTAGAGAGATTGAGACATGCAGTGAGATGGATGTTCGTATTAACTGAGCCGGAGGCAAAAAAACTCCTTTTAAAATACGGCATAAACGTCCCGGAATTTAAGCTGGCAAAGAATAAAGAAGAAGCTCTGAAAATAGGAAGAGAGCTGGGCTATCCCTTGGTAATGAAGATTGTATCACCAGATATCTTACATAAAAGCATTGCAAACTGCGTAAAGTTGAATCTGAAGAGCGAACAAGAAATAATCTGTGGTTTCGAGGAAATCATAAAAAATGCCAAAAAATATAAGGAAGATGCGAGGATAGACGGAGTTCTACTATACAAGATGGTGCCAGAAGGAGTAGAACTGATTATAGGATCGATAAAAGATGAGGTTTTCGGACACGTTCTCATGTTCGGTCTGGGAGGCTCGGAAGTCGAGAAGAAGAGAGATATCTCAACGAGAATCCTACCTGTTACAGTAGAAGATGTGCTAGAAATGATTGCTGAGATAAAAGGCTATGAAAAATTGAAGAAAGAAATAGAATTAGATGAAATCGTCGATACGATAATCAAGGTATCAAAGATGATAGAGGAAAATCCAGATATCAAAGAATTAGACATTAATCCCCTAATAATTTCGGCTAACACTATTTACGCTGTAGACGCGAGGATTATAAAGTAGAAATTGAAGGAACTAACCTGTCAGATTCTTTTTCTCATATTTTGTGGGACATTTCACCAATATTTGACTCGCGGTCACATGAGTTTTGGAATCCAATATACCCGTAACGACAACCCTCTTACCTTCTCCTATGTCCACGGGGAGATCTCCCTTATAAGTTACGTTCAGGGAGGATTTTCCATCGGAGAGGGTGAATTTTAATGTCTTTGGAATCCAAGTTAATGTTCCCTCCAGAATGTCTCCAACTACTCTCACCTCATGGTTGAGGTATTTATCTGAGTTAGCACTGACCTGAGAGACGGTTAAATAAAAGGTTCCCGTTGTTTTTGTTGTACATCCTGCAATAAACATTACTAAGATCGCACTAAGTAAGATTCTCTTCATTTTATCGCCTCTCGATTGATTTCATTTTTCTTTCAAGAGCCTTCATCCGCATATCCATCCAGAGAAGGTATAAAAAAAGTCCTGTCCAGATAAATACGCTTGCCATCAAAATGCCCACGAGAGTATCCATTCAAGTACCTCCAAATGTTGGTAGTTCTTGAGGGTGTAGAGCACTGAACTTCACAGACACATAGCTGATGATTATGCATATAAATCCTAGGATGGCGAATACTGCAGTTATCCTTGCTCTCTTCTCCTCGTTAACTATTGCGGACCTGAGGGTAAGATACGCCGCATATACGAGCCAAAGAATTAGAGTGGTCGTTTGTCTAGGGTCCCAGTTCCAGAAAGCACCCCATCTCATCTTTGCCCATATTGCACCCGTAACTAGGGCAAGAGCACCGAACAATAAGCCTAACTTTGCTGAAGAATGAGCAATATCATCTAACTTCACGTTTCTTTTCTTTAAATAGGAAGTACTCCC
This sequence comes from Candidatus Hydrothermarchaeota archaeon, assembly GCA_046760505.1. Classification (GTDB taxonomy): domain Archaea; phylum CAYFZR01; class CAYFZR01; order CAYFZR01; family CAYFZR01; genus CAYFZR01. Next base: position 2,983 of record JBHIEG010000018.1, read on the forward strand.
TACAAACGTTATTGTAAAGGCAAGATAAGATATCCATGCCATTGGTACGTGGAAATAAATCATTCTGTCTCTGTCATCCGCATTTGGAGAGTATACAAGTGCCAGATATAAGGCGAGGGATATAGCCAGCCATATTGCAACAATCTCCTTCATGGAAGCACCTGTTTTTTGTGGTTTTTACGGAATTTATGAATGTTGATATACCTCTTTAAACTTTTTGCGTTTACTTTTATCGAAACCTTATTTTTTCTTTTATCAATGATCTTTCTGTAATTTTTCTATATTTTTCGAGGGATCCATATGCATGAACTTCCGTATTTCAAACATTCTCGCGGTTTGGAATCTTTTATTAAACACTCACCCCTTAGATCTCCGTAATCCTTCAAAAACGGACATGTACTCCTCAGTTTGTTTGGATTATTGGTGTTTCTATCTAGACGAATTATGTACTTCTCAACTTTATTCAAGTTCTCTAGAAATCTTTTGCAATCAATGTATCTGGATAGATTTTTCTGCTTATCTTTCCATTCAACCTCAATGCATATATTTTCCAGGATCTCTCTCCTGTCCTCCTTTAACCATCTCTTCAGATCCTCTACATTTATTAGGTTATGTTCACGCCAGTGTGCCCTACAACATGCTCCACAGTTTTTACAGATCATTCTTCCACAACGTAATCGAAGACATATAGGGAGGTTAAAAACATCAATAAGATGTAGGAGAGGAGTATGATAAGTTCAATCTTTGTGTGCTCAATTCCGAAACCCATTATAGTTTTTTTGGAAGCGGAAACAGAAGGAATAACCACTGGTAACAACAAGGGAAAAAGTACAACGGGAAGTAAAACTTCTCTCGCGCGAGCATCCATTACCAGACTCGCTATTATGGATCCAACAATCACAAATCCTATGATTCCGATAAAAATATCGATGAATACCAAAAGTATATTGAAATCTATGTTCAGGTTGAACAAAACGATTGATAGCGGAAAAACGACTACCATCAAAACCAGCATGATGAATAGATTGTAAAGCATCTTTCCAAGGAGAATTGACCTGTTTTTTATGGGGCTCAAGAGTAGCCCCTCAAGGGTTCCGGTTTCCTTCTCCCTTACAAAGGTTCTGTTTAAACTCAACGTGCCGGAAAAGAGAAGGATAACCCATATCAAAACGGGTACGAGATCTTTAATAAGGTTCACATATGTTCCCAGCGTATAACTGAGAAGGGTGAGCACTATCAGGGCAAATATGAATACAGAACTGATTGTATGCTTTGCTCTCAGTTCCACTCTTACGTCCTTTGAAAAAATAGCCAGCCAATCACTCATCTCATTCACCAATTAAATTAAGAAAGACGTCTTCCAGAGAGTCCTTTATTTCTTCAATGTACTCCAGAAATATAACCTGACCTCTATTCATTATTGCGACTCTATTACAAAGCGACTCTGCCTCACTTAGATGATGTGTTGTTAAAAAAACAGTTGTACCATCTTTATTTAGATGTTTAATTAGGGATCTAATCTTTTTTGCACTAATTGGATCCAATCCCGAGGTTGGCTCATCCAAAAGAAGTATCTTGGGTTTATGAAGCAAGGCCTTTCCTATTGAAACTCTTTTTTTCATACCGCTAGAGAGAGTATACACCTTTTCATTTGCAAATTCTACCATGTCAACGATTTCTAAAACATCCCAAATTTTTTCTTCGTCATTTATTCCATATAGTTTCATGTAAAAATCGAGATTTTCATAACTGGAGAGTTCTTCGTATAGAAATGCATTATGAGAAACGACGCCGATCATTGATTTAACCTCCTCTGGATGGTCTATTACACTCTTTCTACCTACGTAAACATCTCCTTCAGTGGGTTTAAGCAGTGTAGAAATTATTTTTATAAGCGTAGTCTTTCCAGCCCCATTGGGTCCCAACAAACCAAAAAATTCTCCCTCTTTTACCGAAAAGGTCACTTTATTTAACGCTGTTACCTCGCCATACCTCTTAACGATGTTCCTGACATCTATGTCAGCGGCAGGCATATCTTTAGACATATCTTAAGAAACGTAATCCAATATATTTAAATCCATAAGAAGAGGCGAAGAGTATCTAATAGTAATCTACATTATCGATAAGAAAAACATTTTCCAAACTCGCTTCTTTTTCATTTGGCGAAAATCTTTTAGAATTTTTTTCTAGAATCTTGAATTGTTTGGTACTTATTTGGCAGGTATTTCTTGTTATATCCTCTAACAAGATTTTCGCCGCGCTTATCCTTGATGGTGTATCCAACACGTTGAAGGATAGAAAGGTTATTCCATCACTATTTAATCTCGTGGTTTTTAATGTGAAGTCTACCACGTTGATGTCTTCCTTAATCAGTCTAGGTACTATGTTGTTCACCTCTTTAAGGTAGCAGCAGATCTCAACTTTCATCAGAATCTTCATGTTACCACGATCTTAGGCGGTAATAATTATTTTGCCTTTTTTTAGTAAATTTAGTTTTCGTAAATGAAATAAACTTATAAAAGGGAGATATGAAAAAATAACAGTTTCTCAACAGATTTGCTTACACAAACTATATATAATCCACGGTATAAAATAAAAAACATGTCAGTGGAAAAATTAGCAGCCTCCATGAAGGGTTATCTATCCGAGGAAACTGCTACCGACTTCTTATTACTCAACAAAATCTTCAATGAACCTAGATTCAGGGCACTGAAGAACAAGGCTATTGACAGGGTTTCCACCGTCTTGCTATCCGGAGCGAAGAATCACGAGTTGTTCTTCGACATAGTCGAGTGGGGCGTCCAAAATGGAGTTGCCTCAAAGCCAACATTTTCTAGGAGAAAAAACTTTTTGAAGGACCTTGGAATCATTGAAGAAGAGAAGGTAAAGACAGACTTCGGAAGACCGAGGATCAGACTCATCTTAAATGAAGACAAGTTTAGAGAGCATTTCAATCCTTAATCTTTCTTTTTCATTCCCACTTTATGAAAGTCAAAGACTAGGGACAACGTATGATAAAACTTACTGAGGAAGAATCAAAATTAGTTGAAGAATTCGCCAACTGTTATGATGTAGTTAAGAACATGCCTAACTTTCTCTATGCCAAATATCAGCTTGGAAATCTCAAGGAAGAAACTGAAAAACTCGGAAAGGATATTGAATATCATCTTTCCAAGGGAAAAGATCCTAGAGAGATAGAAAAACTAATTTCAGGTACTATAGAAGAGGTCGAAACGAGGAGGAAGGTTTTCGGCTTATATGAAGTCCTTCCTTACTTCAGAAGGAAGGAGATTGATTTTCTAACCAGACTTCACAAAAAAGCCTTGGATGTATCGATCTTAGTTGTATTGAATAGAGAGGGACTGCTAAAATTAAACAAGGAAAAAGAAGAATCAATTAAAAACAGAATATGGCTAGGCTTGGAGTTAAAGATGTTTGCCATGCTTGGAGGCGTCCAAATACCCGAGGAATCCTCATTACCCAATGAAATCATCGGAAAAATATCAGAAGAATGCGTAAAAACCCTATATTCGAAAATCAAGGAGGAAAGAGAAAAATATCTGAAGTACATTCTGAATGTACTAGATTTCAGGCATAAAGTAGCGTTATACGATTTGGACCCAGATCTCTGGCGTTTTTTTGTTGTAATAGAGGCGGTTAGATTACTTGATGTTTCTGGAGAGTTCGTACACGACTTGATAGAATTATCGATATTACTCCAAAAACTGGAAAAAATCGAAGAAGAAATTAAATAAAATTTAGTTTTAGAGTTAAAAAAACATCTAATTCGTTTTTTATTTTTTTCTACACTTTATTTCATTTTAGTGAAATATATCTCAGATAAGTTTCATCTTTTTGTAACAAAGTGAATGGAGGGGGTTGGGAAATGAAAACTAGAGTATTGAGTTTCTTTGCGGAAAGGCCAAGACTTGTCACATTCTTGGTATCCACTGTCGTGCTATTAAGCCTAAGCACGGTAGGACTTGCTGATCCTGCTGGTGGCGGTTGGGGACCATAGATCTATTGCCGCTCTACTCTATTTTTATTTTTGAAATTTCGCTCGCCCAGTAGAGTTTATTTCTGTATAAAACAGGCGCCGAATGCTTTACTTTATTCATAATGTTTCTCAAGTCCTCTGGTGTTATTTCAAATTTCGCCTCGTTGAAGGCAAGGTAGGTGTTCTTGCTTTCTTCAAGATAGAGGTAGAAGCAGCCACCGATACCTAACATGCCACCTAGTCACTTAATTTTAAGAATTAATTTATCTTGATCAATTTTCTCTATACTATATACAACCGGTATATTTGCTCTGACCTTCTGCGTCAAGTAATACTCAGGATTTCCAAGCACCAGATAGTCCCTTCCATAAATGGAGGTTAATCGTGCCAGTTCCATTGCTGTTCCTATGGGAAAACCATTGCTTAATAGCCTTGAGAAATTATAGCCTATTTTTAGAGCCTCTTCATTGCAAACTTTAAATAGCGTAACTATTCCTGCGACGGATCCCTTTTTGATTAAATCTTCTCCCTCTTCATAGCTGTTGCAGGCATTTAGGAAGAAAGTTGGAGTGTTGTTTTCTTTAATTTCACTTGCCTTTAAGGATCCATCGCTACAGACGAAACCATCCTCGCAGTGACCTATGTAGTGCAATAGATCAAAACCTCTGGCAAATATATCTGATAACTCATCCCTGGATAAAAATTCATAGATCTTTGTTTTAAGGGGAATATCCCTTCTTTTCCTGTATATCTCTCTAACCATCTCTATCTCATCTATCATCTTCTCGTCGTTCAGTACTAAGGCGATATCGATGTGATCTTTATCTTTACCATAATATTTTAACTGATTGTAGAATGCTTTTTCAGTTGATTTTGCACAGTCTATGGATACTACATCAGAGATCCACATGTGATTGTGGGAGTCCTTTAAAAAAGGTCTTCCTACGGTTTTTTTCTCTGCCATGGCGAGTGCATCGCCTCTGAAGAAATCATTTAATGATAGTTTGATGACTTCTCTCTCTGATATTGGCTCGAATCTTGGCAGATATATCAATGAGAGATTGTTCAGCAAGAAAGGAATCGATTTCAAATTCTCCAAGTAAGGCTTTACATAGGAAGAGAGATGCCATTTCGGCATATACTTTTTAATTTTCTCGTCTGGAACATCTAAGTATATAGGAAGTTGCTCTCCAATGCTTTTATTATATATTTCATTTATATCGAAATCTAAGCCCTCTAATGCCTCCAACTCTTTTAAATTAAATTTATATAATCCCGCGTTTCTCACCAGACAATCCAGGAAGAATATCTTTTGAAGTATCCAGTTTACTTCGTTTTCGAATTCTGGGAATTTGGATAAATAATATTCAAAGCCATCTGAAACTATTTTTGGCTCTCCAAATCTTATATCTGCGAGGAGATAATATGCCAGAGGCGCAACCGTATAAAGATATTCTAATTTCTCGGGAACAAAGATCTCAATGCCCGAGGAAAGTTTTTTTAAATTTTCTGGAACTTCGAAATGATCGGAGAACTCTATCAAGGGAGGATGTCCTCTTAGAGTTGGATAGCTTCTTTCGCAAGTGCTTGTTTTTATAGAAGATGAAAGAAGGGATATTCCACTGGCAATGTCCTCAAGATCCTTTGTAACCTTTATGGTGAATTCAGGTCTCTTATGATAGGATCTCACTCCAAATATTATTTCCCTTTCTTCATCGAACTCTAAGGAAATATTTGCATCCTTATCACATGTTATTCTTATCTCCGAATTTACAAATGCATATATCTTTACATGTGAATCGATTTCGATTATGTATCTGTTTCTTGGAATGATGAAAGAAGAGTTAGTTTCTATTTGTGTTACAACCTCGTAGGTATCATAACTTCTTATATGCGTCAGGAAAGTATCATACCTTATCTCCTTGCATATTCCGGAAAATGTAACGTCTACAGGATATCTGAATTTAAAATCTTTTCCGGTAAATTTCCAATCTTTGCAATAAAGTCTAACAAGTTTCCTTTCTGTTTTGTCATGGATCATCAATTCTCCATTTCGGTAATTTATGGAAAATCCCATCTAAAACCACTATCGTCTTTTTTTGTTGAAGTTCTGACAGAATAGTATAAACCTCTAGATATTTATCTTTTATCATACTATTTTTCGAAGTATAACAAAAATTATTTTATAGATGTTCATGACCTAAATACTCATGAATTATAATTTGCTTATCTTAATGACCTTTATTGCAATCACACTTTTCTTAGGTTTAAGAAGAAAGTCAATAGACATCCAGCAGATGCTTATTGCCGAAAAAAAGTTAGGTACCTTTGATACGGTAATAAATATATTTGCAACAAGTATAGGTCCCCATGCAATAGTAGGAACAATAGGTATGATATGGGTTATTGGGTTTGCAGAGGGAGCAGCTGAGTTAGCGGCTATAACAGGGCTTTTAATCTTCGCCTTTATTCTAATAAGACCCGTAAGAGAGAACTCTGAGTTTTCTCCTCCGGATATGTGGTACAACAGGTACGGCTTGGGAATAACCCTGTTCATTCATTTCATCTACTTTTTCGTGCTGTTAATCTCGTTTGCAGGGATCATTAAGGCAGGAGCATGGACGGTAGGATCTCTGACAGGATTGGGTTTCCTCGAATCTTGCCTTCTGACCGTTTTACCCATCATGCTTTATGCTATATTTGGCGGCCTGAGATCCGTGGTTATAACAGATGTTTTTCAAGCCATATTTGTCTTCTTAGCCCTAGCTATTCCAGCATTCTTTGCACTAACAATGATAATAAAGGGAAAGATTATTGGCGTTCCTCATGAACTTTATAGCATGAAGTTTGAGGGAGACCCGAGCATAGCGGGGCTCGGGGTGTTTTCGAGACTTCTTCCTTGGTATCTCGTGATTTTATTGAATTACATCAAACCATCAAGCGTCTTGGGCTACAGGTCCATAAGCGCGGAAAGCGAGGAAGTGGCAAAAAAATCCATGTTTTACACCCTTCCTCTATGGATATTTTATATGATCTGTGTTTTCTTGATAGGATACGCCTGTAAAGGATTGTTTCCAAACTGGCAGGATTTGGGCAACGATAGAGATAACGCATACATGTTTTTCGTTAGCGTACTTCCTTACAGTCAATTTTTAAAGCCTTTCTTGCTTCTCTGCCTTTTTGCTGCCATTGTCTCCACGATAGATACTCAAATAATCAACTTAACAGCCGCCTATACAAGAAACGTCTACATAGTATTCTTTGAGAAAGTATTCAACTTGGAAGAGAGATTTAGGCTTAAGGCAAGCAGGATAATAGCATTCATATTTGGTCTCACATTTTTGTTTGCGGTTCCGATAGTACCTAAGATAGAGAGTATCTGGCTTCTGGATATTTTCATCAGATCAGTAACCGCTGTCGTGATAGTTCCCCCTTATTTCTGCGCATATTTCCTGCCTAAAAAATTTGCAAACAAATATGGTTGTTGGATAGGGGTTATCTTGGGAATTCTCGGAGTATTTGCGGTCGAGTATTATAAATACAAAAATCACGTGAGGTTCATTCTGGGTTTGGTTGATACTTGGTGGTACGTGATCATATGCATATTGGTGACCATCCTGATTATATCGTTCAGTCGAGTAGCCTCTTCTCTGAGAAAGATTGAATGATATCCCTTTATTTTAGTTGTCTGACAAATATGGGCCATTATTTCTTTGTCTGACGAAAGATAGATGTACTTGAGGGCATAAAATCTATTCTACAATAGTTTGATGTGAATTGTTATGTATGCCTTGGGAGAGGTAGATTACAAACTGATAGAGGAGTTTGCAAATTGTTATGATGTAGTCAGGAATATGCCTCACTTTCTTTACTCGAAAAATCAGCTTAATGAACTTAAAGAAACCACTGAACAGATTGGTAGAGATCTCAGGCATCACCTCTCTAGAGTTAAAGATCCTTTGGAAGTTGAAGAGATGATCTCTACTGCGATAAATAATATCGAAAATCGGAGAAAATCTTTTGGATTAAATGAAGTTATCCCTTATTTTAGAAGAAAAGAAATAAGCTTCTTAACTCGCCTCCATAAAAAAGCCCTTGATGCATCAATCCTTTTAGTATTAAAAAATGAAGGAATGTTAAAAATGACAAGGGAAAAAGAAGAAAACATAAAAAGCAGGATATGGCTTGGGATAGAGTTGAAAATGTATGCAATGCTTGGTGGAATTGAAATACCAGATGAATCTACCTTTTCCTATGAGATTCTTGAAAAAATATCTAAGGAATGTGTGAATATTTTGTATTCAAGAATCAAAGATGAGAGAGAAAAGTATCTGAGACATATACTAAATATCTTAGATTTCAAGCATAAAGTAGCACTCTATAATTTAGACCCAGATCTATGGCGTTTCTTTACCATAATAGAGGCGGTTAGATTACTGGATGTTTCTGGAGAATTCGTTCATGACTTGATTGAACTGTCTATACTACTTGAGAAATTGGAAAAAATAGAAAAGGAGGTCAGTTATCCCGGATGGGGCGGATGCGGTGGACCTTAGCTACCGTGAATATTATCGCTACCATGTCTTACCTTGACCGCTACTCCTCTCTTAAATCTCATCATTTCTTCAGAAGATAGAATTGATCTGCCCACTCCTAAAAGCGAGTCATTTTTGTTCACAACCAAAACCTCTTCTTGAGGACGTATATTCATGTCTGCATCTACAACAAATTTCGAAAAGGCACTTTTTCCCTCTTTCACAAATTTTTCTGCCTCTTCTGATATCACAACTCTGTATTTGGGAAATTCCAAGCTATCGTGCAATATTTTTGCTCCAAGGAAACTCAAACTGAACGTCCCATCTGTTCTCAGTGTTGCAACTACATCTTCTCCGTCGATTAGATATTTTATTCTTCCTTTTCTACCTTTTCTAAAATCGAATTTGGAGAAGAATTTACCTATTCCACTTCCGAATTGAAAATCTATCAATTTTTCAATTTTTATACTGCTAAATTCTTCATTTTTTTCATTAAAACCATAATCAGGTTCGAAACGGCCGTAATCTACGAAGTCTCCAATTTGATATATTTCGTCGAAATTAAATTTCAGGTACTCCTTTATCTTTCCTAGGGTGAACTCTATGGTCTCCTTATCGAGTACACTAGGTAATACGGACTGCATGAGGGGGTAAACATCTTCTATTTCAATGGGTACCAAAAATGGTGGGCGAATAAATACGACATTGTATTCTCTCCAATAATTCCTAGCAATTTTCTCATTTTTCTCATTAAATACCATTAAAAGCTTATTTGAGCTTGGTTTGTATCTTGTAAACAATCTTTTGTAAAATCTGTAAACTTCAGGTCGATAGCACGATTCCGTGCCGGTGAAGAAAAAGGCTCTATTTTTTACCACGGGATCGTACCTTTCTATAAATTCTATTTCTTCCCTTATAATTCTCAAGGCCTCTAACAACTTGGGATGCACCCTACACCTTTCTTCAACGAGTTCCCACAGAGATCCATTCTTTATCGCCTGTTTTACTCTTTTTAATTCCAAGAAAGATACGTATAGGTTGTGTTTTGCAATGAGGAGTTCTTTATCTCGTTTTTCAAGTTTTTTAATCTCTTTTAAGGGATATTCTAAACATACGGGGCAAATACAAGGGCTTTCTTCCAAATCTTTAAGTCTGAATGTTCCGTTAGCAAACATCAGTCTGTCATCTCTTGCATAAATTGCATAGGAGGCAGAATCGAATGTATCACATCCAAGAAGGACCGCAAAAGGAAATATCATAGGATGACCGCACCCAAATAGGTGAACGGGTTTTTCTATAGGTAATCCCTTTTTACATGCCATTATAATCTTAAATAATTCTGAAAATTCATAGTTTTCCATTAAAGGAACCACACCACCAATAGCATACATATCAAATTCCAGTTTTCCAAGTTCTTGGGAACAGAAATTTCTTAAATCCAAAAAGGTAGAGCCTTGGACAGTAGCCATAATAAAATTGCCGTTGTATCTTTTTTTTAGCTCTATACTTTCTTTAGCTCTCCTTAGAGTTTCTTCTAAGTCTTTTTCAGCATTTTTTTTAGATGAAAAGGGGGGTGTTGGTATATCTAGGAATACGGATACATCGCTTCCAATCTTCTGCTGAAACTCAAATATTTCAAGGGAATTGATCTCTAACTCATCGTACTCGTAGAGTTGATAACTCCCTGAATCTGTAAAGATAGGACCTTCAAAGTCCATTAATTTATGTATTCCTTCTTTAATTGCCTTTTCTCTTAGATTTTCATTGTTATAAATTATATAGGCGTTTGTGAATATAGTCTGAGCCCCAAAGTTTCTTGTTTCTTTTGGAGGTATGAACTTAATATCCGGATGAACTACCGGGATCAATGTTGGTGTATTGATTCCTCCATGAGGGGTTTTTATCTCACCGATTCTTCCTAGTCCATCTTTGTAAAATACTTCAAACATTTAACTCATCATCTCTAAAAATTCCTTCGCTGATTCAAACATGTGTACGTTGTTAAACAAGCAATACAACTGGGGAACGTCTATGCTAGCGCATATTTCCTTTAATTTATTTAGATCCTCTTTACTGTATCTATAATAATACATTTTTTCTCCCGGAGGAGAGCCATGCAATCTAAAATATACAAAATCTTTAGAATATAATGTTTTTTTAGCAAAAGGATCTGTACAATGTACTAAATCAAGTTTTTCGCATAATTTTTTGATTGTATCGTCGTTCCAATCTCCTCTTGGCTCCCATACCAGATTCAAAGTGCCTCTATCTATGCATTCGAAAAACTCCACTATATTGGAAATGTGTTCCTCACTCTCTTTGAATTTGGGAGGAGACTGGAAAACCACTATTTTTGCATCTAAGGCTTTGCAAGCATTTTTTGTTTCTTCCCAAGCATTAAAGTTCTCTTCAGTAGGTCTGAAGTATCCGTATTTATTTATGCTTTCTTTAGATATCTCTATTCCTCCTTTTTTGTAGGTTGGACTCTTTGGGGAATGAGTAATAAGTTGTGAGGCTTTAATGGTGAATTCAAAGTCGCGTGGGGACTGTTTCCTCCATTTTTTTAAGGTCTCCAGTCTCGGAATTTTGTAGAAGGTCTTCTGTACCTCTACGAGTTTGAACGTCTCAAAATATTTTTTCATTCCTTTAGGAAAGCCGCAGCAACCTATTGATAACATTTTATCGAGAAGCGCCGGGGCTGGGATTTGAACCCAGGTGGAGCGGAAGCTCCACGGGCTCTCCAGGCCCGCGCCTTAGGCCAACTTGGCTACCCCGGCATTAGCCACGTAACTCTATTTCTATGTTCACTCCCTCTGGAACCGTCACTCTTATAAGCTGTCTCATTGCCCTTTCATCCGCGTCTATGTCTACCAGCCTTTTGTGGATACGCATTTCCCAGTGATCCCAAGTCTCAGTACCTTCTCCATCTGGGGACTTCCTTATCGGAACAATGAGTCTTTTTGTGGGGAGTGGAACAGGTCCTGAAAAGCGTACACCGGTTTTCTCCGCTATCTTTTTTATTTCATTGCAAACTTCTTCCAATCTTCTAGGATCCGTTCCTGTGAGTCTGATTCTGGCTTTCTGCATGGGCTTTCCTCTACTTAGGCACTACATCAATCACTATTCCTGCAGCAACAGTTTGTCCCATATCTCTTACAGCGAATCTCCCCATATGAGGGATATCACTTGCCTTTTCTATCGACATTGGTTTTGTAGGAACTATCTTAACTATTGCTGCGTCCCCTGTTTTAAGGTACGCTGGGTTTTCCTCTATGACGGCACCAGTCTTCGGATCAATCTTTTTCAATAATTGATCAAATCTGCACGCTACCTGAGCAGTGTGTGCATGGAATACAGGCGTGTAACCTGGTGCTATGGCAGATGGATGTTGCAGTACTACTATTTGGGCTGTGAACTCTTTAACTACAGTTGGAGGATTATCTTCGTGCCCGCATACGTCACCTCTTCTTATGTCCTTCTTTGCAATCCCTCTTACATTGAACCCAATGTTATCACCTGGTTCTGCCTTAGGTATCGATTCATGGTGCATCTCAATAGATTTTACTTCTCCCGAGACGCCAGCGGGCTGAAATACCACTTTGTCGCCCACTTTTAGCACACCTGTCTCAACCCTGCCCACAGGTACGGTACCAACACCAGTTATACTGTACACATCCTGTACTGGTATTCTAAGAGGAAGATGTACGGGCTTTTCTGGTGGAGTTACCGCATCAAGTGCCTCTATTAATGTAGGTCCATCGTACCAATCACTCTTGCTGTCTATTATGTTTTCCTTGCTTACCAAAGCAGCCATGGGGATAAAAGGAATTTGTTCTGTTTTGAATCCTATTGATTTTAATAATTTTTCTGTATCACCTTTTACTTCCTTGTATCTATTTTCATCCCACTTTACGAGATCCATCTTGTTAATTGAAACGATGAGTTGATTTACTCCTAGAGTTCTTGCTAGGAATGCGTGTTCCCTTGTTTGAGGCATTACTCCATCATCTGCTGCTACCACCAGGAGAGCCACATCAGCCTGAGATGTTCCTGTAATCATGTTTTTGACGAAATCTCTGTGTCCTGGGCAGTCTACTATGGTGTAATAGTACTTATCTGTCTCGAATTTGACGTGAGTTAAATCAATCGTTACTCCTCTTTCTCTCTCTTCTCTAAGTTTATCAAGAACCCAGGCGAACTTAAATGATCCTGCTTCGTCTTTTAAATCATGGTCTGAGATAACTCCTGTCTCATAGAGAACCCTTCCCACGATGGTGGATTTTCCATGGTCTACATGACCAATAAAAGCCAAATTGAGGTGAGGTTTTTGTCCAGCCTTTACTTCTCCTTTGCTAACGAAACCCATATTCTTCCCTCCTGTTAACTTAATAGAGATTCTGGAGTAGGTGGCTCAGGTTTAAGACCTTTTCGATTTCTTATTTCTTGAATTACACTTTCCTGTAACTCTTCCGGAAGCTTTTCAAAGCCGGCAAACTCAGTTGACCACAGTACTCTTCCTTCTGTAGCAGATCTTATGTCTCCAGCAAATCCAAACATCTCAGATACAGGTATCTTTGCTTTGAGTATCACCATATCCTTCTCCTGTCGAATATCTAGTATTTGACCTCTTCTACTCTGGACCTCTCTTGTAACCGCTCCAAGGTATTCTTGAGGTACGTGGATGAAAAGATACTGCTTTGGTTCCAAGAGTATATCCTTCGCTTTTAGCATCCCAGCCAGTATAGCTGATCTCACCGCTGGAATTATCTGTGCGGGCCCCCTATGAACTGCGTCTTCATGCAGAGAAGCATCTACCAATTTAACCTTAACACCAGCTACTTTTTCCCTTGACACGGGCCCGCCGTCCATTGCTTCATGAAATGCCTCTACCACCAACTCCATGACCTCATTCAGATATTGAATCCCCTTTGTCATATCTAACAGAATGTTGTTTCGATATATATCTACTACGTTTCTAGCCTCCTCTCTATTCATGCCGAGCTCGACTAGGGTTGCTCTTAACTCCTTTGGACTTTTTACCCTACCAGAACTTATCTCTCCTCCTACTAGTGCGTTATATACTTCTTTTTCTAAAGGTTCAACCACAAAGTAAAGTTTATTGTGCTTATTTGGTGATTTGCCCTCTATTATAGGAGAAACGCCTTCTACAGTTTCTCTATATACAACAATAGGCTCAGAGACTTCTAATTCTATTCCTTTGTCCCTAGTAATCCTGTATGTTGTCACGTCTAAGTGTAACTCACCCATACCGGAAATTAAATGCTCCCCTGTCTCCTCGTTTATCTCAACCTTGATGGTTGGATCCTCTTTTTCAACCTGCCTTAACACTTCTATAAGCTTTGGAAGGTTTTTCATATCTTTTGCCTCTACTGCTACTGTTACAACGGGCTCTGAGATATGCACAATCTCTTCAAATCCTTCTATGCGATAATCGGGATCACATAGAGTCTCCCCAGCTCTGACATCTGGGAGTCCAACTATGGCAGCGATGTTTCCTGCAGGAACTTCTTCAACATTTACCCTTTCAGGTCCCATGTAGACTCCAACTTGCTGAACTCGACTTGACCTTACTGCATTAACCATGTAGACTTCCTGCCCTTTTTTAATCGAACCACTGAATACTCTTCCAGTTGCAACTTCACCTGCGTGGGGATCTATGGTAATGCTGGTTATCATCATGGCTAAAGGACTGTTAGGATCGCAGTTTTGCATTGCCTTGAATATATCGGAGTTGTTGTCTCCGGGCCATATCTTGGGTATCCTAAGTGGTTGCGCAGTTATTGGAGGCGGAAGATGTCTTATTATCATGTCTAGCAATACATTATGCAAAGATGCTTTCCTGTGCAATTCCTTAAGATTTCCTTCCTTTACATGGTCTATTATCTCTTTAAATGAAATAGTACCTTTCTGGATATAAGGGGCGCTCACTGCCCACTTTTGATACGCAGATCCAAAGGCTACGCTCCCATCATCTACCCTAACTAGCCATTCATCCTTTTTATCATCAGGAGCCATAGTTCTAATTAGGCTGTTTACCTCAGAAATTATCTCCAAAAATCTACTCTGTATCTGTTCGGGTGTTAATTTGAGCTCTTTAATGAGTCGATCTACCTTGTTTATAAAGAGAATTGGTTTAACCCTTTCTTTCAACGCCTGCCTCAAAACGGTTTCTGTTTGAGGCATTACACCTTCCACTGCACATACCACGATTACAACGCCATCAACCGCTCTCATTGCTCGGGTGACATCTCCGCCGAAGTCAACGTGTCCTGGGGTATCTATTAGGTTAATGAGATATTCTTCCCCTTCATATTCATGTACCATTGAAACGTTTGCTGCATCTATTGTTATTCCTCTAGCCTGTTCTAACTCATCAAAATCTAAAAATAACTGAGTTCCTGCTAGTTCTTCTGATATCATACCTGCTCCTGCTAGGAGATTATCGGAGAGTGTTGTTTTCCCATGATCAATGTGTGCGACTATTCCGATGTTTCTGATGTGATCAGGCACACGCATTAAACCTTTGATTTTATCAATCATCTTTCCTCGTCTACTCAATATTTATCCCTCGAAAATTTTTTGATTACCGAGATGATTTTGCTATCCGTTCTATTTCATCTTTCTTTTGTATTGAGAAAAATCTTGTATCGTATTCAGATGCCCCTATTATCTCACTAGCTAAGCACTCGGCAAAGCTTTTTTTATTACCAAAAGATGCTTTTTTCGCACCCATTGCTATTAATCTCAATGCTATGTCAACCCTTCTTTGAGGTGAGACGTCTACGGCTTGTTGGTATACAATTCCTCCGTATTTCAGTTTTGTTGTCTCTTCCCTGGGGCCTGCGTTGATTATAGCATCCACAAGTACTTGAACTGGATTTTTCTTGGTTCTCTTGTGAATTATCTCAAAAGCCTCCTTTACTACGTTGTATGCAAGATGTTTCTTGCCAGAGTTTTCCTCAGATCTCATGATTTTGTTGATTAGTCTCTCAACGATCCATACCTCCGCTTTCTGAAACCTCTTCTTGCTGTGCTTGCCACTTGTATGAGGGACTAATTTTGGGTTTAAGTTTATATATTTCCCTAGACCAGGATCTTTGATCTCTATTTCATTTGAATTCCATTTTTCGAAAGCATTCATATTTTATCTCCTCGGTTTTTCCCTCCTTCCCCTTATCAGTTCTATCAGGGGCACATTGTTTACCTTCACCACTTTCCATCTTACACCAGGAATATCTCCTTTTGCCCTCCCCTTTGCTCCACCGATTCCTTCCACAATGACATCGTCATGTTCGTCTATAAAGTTAATGGCACCATCTCCTGGTGCGAAACATGTAATTTGTCGACCATTCTTTATCAATTGAACTCTCACACACTTTCTTATTGCTGAATTAGGTTGTTTTGCTTCAACTCCAACTTTCTCTATAACGATTCCCCTAGCTTGGGGAGAACCTTCTAGAGGATCTACCTTCTCATCGAGTCTTAGCATCCTTCTCTTGTAGTATATGTCTTTCCATCTAAATTTCTGCCTTCTGGACCTCAACTTCCTAGCTGCATGCATCCCTCTACTTTTCTTTGCCATATCTTGCACCTTTACGCACTAGGTTATTTGCACATCATCGATGTTGTGGTGGCGTTTAACCAGCATCTTAGCCTTCTTTATATTTTTTCCTCCCTTCCCGATAACAAGCCCCTTATCTCTTTCATTAACATCGATTAATGCAATGGTTTTACCTTCTTTCTTATTCAGTATATTAACATTTTTTATCTTAATGGGGGAAAAAAGGTTCTTAATAAATTCTACTGGATCGTCAGAATGTTCTATGACTTCTACATTCTTTCCGATGGTTTTTTTAACTCTTGCTATATTTACCCCTCTCTTCCCTATGGCAAGACCTACATCTCCTTTCTTCACGACAAAGATAACCCTATCATTGTCTTCATCTATAACACAATCCTTGGTCACCGCCCCAGTAAGACTTTCAAACAGGGCGATGTACTTGATACCTTCGGTAGTTAATTTCACTTCTCCCATTCAACAGCCTCCCTTGATAGGTTTAAAATGTTCGATTCACCAGGATCAATAACTCCTAGTACCGATACTCCAAAGGGCTTTCCACAAAGCGGTCCTAATTCGAGTCGAGTTTTGTCTAGATGTAAAACAGGAACTGAAGATATTCTTGCATATCTTTCAATATCTTCTCTAAGCGATTTAGGGCAATTACTAGCTAAAATAACCAGTTTTGTACTTTTAAATTTAAGACTTTTAACGGTACTGTTGTACCCAAGTGTAATTTTTCCGGTGTCTGCGGCTAATTTAATTGCCCTGCTGATGCTCATACTGCTTCTCCTCACGATTTTCTTTTTATCTTACCTGGTCATTCTTTTAATTATCTTTTAATTTGTCCCCCTTTAATTTATCTTCACTTGTTTTATGGGGTTCCATGAGAACTTCTACGATTCCTGTACCAATGGAAATAGGTTGTCCTACTATCACGTTTTCTGTGATACCTCCCAACCTGTCAACCTCTCCATGTACCGCTGCATTTAACAAGTGATCCACTGTAACTTCAAATGATGCTCGTGCGAGAACGCTAGCCTTCTCTCCGCTAACACCATGCCTCCCGATCGCCTTGACTTCTCCGTCTACGGTCATCATGTCTGCTACCAACATTATATGTCTTATATCCACTATTAGGCCCTGTTCCTCCAGAGTATCCATTATTTCATTGATAATGGCGTTTCTAGCCGCCTCAATGCCCAGAACTTTTTCTATTTCTGCAATATCGTTTGTTTTAGTTCTAACTTTATCAACACAATCCATTTTCAGAACTTCTGCTAGGTTCGAACCCTCCGTATAAATGACGAATTCATCTTCTTTTTTCCTTATCACAACTCTTTCTATTCCACTTATACCCTTGACTTGTATATTTTTGACCTCAACTCCTATGTTTCTTATCTCCTGAATCGATTTCCCAGATGCGTCTATTGTAACGATGACTTTCTCTTCTGTTTCATCTATGGAGACTTCTACTTTTTTGATAGTCTTTTTTATACGTTTGATGAACTCTTTGTAGTTCACTTGCTTGTTTTCCATTTCATTCCTGTCGAATTCCATTATTATCCGTGAGTTTATTATATCTGTCTCTATGCCGAGGACCATATCCTCAACTGTTGTCTTCCTTATTTTCTCTGCAATTTCTTTTGCCTTCTTTCTATCGTGTCTGTATTCTTCCTCAAGATATACAGTCATCATTGGGGTTGAAGGTTTTTTTCTGGCATCAACAATCTCTATCAGGCGAGGTAAACCGAGGGTAACGTTTAATTCAGCCACTCCAGCATAGTGAAACGTTCTCATCGTCATCTGTGTGCTTGGCTCTCCAATTGACTGTGCTGCAACGATTCCCACGGCTTCCCCAGGCTCTATTACCAATCTTTGGTAGTTCATCTTTAATTCATCAACGATTTGCTCAAATTTCTTTTTAGAAATTTTCTTTTTATCTAGGGCTTTACGAAGATCGTCAACGATTTTAACTGGGAGTTCTTCTTCCAATTGATTCAGTGTTTCTTCAAGGTTCTTCATTTCTCCTCACCGGTTACCTTTGCTACGATTTCTTTCACGTTTATTTTCTTCTCCCATCCTTTTTTGGCAGGATCTACTCCATCTTCTCCGGCTCTGAAAGATATGATTACTCCCCTGCTATCTCTAACGGTGCCATCATACTCTACTTTTAAGTCTTGTAGGGCATTTATGAGTCTTCTCTGCATGTAACCGCTCTGGGAAGTCCTCACTGCAGTATCAACTAGCCCTTCTCTTCCACCCATGGCATGGAAAAAGAACTCTATTGGATCTAATCCTTTTTTATAACTAGATCTTACGAAACCTCTTGCTCTGGGTCTGAGATCCCACTGCCTGAAATGAGGTAATGTTCTGTCCCTATATCCTCTGTGAATTCTCTCACCTCTCACTGATTGCTGCCCCACGCATCCGGAAATCTGTGTTAAATTTAGAATACTACCTCTTGCTCCGGTACGTGCCATTATTACCGCATGATTTTCAGATCCAAGGTATTCTTCGGCGATTTCTCCTGCCTTATTTCTTGCTGCCCCTAGTTCTTGCATAATCCTCAATTCTAAGGTTTCGTTAAGACTTCTTCCGGGATAAGGTTCCAGTATTCCCTGATCATACGCTTCGATTAATTCCGCTACAGTATCTTCTGATAGATTTAATACTTCTTCTATTCTTTCCATTGCGTCCTGAGGAATGTCTTCATCATCAATTCCTGTGGTGAAACCTTTTTTCATTAGAACAAAGAGGACCAGTCTAGAGGCTAAGTCTAAAAATTCTCTAGCCCTATCAACTCCGTAATCCTTTATAATCTCTTCAAGCAAAATGCCAGCGAAGGCTCCAAAGGAACGTTCATCTAATGCCCCAGATTTTATTTCGCCATTTTCTATCTTCACATAAGCCTCGTTAGGACATTCTTCCTCCTTACATTCTTTACATTTTTGACAACCTTTCCCTTTGTAGATTATGTTCAGGTCGTCTGGCAATAAAAAGCTAAATATCTGTTTTCCAGACCAAAGAGGCGTACCGTTCTCAATACAAGCCGGCTCAGGTAGTTTTGTTTTAATGTTGGCACTCCTGAGCATTGATAAGGCTTCTTCCTTTGTAAAGAAGGAATCTTTTTTCGTCAGCAGATAAACTCCGGAGATGTGGTCGTGAATTCCTCCTATTATCGGTCCTCCAAATCTGGGAGAGAGTATATGCTCTTCCACTCTCATTAGGACTTCTGCTTCCGCCTTAGCTTCTTCTCCTTGGATGACGTGAAGATTCATTTCGTCCCCATCAAAATCAGCGTTATATGGAGGACATACACAGAGATTTAGTCTAAAAGTCTTGTAGGGCATTACTACGACCCTGTGAGCCATTATAGACATTCTATGAAGGGAAGGTTGGCGATTGAATAGTACAATGTCTCCATTCATAAGATGTCTCTCAACTATCATTCCGTACTCAAGTTCCTCGGCGATTTTCTCTGTGTTGTTCTCGGAAAGTTTAATCCTTTTTCCATCTTGCCTAATGACATAATTGGCACCAGGATATTTATTAGGTCCATTGATCACAAATTTTTTAATATCTTCTATGTTATTCGCCGTAACTCTAACTGGAATGGTAAGTTCTCTGGCCATTACCTCAGGGACTCCAACTTCTGTTATACTTATATTCGGATCTGGTGAGATTACAGTTCTAGCTGAGAAATTCACCCTCTTACCGGATAAATTGCTTCTAAATCTTCCCTCTTTCCCTTTTAATCTCTGACTTAATGTTCGCAGGGGGCGACCTGATCTGTGTCTTGCGGGTGGTAGACCGGAAACCTCATTGTTGAAGTATGTAGTTACATGATACTGCAAGAGCTCCCATAAATCTTCTATTATTAATTGAGGTGCGCCAGCCTCTTTATTTTCTCTTAATCTTTGGTTTATCCTGAGTATATCAACGAGTTTGTGGGTTAGGTCATCCTCTGATCTTTCCCCAGACTCCAGGGTAATGGAAGGTCTTACCGTTACCGGAGGTATGGGCAAGACCGTTAGAACCATCCATTCTGGTCTACATACTTTTGTGTTAACTCCTAAGAGCTCAGCATCTTCATTAGTTATTCTTTCTAGACGATCTCTCACATCACTGGGTGTCAGCCTGTTGTTGTCCTCAAAGAAGGTGGTTGGCTTTTCAAACTTTATTTCTCCTTGGACCTCTCCACAATGAGGACATTTTTTGACCTTTCTGGTTTGTTTGTAGACACTATCCTTGATCACGTAGGGATCAAAATCTTTCTCTCTGAGCAAATCCATCTCTTCTTTGAATTTCTCGATTTCTTCGTCAGGAAGAAGTAGCCTGCTGCATTTCCTGCACGTTGATAAGAGGAACTTGTGGATAAGGTTGGCAAAACCGACATGAATTACCGGTGCTGCGAGGTCTATATGTCCGAAATGTCCCGGACAATCTCCTACCCTTCCACCACATGTCCTGCACCTTAACCCAGGATCTATAACTCCTAGTTTAGGATCCATTAGTCCCTTTTCTATTGGATATCCGTCCTCATCGTATGTATCAGCGGTTATTATGGGTGTAACTGAGATATTTCTTATTTCATCTGGAGAGAGTAGTTCAAAGTGGATTTCCGATATTCTTTTTCGAATATTAGCCATTTTACTCACCTATACCAAATCGCTCAATACTAGCCTTGGAACAACGCATAACGCTCGCAGTTCGTCGAGTAAAAGTTTGAAGGCATATGACATCTCCACAAGATATATGTCGCCATGTTCTCCCTCCAACGGGCAATAAATCCGCAGAGATTTGCTGTCTTGTACCGCTATGTTACCACATTTTCCACAAACAAGGACCGAATATTTGTCTGATTCATCTAACAACCTTTCTTTAAGGAGCATTGAGGCTCCATGACCTATTAAACAGTCTCTTTCCATCTCTCCAAACCTTAAGCCGCCTTCTCTTGCACGACCTTCAGTTGGCTGCCTTGTAAGAACCTGTAAGGGCCCTCTCGATCTTGCATGAATCTTGCTTGCAACAAGATGATGGAGTTTTTCGTAGTATGCTATGCCTACAAATATCTCTGCCTCTATCATCTTCCCGGTAATACCGTCATACAGTACTTCTCTTCCATTGTGCTTGAAACCGAATGATTCCAATGTTTTTCTCAGTTTTGATTCGTCTTCTCCTTCAAATGCGGTTCCGTCCACTCTTCTACCTTCTAAACATCCTACCTTGCCGGCTATCATTTCCAAGACTTGACCGACGGTCATTCTGGAAGGTATTGCGTGAGGGTTTATTATGAGATCGGGTACGACTCCATCCTCGGTGAAAGGCATATCCTCCTGAGGCACTAAAAGACCGATTACTCCCTTTTGTCCATGTCTGGATGCAAACTTGTCCCCCAGTTCTGGTATACGTTCGTCTCTAACTTTTACCTTTACCAGTTTGTTCCCCTCTGATGTCTCTGTAATCATTACTCTATCTACGACGCCTTTTTCTCCGTGCCTGACTGTAACAGATGTCTCCCTCCTCTTCTCTATAGGTAACCCAAATTCATCAATATCTTCTAGGAACCTAGGAGGACTTGTTTTACCCATCAATACGTCTCCGCTATTAACCTCGAGTTCTACCTCTGCAATTCCGTCTTCTCCGATACGGGCATATTCGCCTTCTACTCTAAACCCTCTCACATCTTCAGGAGGAATCTCAAACTTATCTTCCTGACCTCCAGGATATCTTCTCTCTTCTGCCTCGTATACACGGAAGAAAGTGGATCTACCCAGACCTCTTTCAACAGAGGATTTATTGAGTACCAATGCGTCTTCCATGTTGTATCCTTGGTAAGACATTACCGCTATCACGAAATTTTGTCCTGAAGGCCTTTTATCCAGGTGAACCAAATCTGAGAACTTTGTCTTTACAATGGGGAACTGTGGATAATGAAGCAGATGTCCCCTGGTATCGAATCTGATGAGATAATTACTCATGTAAATTCCAATGGCCTGTTTTGCCATGGCTGCGCCCATTGTATTTCTGGGAGAAGAATTATGCTCGGGGTAGGGTATTAAACCAGCGCATATTCCCAGAATTGCGGAGGGGGCTATCTCAAGGTGAGTATGTTCTTTCGAAAGCTCTTCAGGTAAGACAGCGATTAAGCAGTTTTCTTCTTCTTCGGCATCTAGATATTCTACGACTCCATCTTCTACCAGATCTTTCCACCCAATTTCTCCGTTTGCAAGTTTTTTGATGTGTTCTTCAGTTAATTGAGGTACGCCGTCTTTCACCACGATTAGGGGGCGTCTAGCCCTTCCTGAGTCGACGTTTATTTGCACTTCATTAGTTTCTGGATAATAGGTCACGTTTAGTTGGTTGGATAATAGACCTTCTCTCCTCTTTTCCCTTATATCAGCTACAAATTCTATTGGATCAGAGTGAAAACCAATTAGTTTTCCATTCAAATACACTCTAGCGGGTTTATATTTTGGAGCCTCTATCGCTTCTACTGTTTTGATGTAAAAATCTGATATTTCGTGTGACATCATCATCACCTTATTTTATGGGCTCTAGGCCCAGTTCAAATAATACATGTTCAACGGCTTTTTCATCTGCTCCGGTAGAAACTTCGCACATAATGGCAAAATTCTTAACCAATCCGCAGTTTGGACCTTCAGGAGTTTCGTTGGGGCATATCTTTCCCCAGTGAGTTGGGTGGAGATCTCTAGCCTCAAAGTGGGGCTGACTCCTGCTTAATGGCGAGACCACTCTTCTTAAATGAGATAATGCTGAGGTAAAATTGGTTCTATCGAGCAACTGACTTACGCCCGATCTGCCCCCTACCCAATTACCTGTTGCAAGAGCATGCTGCATCCTATCGGTAAGCACATCAGGTCTTACGGCAGATCTTATCGCTGGCTCTCTCCCCCTCATGTTTATCCTTTCAAGTTGATATCTGATATCTTTAACAAGGGTAAGAAAGGCCATCCTGAAGAGATCTTCCATTAGAT
Organism: Candidatus Hydrothermarchaeota archaeon; assembly: GCA_046760505.1. GTDB lineage: Archaea > CAYFZR01 > CAYFZR01 > CAYFZR01 > CAYFZR01 > CAYFZR01. The sequence goes on from JBHIEG010000018.1 coordinate 26,095, forward strand.
CACCTGTTAGTCTTAAACGTTTGTTTGAATAGTGATCTTTATCGTCCGGAGTCCTTTTACCTAAGTGGAGTTCTATTGCCATTTCAGCCATCCTACAGAGATAGAGTGCCTTTCTCTTCCTGTCTTCTGGAGCAGTTCCGAGATGAGGAAGGAGGTATTGATCGATGACCTGACCTGCTCTTCGGAGTCTATACTCCTGCAACTGTCCAGCAGCGACTCTCTTTCCTATGTAGTCAATGCAATCCTCTTGGCTATAAGGTTCTTTGAATTCTTCCAGGTTCGGGATGAAAGCTACGATTATATCAGGATCATCCGATATCGCATCAACTATTTCCTGATCTTTTTCCATACCTAAGGCTCTAAGAAGGAGTACCAGAGGTACCTGTCCTGGAACCGCTGGGAATGACGCATAGATGAGTCCGTCCTTTCTTCTTTCAACAAGATTTAGGACCCTGAGCCCTCTGTATTTTGAAAAGACTTTAGCAACCTCTATCTTGGATTTATACTTTTCTTCTTGCTCTACAAGTATCCTGTTGGGTGCTAGGTCCTCAATCGTTACGACCACTCTTTCAGATCCGTTGACGATAAAGTATCCACCCGTATCCAGAGGGTCTTCGCCTGCCTTTATTATCTCTTGCTCACTCAAGCCATATAGGTTACAGAGTTTTGATTTGACCATTATCGGCAACATGCCGATGTTTAACGTTTCATGGTTTTCCACTCCGTTTAAAACTTCCTTGAATTCTAGGCGGAGTGGCGCTGCATATGTTAAATTTCTCAGTCTTGCCTCATTAGGGAACAACTTGGTTGTTGAACCGTCAGTTTCTTTTATAGATGGCTTGTCCACATGGATTCTACCTAGGGTTACATAGTAGTCCTCGACGTTGGTTTCGATTGTACCTACCTCATCCACGACCATCTGTAGTTTGTGCTCTAGAAAGTGATTAAATGAATCGAGCTGTTGTCTTACCAAGGAGAGTTCCCTAAAGAATACATCAGCTAATATAGACATGTTCAAATATCTCAAACCTCCATTTTATTCCTTCACAACAAGTCTATAAACAGATATTTCTTTAGCAGTTGGACTTTTTCTTGTTATCTTTACTACGTCACCAGGATTTGCGCCTATAGCTTTAACAGCAGGATCTTTGCTCGATATCTTTGGAAGTTGGGATAGTTCAATGCCGTATTTTCTTTTTATCTTTTCCACTTCCTCAGGTGTTGCTATTTCGTGCTTTGGGACCAATTCATGAATCAGCACGTCCACTTTTTTTGGCATATCCAACCTCCGAGAACTAATTCTTACTTTTTATAGGCGTTTCTATGATGGGCCCGACGGGATTTGAACCCGCGACACTCGGCTTAAAAGGCCGATGCTCTAGCCAGACTGAGCTACGGGCCCTGATATTAGGAATGTTCTGATCATTGCTTTCAAAATGAATTCTATATTTTCTAACCTTACATCACCCGTTTCTAGACTCTCCAATTCTATTGGCGCCCTGGCCGGGATTTGAACCCGGGTCACGGGCTCGACAGGCCCGAATGATAGACCGGACTACACTACCAGGGCAATGGAGGGCTGGCAGCGTCATGGAGTTCCCGTAGGCTCGCGCACTACAGTACAGTCCATATCGCTGGGGGACTTTACTTCCGGGATCGGACGAGACCGGGTGTATCCCCCCCGCTATGGCCGCCATACCCTCGCATGGTTATTCTTCATATTTATATCTTATGGACTAAGACGCATGGTCCCGTCGGCCGGATTTGAACCGGCAACCTGGGGATCTACAGTCCCCCGCTCTGCCAAGTTGAGCTACGACGGGTTTGGTGCATCTAATACCTAACCCATACTTAAGTCTTGTGCCTTTATGAGAGTTATTAGATCGTTTGTCTCCAATTTTTTTATCAACATATAAGGTATTTACAAACCTAAAAATTTTACTATCAAAACACTTATCTAGATCAAACAAAACCTTCCATTCGGAGGGATGTTTTTGGAGGAGGAAAAGAAAGTTATAGATATTCCTGAGAAGATGAGGAAAGATGCAAGATACTTCGAGGCTAGGGTGAAACCAAAGATCGCAAGACATCGCTTAGAGGCGATGGGAGTAGAAATAAGGAGGGAAGACGTGGAGGCCGATTTCTGTCTGAATGTTTCCATAGGTCCAAGGGCCGGTATTTGTTACGTGGTTGCTTTGGAAGACAAGAGATTTTTAACTGGAGAAGCCAAGCCTATAAAGATTGAGAAAATAGAAATACCTGCCAACCATTTTCTGATGATATCTGCGTATGGTAGACATCCTGTAGGTCATTTAATAGCGGTGGGGGAAGAACTGGTTCAACCAATTGAGAAGGAGAGGACCGCAGATTATGCATTATTTTTGGCTGGCGCGGACGGAGATGTAAAAAAGGGAGATATAATCGGTGTAGTAATGTTCATGAGTTTTAAGATGGGATAACTTGCTCATTTATTTTTTTGGAGGGTTATTCTTTTTTTATACCCATGGTAACCTCTAGGAGACTCTCCACCTCTTCTTCGCTCAGTTCTTTGGGAGGTTCGGTGGTGAGTATGCCAGTGCAGAAATCTTTACCTACAATTACCGCTGATTTATAATCTACTCCGCTTCCCGTGTGAATTACATTTCTAAGCACTGCAAGGCGGACGCACATCACTGGCAATTTTTTGCTTTCCAAGTCTAGACACAAAGGTCTGTAAAAGCAACTGTAGTGTTCTACTTTCATTTCTTTGTCGTCTCCGGTTATGTTGTCTTCTTCGCTCATGTATCCTTCTTTCTTACAATCCTCGATATAATTTTTAGCTACCTCAAATGGTCTGTCTTTTTTTATCTCGATATTTGATTTCTTTTTTTGATAAGCTCGCCAATAATTCCCTGCATTTGAAAATATTTCCTTAATCATTTTTGGATTGTCAATAGTCGCCATACCTACACCATAAGCCCAAGAAAGAGATACTTGCTTAAATAGCTCGATAGGATCAATTTTTTTTGCCATACGAATCCCTCCCATTTTTAAAATCAACTCAACACCTGAATTGCTAAAACTTTACCCATTAATCTTTATATAGGTTTTGATAACATGGTTTTTTGGTAAAAAAATATAAAAAATAAAAAGACAATGGTAATACCATGATTGTTCAGCGCACGTTTGGGATTCTACAGGTAATAATCGGTTTGGTTTTAGTAGCGGTTGCCAGTTACTATGCTGGAGTAGCGAAACGCGTTCTTGGGGAACAAGCAATGTTTACTCCTGGTGCTTTTTATATCTCTCTGCTTCTTATCCTGTTGCCGGGGATATTGCTCTTTCTTGGAGGGTTTTCCTTACTTTATGCATTAAAAAAACCTCTGAGAGTAGGCCCTCCTGTTATTAGAGATGATGGAACTTTTATCGGGGAAGTGGAGGCAATAAAACTAGATCCATCCACACAAAATGTTAGGATCATTATGAAAAGGGAAGAAGTTGAGATAGAAGATATCGCAGATATAAACGAGTTTATAGTTGTTAGGAAGAAAGAATAATTCCTACAATTCTCCAGTTATAAACTCCTAGTTATAAATGGTCTCCCCTCCTTTTCAAATGATATTTTGAAACCTATATTCCTGAGGTACTCATATGATCTTGTGCCTTCTCCATGGATAAGCACCTCTACGAAATCCTGTTTGGTATCCACGTCTATTGAGAGCAAAAAAGAATCATAGATAGCGTATCTCAATTTTTTCTCCTTTATAAGTTTTAAATGTCTGAAAAAACTTATACCATTGAAAAGCGGATCTATAACATCCTTTGGCGATCTGTACAGCAGAGACGTTCCTCCAGCCCTCGATGGCACTATAACGATTTCTTTATCAGAGCCCATTTTCAAAATCTTTTCGACATGGAATCTTTTTATGAGGGGAATATCTGCAGGGACTATGATGCTTGTATCTGCCTCTATCTTTTTCGTTGCGTTTACAAGGGCAGTGTTCAAATCTGATGTATCATAAAATATATTCGCCTTGTATTCAAGGTCCATATTTTTTTCTGGCGTCACAATGTATGTTTCCATTCCTAAATCAAAAAACACGTTACATACATCGTTTAACATTGCCAGAGTAAATCCTTTTCTCTCTTCATCAGTTAATACGTCAGATAATCTTGTTTTACATTTGGATAGCGAATTTAAGGGGATTAAAACGATATTCTTCATATCAAAAAAATAGGGGAGATTAGAATTTGGGTATAATCTCTTTTCCAATCAACTTTATTGATTTCGACTTATCTGGTCCGATTGGTGATCCTACTACAATTTGAGAGACCCCTATCTTCAGCAGTTCGTTAATTCTGTCCATGCAATCATCTGGCGTGCCACAAATAGAGAAAGCTTCCATCATATCACTGTTTACCGAGCCCATAATAGCGGGGAAGTCGAATTTTGCGATTGCATCACTTACTTTTTTCGCAGCCTCTGGATCAATTCCATGTCTTTCCAAAACCATGGGTGGAGATCCTGCAACTATGAATCCCACTACTATCTTGGCCTCATTCATGGCTTTTTCAGCATCTTTATCGCAGGAGAAGCATGCGTATGCAGTAACATCTATATCTTTTAGAGATTTTCCTGCAATTTTAGCCCCCTCTTCAATCTTCTCAATCGCAAACTCGAAGTCTTTAGGGTGGGATGCATTTATTAGAACGCCTTCAGCAATTTCTCCTGCTGTTTTTAACATCTGTGGTCCCTGAGCCCCGATGTAGATTGGTATATGAGGCGATGTTGCCTTAACAGCAAGTCTTGCTCCCTTTAATTTGATTACCTCTCCCTCTTTTTTGACTGCCTTTCCAGCTAAAAGCTCTCTTAATGTGGCTACAGATTCCCTTATCGTGGTCACAGGTTTTATCCATTCTATACCTAAGGCATCAAATGTAGCCTTGTCACCCGGACCGATACCTAAAACTGCTCTGCCATGTGAGAGTTCATCAACCGTTAATATTGAGGAAGCAGTTTGTGCGATCGATCTTGTATAAGGGTTCGTCACTCCGGTGCCAAGTTTAATCTTTGAAGTCCAAAGTGCTAAGGTGCTTAAAGTTACGTAAACGTCTCTGTTGTTGTAGTGATCCGTTATCCAGCAATATTGAAAACCACTCTTTTCGGCTTCAGATACATATTTCACGAGATTTATGATGGGTTCGCCTGGTACGAATTCGATGCCAAAACTTACCACCACCAACACCTCCGAACAACCTAGAATTAGAACAAGATATAAAGGTTTTCATGGAATAATTACTAGCATGATATTGGAAGATATTACAGAGTTATGTGAGGAGATAAAGGAAGGTAAAGAGCTATCAAAGGATGAGGCTCTTTTATTTCTCGATTCTGAAGCAATTGATCTCATCTTTTTTACTGCTAATAAAGTTTTTTCAAAAAATAAGAAGGAAGTAACTTTTTCAAAGAATATTTTTCTACCCATAACTAATGTGTGCAGAAACAGATGTTATTACTGTGGCTTTAGAAGGGATATAAATTCCCACGAGGCTTTCCTCATGGATATGAGGGAAATCGATAAAGTTTTGAATGAAGCAGAAAAAAGGGGCTGCAAAGAAGCGTTGATTAGTACTGGAGAGAAACCAGAAGAAATACCTGAATTCAGAAGAAGACTCAGAAAATTGGGTTACGAACGTCTTTTAGATTACGTATACGATATATGCAGGAATATACATGAAAATTCCAATCTGTTGTGCCACACGAACATAGGGGTATGCGATTACGATGAGTTAAAGATGTTGAAAGAGTACAATGCGAGCCTAGGTTTAATGCTTGAGACTATAGCAAAAGTTCCTGCTCATAAAGAAAGTCCTGGAAAAAACCCTAAATTGCGTCTAAAAACTATTGAAAACGCTGGAAGGCTGAGAATACCATTTACAACTGGCCTACTGGTAGGAATTGGTGAATCGAACTTTGATATAGTAGAATCTCTTTATGAAATAAAAAATCTGCATGAAAAATATGGACACATACAGGAAATAATCATTCAAAATTTCAAACCAAAACCTAATACGCCTTTCGAGAATAGACCTGAGCCAGATAGACTAAAAATGTTAAAAATAATATTTCTTTCAAGGCTAATTTTTCCAAATGGAAACATTCAATTTCCACCCAACTTGAATCCAGATTTATTTCAAGTTGCTTTACTTTTAGGCGCCAACGATCTTGGGGGAATATCCCCCGTCACATTGGATTACATCAATCCAGAGGATCCTTGGCCTTCTTACGAGGAATTAAAAACAAAGGTAGAGGAAGTGGGTTTCAAATTGAAGGAAAGGCTTCCGGTCTATGATGACTTCATCAGCGAGGAATGGCTTCCAGATAATGTGTACAAAAAATGTATCGTGCTACGGGGGAAGTTAGATGTTTGATTCTCTTATGAAGAATGCAGATCCTCTAATAGCATCTTTACTAGATCGGGTATTAGATAAAAAAAGACTGAAAGAAGAGGATTACATCACTTTAATGAATGTAAAAGGTTTTGAACTCTTGCTTTTACAAATTACAGCGGATCTGATAAGAAAGAGGGAGGTGGGAGATTACGTGAGTTTTGTGGTTAACAGAAACATCAACTTCACCAATATATGTGTTGGAAAATGCAGTTTCTGTGCATTTAGAAGATCACCTGACAAACAAGAGGCATATTTTTTAAGTATAGATGAAATTTTACAGAGAGTAAGGGATTCTATAAGAAAAGAAATCACAGAAATTTGTATACAGGGCGGATTGCATCCAGACATTGATATAACATACTACGAAACCATGATTAAAAGAATAAAGCAGGAATTCCCAGATATACACATACATGCCTTCTCTCCGATGGAACTCTACTACATATCAAAGAAGTCTGATCTGAGTATAATGGAGGTTTTGAAGACGTTAAAAGAAGCTGGGTTAGATTCAATTCCAGGAACTGCAGCAGAGATACTTCACGATGAAATTAGGAGGGTTATATGCCCGAAGAAAATAAACACAGAAGAGTGGGTTAATGTGATAAAATCTGCTCATAGAATAGGGATACCTACTACATGCACAATGATGTACGGGCACATAGAAGGACCTGAAGAAAAGATAAGACATCTTTTGTTGTTGAAAGAGATTCAAAAAGAGACTAAAGGGTTTACTGAATTCGTACCCTTAAGTTTCATCCATCAGAATACAGAACTTTACAAAAGCAACAAGGCAAGACCGGGAGCAACAGGAGCAGAGGATCTGAAGGTAATATGCCTCTCCAGAATTATTTTTGAAGGTTACATTAAAAATATACAGGCTTCATGGGTCAAATTGGGTCAAAAACTCGCTCAATTAATGCTTAATGCAGGAGCAAACGATCTCGGTGGAACTCTTTTTGAGGAGAACATATCAAGAACTGCTGGCGCAAGGCATGGAGAGTACTTAGAAAAGGAAGAAATGATCAGACTCATAAAAGATATCGGCAGAGTACCTGTTGAAAGAAGTACTGTATACGAAAAACTGAAAGTGTATTTATGAACGTGAAATATTTGGTCTGTATTTTTTGCTTTTGAAAACAAAAAATCTTATAGTATAAACCAATTATTTTACATGTATGAAAGTTTTAATAGAGTACTTCAAGGATTTTCAATTGATGCTTCCTGCAACTCCTGGGGGTAGCTGTTGCCTTCATCCAGAAGTTAGAGAGAGTAAATTGAGCAGAGATTTAAATAACAAATTGTGGTTACTAAAAAAAGAATTGAAAGATCAAATCGAGCTTTGCGTTGTAAATGAAGTTCCAAAGGATGCATATCCATACATCGCAATGATATCGTACAAGAGATTTGAGAGTGCGGTGAAAGAATTTGTCTACAAAATCAGCCAAAAGCCAATGGGTATAATTCGTCCTAAAGAGAATTTTTTAACATTCTTGGTAAAATATCTTCTTGGAAAAAGAACTTTCGTAAAATTTGGACCATATGACGACATAAAAGATTTGAAACAGAAGATATCGACTATAGAAGAGAAATTTATGCCGTTGGTTACCTTTACCGAGGATACCAATTAAATCTAAAAATCTAACCTTCTTTTTCTTCCACATTTTTTGTTTCATTCCGATACGAGGCTCTCTTGGATAAAATAATTTTGGATAAGATAATTGCGGTTAGTGCGCCTAGTATTCCAAGAATAAACTTGTAACTTATGCTATTTCTCCGTCCATGAGGGACTGCATTTTTAGTTTCATACGGTGGTTTTGGCTGGGATTCAACAATCATTTCAGTAGCATTTGAGATTTTTTCAACGGGAAGACCAAGTTTTACAAAAACCTCATTAATCGAATAACCTTGAGAAAGCAAAATTATTGCTCTGTCTCTAACCTCTCTTGCGATGTTACACTTGCAATCAATTACATTGAAATCACAGGCGATGCCATTGCATGGACACTCAACGTTGATTGCCTTGCTAGCAAACTCGTTCCATTTTTCAGATTGAGCATGAACATCAGAAAATATGAATAACGCGATTACGATTAGGAGAATTATTTTTCCGCATCTCATAGAATAACCTCTCATTTTTTATCTTTAATTTTATCTTTAATTTCGCTGATTTTTTTTGGAGTAATAATACTTTAACTATTTATTTATGTTTCTATTGAATATCTAAACATTCAACATATTTAAAATAATGACATATATTTTAGTTGTTATTGATTTTTGAAATTTTTTAAGATCATGCAAATTCTCTGCATCTCTCTATAAAATTTTTTGCAAAATTCTTGTTCGAGTAAAAATGTAAGTGGGAATAAGATCCTAGTGTATTGTTGACCAACCACCCATCTTTTTTAGATGTTATTCCCTTTCCTCTGGTTAATTTATAAACAAACTTTTCATTTTTTGGTACACCATCTATCTCCGTATAATGAAATTCGTGCCCGAGAATCAGATCTCCTTTTCTGCTTAGAATGTTGTCCTCTATCACGAATCCTTTGGTGTAGTTTAATGTCACCCTATCCTTCATTTTTGCAGAAGCATTGAATACTCCAACCATTTCAAATCTTTTTTCCGAATACTCTATTTCATTTGTTAGGTACAACAGACCTCCACACTCCCCATAAATTGGAATCTTTTCCTCACTTAGTTCCTTTATTAGATTTAGCATCTTCTTGTTTCTGGTCAATTCGTTCGCATAAACTTCTGGAAACCCCCCTCCTATGTAGAGTCCGTCTACGTCGATTTGCTTGTCTCTAACTGGACTGAAAAATTTCAGATCAGCACCAAGTCTCATCAAAAGGTCCAGATTGTCCCAGTAATAGAAGTTAAATGCTTTATCGAAGGCAACGCCAATTTTTACCGCATATTTTTTATCGTCTTTTTCATCAATTTCCTCCTCGAAATAGTTGATCTCCGGTGAAATCTCGGAAAGATCTAAAATTCTTTCCAGATCAATGCACTCTTCGATAATTCTTGAAATTTTTTGTATCTTATTGTTGAAGTCCTTTTCGAAACCGGGAATGAGCCCTAAGTGTCTTTTTTCTAAAATAATTCCTTCTTCTTTTGGAATGGCACCAAATACCTCGATATTTTCATTTTCCAGTGCTCTGATACATGTTTTTTTGTGAGAATCACTACTCACTTTATTCAAAATTACCCCTGCAAAGTTTTTGCTCATGGAGGAGAATCCCTTTGCAACCGCACTCACGCTTTCTCCCATTGAGGTTACATCTATAATTAATATCACAGGTAAGTTCAGAATTTCAGCAATCTTCGATGTGCTTGTATTGATCTCAAGTGCAGACCCATCATACAGACCCATAACTCCCTCAACGATTGATACGTCTGCATTTTTACTCGCTCTATAGAATATTTCTTTTATTCCATCTTCGGTGATCATCCATAGATCTAGGTTGCGGGAACATCTTTTTGTGGCGAAGTAATGATAGGAGGGGTCTATATAGTCGGGTCCAACCTTGAAAGGCTGAACAATGAGACCTTTTTTTATAAAGGAACTCATCAACCCTATGGAAATGGTTGTCTTTCCGACTCCGCTCCATGCTCCTGCTATTACCATTCCTTTTGACAATTTTTTCACCGATCCCAGATTAAAGTTAATCTGATTTTATTACGTTTCATCATGGTTTTATCTTCTTCCCGGCAAATAAATAATATAAAGCATCAAAGTAAAAATCATCCTTACCGAGGTCGTAGAAATGCTGGAAATAATGAAAGAGAGTTACGGAATCTTTCGGAGAAATTTAATTACACTGGCTGGCTGGCAGTTTTTACAAATTATTTGCGTTTCAATCATTCTGTTTATTTTTTTAGCATTGTTATTCGCTTTTTTGTTGATCTTAGGAGTATCCCTACCGAGTTTTGCTGAAAGAGGTTTTGATTTAGTAACTGCATTGTCCGGTGCTTTTACCGGTATCGGGATTATTCTAATAATTCTTTTGTTCACATGCTTTATTTTCCTGAGTTTTGCTATAACAGGTTTCTTCAATACCGGACTCGTAGGTCTGTGCCTAAATGCGATAAGGGGAAATGAAATCTCAATTGGCACTGGAATTGAATTCGGAAAGAAATTTTGGATCACCGGAGCATTGGCTACGTTTCTTTATACTTTAATAACAGGCATACCAGGCTGGATTGGGGATATTTTTCAGTATCTGCTTAGAGATTCATATGAAATCCTAGGGGTAATACTCTCATTATTTCTTGCCTTAGCTAGCTTGATAATCTCCTTCTTCCTTCTTTATTACATTCAATCCATTGTGATAGACGAAAAAAATGCCATTCGATGTCTTATTCAGAGTGCATCTTTTGTAAAAAATAACTTGGCCAATGCATTTGTTTTGATAGTTTTAATAATTCTGATTGCCATTTTAGGCTTTATAGTAATATCAACCCCTTTTGGTGTAATCGCTGCTCTTTTATACTTAATTTCAAGGGGATCCGAGATTTTAGCTGGGATATCCGCGATTGTTATAATTCTCGGAATCATACTTTATTTTCTCATACTGATGATTTATTCGATACTCTTCGGTGTTTACTACTACGTAACCCTGACAAATTTCTATCTTAAATTCAAAGAGAAATCTTAGAGAAGATAGAATTATGAAAAGATCTAAAGGAGGATCAATATGCTCGAATTGATTAAGTATATCCTAATCTTTATATGTGCAGGATCTTTGGTAACTGGAGCAACCTATTTTGGTGCAAAGATTCAGGATCCATTCTATGCTGCAATGATAATATTTTTGCCATTGATAACAATGACCACTGTATTCTTTACCTACATCTCTACGTCAAATCCAGAGCTAGCAATAAGCATACTTTATCCTAACTGCTTCATTGCATTCATACCTTGGCTTGGATACGTTGGATTCGTGGTAATTTCTTACAGATGTATAGGGGTTTTAACATCTTTACTCGGAGGATTGGGAGTTTATATAATCATAATGCTTATCTTGAGGAACTTTTTAGTTTCTTAGCCGATTCCATAAAAATTTAAGTTTTAACCAACATTAAGACGATTATGGAAAACATCAAGTTAAAAGAAATTGAGGTCAAATCAATAATTAACAGGTCCGGTATTCTTGGCGTAGATTTGTGCATAAATCCATATGTGGGGTGTCAGCACGGATGCGTTTACTGCTATGCACGCTTTATGAGAAAATATTCTGGACATATGAACGATTCATGGGGAAGTTTCGTGGATGTAAAGATAAATGCGGTGGAAATTTTAAAAAAACAGATGAAAAAATTAAATAAAGGGGAAATAATTATTAGCAGTGTTACAGATCCTTACCAGCCATTAGAAAGACGATATAATATTACAAGAGGTGTATTATCGGTACTGAAAGATTATAACTTTCCTGTCTCAATACTCACGAAATCCGATCTTGTAAAAAGAGACATAGATTTTCTGGTAGAAATGAAAGATTGCGAGGTAGGCTTCACAATCGTTACATTAAATGATGAAATTAGAAAAGATTTTGAACCTTTTTCATCTCCAATAGATAAAAGACTGAATGCTTTGGAAGAATTGGCAGAAAATGGGATCAAAACCTATGTATTTTTAGGACCTATCCTACCTTACCTCACAGAAGAGACATTAATGGACACCTTGAAAATTACATTTGAAATGGGCGCTAGACATTTTATAATAGACAAACTAAACTTCAAGGCTGGAAACTGGCAAGATATAAAAGATTTATTAACGGATAAGTATCCTGAGCTTCTTCCAAAATATAATGAAATAAGAAAAACTGATAGCAGTTATTATCAAGGCATCAGGAATGCAATCAAAAGATTTTGCGTGAAAAACAAGGTACCCTATAAGTTCTGCTTCTGAGAATTTAAAAAAAGAAAGGAGGATTATTCTGTTGGATGGCAGCCACCCTCTCCAGCGCAGCTTGTGTAACCTTCTGGCAATGGCAGCTCCGGAGCCTTTATACCATTGTGGCAATCACCGCATTCGTGATTAGGTCCGCCCATGTTTGCGTATCTTCCTTTCAAGGGACCAGGCGGATCTGCGACGCCTTCAGAACTGTGACAATCACTGCATACATGGTTTTGTCCGCCCATATGGAGATGTTTTTTAAGAATATTCATCGTCACGCCGTCTTTGCCCGAATTTGGCCAGGCACTGACGAAGGCTATTCCAATCAACATGACTAGAAGTGCAGTCGTCACAAGTATTGTGCCTTTATTCAAG
>JBHIEG010000019.1:0-37148 GCA_046760505.1 Candidatus Hydrothermarchaeota archaeon
TTTTAAGAGCGAGAAAGAGCAGAAAACGGTCTTACATCGTTAATAAAATAATTTTGGATAGATTTGCGGATGCAACGAGCCACGTTGCGTGGAGCGAGCCACGCTCCATCGAACTTTTCCTAAAAGTTCGTTGCGGATGGATGGGTAACGCTCCATGAAAACAAATAAATGTGAGCCCCCTACCAATGGTTCTATGAAAAGCATACTCATCATCACAGAGAAACCAAAGAGCAGTTTGAGGATTGCGAGTGCATTAGCTGATGAAAAGCCCATAAAAAGAATAGAAAAAAAGGTACCGTACTACGAATTTTACAGAAATGGAAATAAAATCTTTGTTTGTTCGGCAATTGGCCATCTCTTTACGCTAAAACAGTCTTCTTCAAAATGGGATTATCCTGTGTTCGATGTGGAGTGGATACCAAGATATCAGGTAAATAAAAGGGACTCTTATGTAAAGAATTACGCTAACCTAATAAAAAAATTAGCCAAGAAGGCTGACGAATACATTATAGCAACTGATTACGATATTGAGGGAGAACTCCTAGGATACAACATACTTCGGTTTTTGTGTGACGAAAAAAAATCATTGAGAATGCATTTTTCCACTCTCACAAAGCCTGAACTAATTAAAGCATTCAATAACCTAGAAAATCTTAATTACAGACTTGCAGATGCTGGAGAATGTAGGCACATGTTAGATTGGTTTTACGGAATAAACATTTCCAGAGCACTATCATTATCTCTAAAAAGAAGTTCAAATCATTTTGCAATACTGAGTACAGGGAGAGTTCAAGGTCCATGTCTCAAAATATTGGCTGAAAGAGAGAAAGAAATAAAGAGATTTAAGCCTAAGCCCTTTTGGGTAATTTATCTTGTATTTTCTTCAAATGGCGATGAATTCCTGGCAAAGCATGAAAAAAATATTTTTACTGAAAGAGAAGAAGCAGAAAAAGTATTAAAGGAATGTGTATCCAAAACTGCTCGCGTCACAGAAGTTTCAAAAAAGAGTTTCAAACAAAGCCCTCCGTATCCCTTTGATCTTACGTCTCTGCAGGGCGAGGCGTACTCAAAGTTAGGATTATCCCCAACCAAGACTTTAAGTACTGCTCAGTCCCTCTATGAATCTGGTCTAATATCTTATCCTAGAACTGCGTCTCAGAAACTTCCTCCCACCATAGATTATGGGCGTATCATCAAATCCATACACAAGAATCCTATGTTTAACGAATTTACAGCAAAACTTATTTCAAAAGAATTAAAACCAAATGAGGGTAAAAAAGAAGACCCTGCTCATCCCTCTATTTACCCTACCGGTGAAATGCCCGTTGATTTAAGAAGAGACGAACTAAGATTATACAAGTTAATAGTACATAGATTCCTGAGTGTTTTTGGAGATCCAGCCATAAAGGAAAGTGTAAACATAGTACTGGAACTGGATGGTCATAAATTTTATCTAAAGGGCATCAATTTAATAGAAGAGGGTTGGTTAGCTCTTTATGGAGAATTTGCAAAGAAGGAAGAAGCAGTCTTGCCTGATTTAAACACTGGTGACGAGATACTAGTTAAAAAGGTAGAAATTCAAGAAAAAATGACAAAACCACCTTCAAGGTACAATCCTGCAAGTATCATACGCGAATTGGAAAAAAGAGGGCTTGGAACAAAGGCAACAAGAGCAATGATATTGGATACACTTTTTAAACGAGGTTACATCAGAGGCAGGCAAATTGAGGTAACTGAATTAGGCGAAGCGGTCGTTGAAGTCTTGCTGAAACACGTCCCTGAGATCGTTAGCGAAGAATTGACAAGAGAATTTGAAAAGAAAATGAATGCAATAGAGAGTGGTGGTCTAAGAAAAGAGGATGTAATCGACGAAGCCAAAGAAAAACTGACTTCAATACTGGAAAAGTATAAACAAAAAGAAACGAAAATCGGAGAAGAACTTGGAAGAGCAATAAACTCGTATTACGCGAAAAGGTACATCTTAGGAAAATGTCACAAATGCAATGGAAACCTTAGGATAGTGAGATCAAGAAAAACAAAAAAGCGCTTTATCGGATGCTCAAATTATCCAGAATGCAATGAGAGTTATCCACTGCCTCAGAGGGGAAGATTAAGCACTGCCAACAAAAACTGTCCCCGGTGTAATCTTCCTATGATTAGGACTGGTGGGAGAAAAATTAAGGAGATTTGCCCAAATCCCTTTTGCGATTCAAATAAAGACTCTGTATCACAAAAATTTTAGTCCAGATTTTCCAAGAGATAAAGATTATCCCTTATGTTCTTCATTATTTTTACCTCATCGCCAACGAAGACCGGTATCTTGCTTGCATTGCAGAATTTTGCCGCGTCCTCTTCTATCTCCTTTGAGAATATCCATCCTTTTCCGAGAACATCATAAAATTTGCTCCACGTTGCCATTGCCTCTCTTAAGTTCAAATAGTCCACGTACTCCACGAGTATGTTTCTTGTTCTAGATTTTTGTTTTTCAATTTTAAGAAAGAAATTGTGCAGAACTCCTGACTTCCCCTGAACTCTTGGAAACATCTCCACGTTGTATCCTAAACGCCCAAAGAATTCCTCCCAGTCTCCTAGAATTCCATTAAAATCATTTCTATCATTTTCAGGTACAACTGTATCTTCCCAGCCGTCTAATTCAGCAAATTTTAAGTTACTGGCTCCCACTTCATAGAGGGATCTTGGAATCTTTTCTACCTTATATGCCCCCTTGACCTTACTCTTCACATGGTATAATCCTTCTTTCTTATTCCATAACAAGTTTTTCACCCAACAGAAAATAATGAGGGACTAATATTTAATTATTTCCCCTAATATTCATTTATTTATGACATACGTCTGACATTAGAAAGAAAATTGGAAAAGAGCCAAGAATTTTAATACAATCCATATTCTATCCCATGCAAGCACTTACAAGATTTATGGAAATCCTTGAATAAGTAAAACAGGTCCAAACTAATATAACTCACTTTTAGAATAATCATTCTTTTTTATACAAAAAGCATTCATATAATGAATGAGAGGGATACAAAAATCTATATATCCTAAATTATAAAATAGTATAGTACTGTGGGTGTACAGAAATGAAAAAGATTTCCTCGGGTATTTCAGGGTTCGATCAAATATTGGGTGGTGGATTGCCAAAAAACAGATCAATCTTGATAACCGGAAGTACTGGGACTGGAAAGAGTATATTCTCCACTCAATTCTTGTACAAGGGCGCTCTTCTAGGAGAGCCTGGAGTGCTTGTAACATTAGAGGAAAGACCTCGGACCATACGGGAAAACATGTTACAGTTTGGATGGGACTTAAAGGAACTTGAAAAACAGAAATTATTTGCGATTATAGATGCCTCAGCCGCTAGAGTCGGAATTCCGACGGATGAGACCTATGTTGAGATGAGACCTTTTGAACTGGATGGATTGTTGGAGACAATAAAGAAGGTAATTTCTGAAATATACGCTGAAAGATTGGTTGTAGATTCCCTAAATGCCATAGCACTCCAATACGATACGGAATTTACAATGAGAAGAGAACTGCTTCGCTTCATATCAATTATTGAAGATTTCGGTTGTACTGCCCTGTTCACCACGGAAACTGAGCCCCAAACAAGGAGTCTATCAAAACATGGGATAGAGGAGTACATAGTCTCAGGGGTTGTTCAACTGCTTCTCCGTGAAAAAGGTGGCAAGTTAAGGAGAAGCCTTTTAATTCACAAAATGAGGGGAGTAGGACATAGCCTAAAGAGACATCCTTTTGAAATAACGAACGAGGGAATCGTGGTTTATCCCGAGGAAGAAGTTTACTGACTTTTGAGAACTATGGTAAAGATAGAAGTTTTTACTTCTCCAACTTGCGTTTATTGCCCATATGCTTTAGACATCGTGACAAAAGTTGCATCGAAATTTAAGAATGTCTCAGTGGAAGAAGTCGACATTTCTGATCCGATTGGCAGGATAAGAGCCATCAGCTACGGTATCGACGTTACTCCAACAATAGTGGTAGATGGAATCGTTAGATTTGTGGGAGTACCTGATCCTACTGAATTGGCCCGTGTCTGTGAACAAGAGCTTAAGAAGAGAAAGAAATAATCGAAAGATATTTATTCGAATCTTATTAAATCTCTTATGTGATCTTTAATGAGATGGTTATTCCTGTTGATTTTGTTAATTGGCTTTGCCTATGCTAAGCCAGAAATTGTGGTGAAAAAGCATATTTCTGACGATTCTATTAAAGTAAATGGGTCTACTCAAGTTACAGTAAGAATTTCAAACGAAGGAGACGATACCGCTTTAGATATAAATGTTAATGACCCAATACCTGATGATTTTGAGCTGAACGGTGAAAGGGCTTGGCCTGACAAATTAGAGGCAGGCAAAACAGTGGAGATCGTTTACTTCTTGAAGGCCTTAGCCGAAGGTTCTTATCATGTGAGTCCAACTAGCATTAAATACGAGGATTCCAGAGGCAATGAATACACCTCAGTATCAGAACCCTCCGACATAAGAGTCTGGAGCAGAGATACGGTTTTCACCATAATGAAGAAGGTTGATAAAAAGGAGGTGCCAAAGGGAGAGAAATTAACCGTTATTATAGAACTTGAGAACCTAGGAAATAGGAGAATAGAGAATATCAACGTAGAGGACACCGTGCCAGAGGAATTTGAGATCTTGGAAACAGATTTAGGTGCCATTAAAATAAATTTTATCGGGAGAAAAGGCACTGCCAGAGCGGATTTTGATCCTTTAAACTACAAAGAGATTCGATATACTTTAATGGCTAAATCAGAAGGCTCTATAACGCTTGAACCTGCCGTAGTAAGGTATGAATATGCTGGGGAAACTATTGAAGAAGAGTCAAATAAGGTTACAGTGACGGTAGGTCCTTATAAACCCCCGGAAGAGGAAAAACCTGAAGAAAAACCCAAGAAAAACATCACCAAACCAATAAAAAAAGAAGCAAACATAATTGTAATGAAACAGGTGGAAAAAAACATAATTGAAAAGGGCAATAGCGTTAGGGTGACGATAAAGATAAGAAATGATGGCACTGGAGAAGCGAAAGGATTAAGAGTACTGGACACTGTTCCAGAGGGATTCAGTCTGATATCAGGATCTACAACAAAGACATATTCCTCGCTAATGCCAGGGTCTGAAGTGGAGTTTAGCTACCTCGTTGAATGTGACAAACCCATGAACTACACCCTCCCAACTGCTCAAGTGGTCTTCAACGATGAATTAGGGACTCATAGCGTAAAATCAAATGAATTAGAAATATCGGTGATCGAAACAGGAATAAAACTCCCAGAAATACCATGGAAGAGGATTGGGATCGGTGTAGTGGTTGTGGCCCTAGCACTGGGCATTGTTTTAGGAATAACAAGAATGTCGACTCAGAAGAGGCCAAAATACGGATATAGGAAGACTAGAAGACCGCCAGGCCTAGGGAGAAGGTGATATATAGGATTTTAAATAAGAAAACAAGTCTTTGAACAGGAAAATTATTTTATTTAACAACCTTTTTCTTCTCATTACTACGCTGCTTGTCTTTTCTTCCGCTTCTTTCCTGGCTGATTCTGCCAAATCGTACGCAGTATCTGCTATAGCCTTCGCGCTATCGTACTCTCCATTCATGTAGGCATCATATGCCTGGGTGTGCCTCTCTTCTGCCATAGAGAGTTGTTTTTCTGCTAGGGAAACATCAATTTTTCTTTGCTTTGCCTCGCTTATAGCGCCTCTAGCCTCAAATATCTTGTTTTTTGCCCTTTCCAATGCATTGCTTGCATCAGCTATTTTTGCCCTTAATTGTTCTTTTTCCTTTCCAACTTCTATTTGCTCATATTTAACGTATATTCTATCTAGGCGGGGAGAACTGTATCTGAAGTAAGGTGGATTTAGTTGAATTGTTTCCGGTTTATCGTAGATGTCCTTAGGGATAACGTCCGGAGGCAGTACGAGGTCAAATTGTTTAATTTCAGGCATATCTTCTCCATTGTACTTCACGTAGCCTGGCAGGTATATGTGGCGGGAAAATGTTTCGTAGATCTTTGATGTATCGAAGTATGCAGTATTTTCTACCTTTTTAACTGCGTTTAACAGTGTGTACTCCCAGTATAGTCTTTTATTTTTATCATCGAATACTAACAATGGTTTTTTTATTTCTAAAATTTTTTTGAGCTCTTGATATCCTATGCTTTCAGTGTAAGGACCTCTGTTAAGATTGTTGTAGTCTTCTGCGCTTAAGAATGAGCTCACTCTGACCTCAGCCGCTCCGGTTTCGGATAGGTGAACGCTCACTATGATGGTATAATCTCCCTTAACATCCGAATTTCCACCGTATGGTGAATACGCAATCGAACAACCTATCAAAAATAATATAGTGATGAATTGACAAAACCTATGAGTTAGGCGTGAGATGATAATGGAGAATGAGATGGAAGAATATGAAAAATCCCTCAAGTATTTTTTTACTGGATTTTTTTCTTTCTTCCTAGTTTTTGGCCTAATAACCACGAAGACCACCCTTTTATACAGTCTCTTATATGGTTACGTGGAGAGCAGGATTGTGGAACCTATATCTAGTATTGGAGAAGATGTCCTCTCTCTTTTTCTTTATATATCACTAAACAATGTTTTCGTAGTATTTATGCTTATTGTAGGTTCGATTTCCTTTCTATCTCTTGAGTTTTGGCTCATGAAATTCGAGACTTTTAGAAAGTATGGAAGAGGATCTTTGAGGGTAAGAGAAGAAATTCTTTTAATGGCGAGAAGAATCTCCCCAGATATAAAAGATTACAAAGATGTTATCCTTTACGTTACACCAGCGACAATTCTCTTCCTGAATGGAGGTATTTTGGGAGGTTTGTTCGGATGTGTCCTTGTTCAGGAAGGCATCTCTGAGTTGATAAGATCATTTTTAACATTGTTTCCTCACGGTCTTATTGAGATACCTGCGATAATTATCGCTGGAGGCAGGGGGTTCATCAATGCAAAGAACTTCAGCTCATATGATAAACCGGAACATTTTTTACATCGCGCAAAAATTTATTATAGAAAAAGTTTCTGGAAAGATTCATTTCCCATAGTATGTTTGATATTGATTGGAAGTGCATTAGAAGCAATTAAGGCTAGCTAAACGGTGATTATCATGAAAGTGGATCTCCATGTTCATACGACAAAAGGCTCGCCCTGTTCAAAGTTAACGCCAAAAGAACTTGTCCTAAGAGCCAGAGAACTTGGACTGGATGGAGTGTGTATAACTGAGCATGGTAACTTTAATGGAAAGAAGATAAGAAGTTCTGACCAAGATTTGATCATATTGTACGGTGTGGAGATAAGAAGTAACCAAGGAGACTTCTTAGTCTATGGATTAGAGGATAGCATACCCTTTGGAGATGCCCAAACAGTTATAGATGAATGCAAAGGCATGGGATGTGCTATATTCGTGGCCCATCCTTACAGGTTCTCGGTACCCAGCCTTGGAGATCTCATATACGAACTAAAGGACTACGACGGAATAGAAGTTCTAAATGGGAATGCAACTAAAGATCAAAATTTTTCCGCTAAAAAAGCACAAAAAGACCTGAAATGTAAGGGTATAGGCGGAAGCGATGCTCATGACAAAAAAAAGATCGCTAAATACGTTACTGTTTTTGAAAACGAAATAAAAAACGAGGATGACCTAGTAACCGAGTTGATTAAAGGAAAATATTATCCAAAGCCATTTTTTTAATGAATCCCTTCAATAATATTTTTAAGGAAGTAATAACCTTTCTTTGCCCTTAATCCACCATTTACGTGTCCATTCAAGATTTCGGGTATTACAGAGATGTTCCTCTCTAAATCTTTAATTTTTGAGAAAAATTCCTCAAAATTCACCTCTCCTGTATTTGGCATGAGTCCTTCATTGCTTAAGCCTCTTGCATCCGATGCATGGATATGAACTATCCACTTTTTCAGTTCTTCAACGTAACTTATCAGATCTTTGTTCTCATAATTACAGTGCAATTTAGCATGCGATATATCAAAGGTAAGATAGAATTCATGGAGCTCGGTTATCACATTCATGTCCTCCGCATTTAAAATGAAATTCCCCTGCCAAAGTTCATTGTTCCACATCCTGTATAAATTTGGTAGATTCTCCAGTGTCATAATCACTTCATTCGTGCTAAAAAACGATATTGATTCTAAAAAATTTTTTATAAGGATTCGTTTATCAATTTTTTCATTATAAATCCCTCCAGGATGTATTACAATTAAAACATTGGATGAAAATAATTTTGACAATCTTTCCCCGATTTTTATTGTCCTTTGAACTAAGAAGATACTTTTTTCCTTTATCCGTTCGTTTTCAGAGGAAAGATCAACTAAGACGCCTTTGTGGATGTACTCTGGTACATGAACCGCTAAAACATCTATGTTATAGTTAATGACTTTTTTTAAACGAGATAATTGTTTTTCAAAGAACTCGGTCAAGTCTTCTGAATTCTGATGTAGTTCCACAACCTGAGGCTTTATTTTTAAGTATTCGTCTATATCTCCCGGTCTCCAATGAACCTTAAACCCGAGTAAGAACTCCATGCATAGTTGTTATAAAAAAGTTTATTTATCTTTTGAGCCTGAGTTAAAACATGAACAGAATTACAAAAATAATCATAGCAACAAGCGTTTTTATCCTAATAATCCTATTATCCCTCAGCGCGATTATAGTATCTAAGCAAAATCCAATCTTCCAAGAATCTATTGTGATAATACCGATAGAAGGTACCATATCAACCTCCTCCTCACAATCTTTATTCGCTTCAGTCGCAAGCGATGAAAAGATAGTAAAAGAGATAGAGAAAGCAAATAAAGATCGAAACATCAAGGCGATTATACTCTCCATAAACAGCGGAGGAGGCTCAGCTGTGGCGAGTGCTGAAATAGAAAGAGCCATTAAAAGAAGTGAAAAGCCTACAGTTGCTTTAATAAGAGATGTTTGTGCTTCAGGTGCTTACTGGATTGCGTCCGCAAGCGATAAGATTGTTGCAGATCCTAACTCAATAGTCGGGAGTATTGGAGTAATCTACATTCATCCAGATTATTCAAGGCTTTTCAATGAAACGTTGAAGATGCGATATGAGATAGTGAAAGGAGGGGAATACAAAGATATGTCCTTACCTTTTAGATCTATGACTGAAGAAGAGAAAGAGATGTGGGAATCCATGGTACAGGGGATCTATGATAATTTCATTGAGACTGTTGCAAAAAATAGGAAAATGGATGAATCTGTAGTAAGAGAAATAGCCGAAGGCAAGTTGTACTCGGGTGAGCAAGCGAAAGAAATCGGATTGGTAGATGAACTAGGTGGAGAGAAAGAGGCTATAGAAATAGCCAAAAAGCTTGGTAATATCAAGGGAAAACCTTACATTAAGCGTGTGGGTAAGAGGACTCCCTTGGAGGTATTTTTAGGTGCATTCGCCTATTATCTAGGATTGGGAATTGGAGACAGTATCCTCAATCACAATATCGATTTTAACCGCTTTATCGTTTGATCTCTCACATCCCGATGGTCTTCCTAAATCTCATACCCCTAAAGTGAATCTTTTTGATCTCTCTGTATGCGATTTCTCTTGCTTCTTCTAAAGTTTTTCCTCTTGCAACAAGGGTAAGGACTCTTCCGCCGGTGGTATATATTTTCCCATCTTCATTAAATGCAGTTCCATTATGAAAAATCAGGCAATTCTTATCAACCTTCTCCAGCCCGGTTATTAGTTGATTTGTATGGTGTCTCCCTGGATAACCTTCAAACCTTCCTATTCTTCCGCTTACAGCACAAATACCCAAATGATAAGTGGGATCCCATTCTAGGTTTATTTTATTTAGTTTACCTTCCAAAATAGCCTCTGAGATGTCACACATGTCTGTTTTCAATCTGGGAAGTATTACCTGCGCCTCAGGATCTCCCATTCTAACGTTTATTTCTAAAACATAGGGGTTCTTCTCTCCATTCTCTTTACAGATCATAAGGCCAAAGTAAATGATTCCTTTGTACTCAATTCCCTTCAATTCTCTAAACTTTTTAATTGTTGGTATTGCTATTTTTTCCATTATTTTATCTTTCAATTCTTCATCCAACCATGGATGAGGTGAGTAACCACCCATTCCCCCTGTATTGGGATTTCGATTACCAAAAGATCTCATTGACAATCTATCATCTTCATCAAAAGCGCGCTTGTAGTCTTGAGCAGCCTCCATGGGAAGAATTGTTTTGCCATCGGTAAATGCGAAGAACATCAGTTCCTCTCCATACAATCTTTCTTCGATATCAACCTTATTTCCTGCATCGCCAAATATTCTTTCGACCATTATCTCATCTATGGCGAGCAAGGCATCATCTAACGAATTGCACACAATTGATCCCTTTCCAGCAGCCAGTCCATCTGCTTTTACAACAACGTTTTTTCCTGTCTCACTGATAAATTCCCTAACATAGTCCTTTGCATCCTCTGGATTGTCAAAGTTCTTGTATCGAGCGATCGGAACTCCTATTTCTTTTAAAAAATCCTTGGTAAAGCACTTGCTTCCTTCAAGTATGGTGGCCTCTTTGGTAGGTCCTACGATGGGTAAACCTGCATCTTCGAATACATTAACGATACCTTTCGAGAGATAGCCTTCTGGACCAACAAATGTTATATCTATGTCTTTTTTGAGTGCAAAATTTACCATTTCATCGATTGATTCGATGGGAACCTGCTCACACTTTCTTAAAAGAGAGCTGCCCGCATTTCCCGGCGCAACGTACACTTTTGACACTCTAGGACTTCTTGCGAAAGAATAGGCAATTGCATTTCCTCTTCCGCCCTTATCAACAACCATGATGCGCAAGTCGCTACCGCTCCTTCTTCAAGGGCGTTTTTAACTAAATATATTACCCCACTTAATACTATACTACCCTACTACCCCGGCAAGACTACTCTAACCGTAACATACTCCAATTATACTAACTAGCTTAGCGCACGAAGTTTGGATTTTTTATAACAATAGACGATATTAAATTTTTCTGTTAGAGATTTTAATTTTGAACATAGGAAATTTAATGATACTCATAATTTCAGGTTACTCTGAAATGCCTTAAATAATTCATCATCGTATCCTACAAGGATTACTTTACTGAATGCTCCTTCATTTTTCTCCAAAAAATCAACTATTTCTTCAATCATGAGTTTCGCTACTTTATTTTTTTCTAGTCCTCCGACTCCTGTTCCCATGCCTGGTATTGCCATTGTCTTTATATTTTTTTTCAGAGCGCAATTTAAAGAGGCTCTTAATGCTTTTTTCACATTCCCATAGGTTGTTGGCATGCTCGGCTCTTCCATAGTTGGAGCATGAATTATGATTTTGGCCCTAAGTTTTCCGGCAGGAGTGCATATAGCAGACCCTACCTCTATAGGGGCTCTCTCCATTGCTAACATTTCTATTTCATCGCCACCCTTATTCTTTATGGCAAGTGCCACTCCACCACCCATTGTTCCATAAGAATTTGCTGGATTTACTATTGCCTCTACGTCTAATTCAGTAATGTCGCCTTTTAAAACAGAAATTTCCGTTCCCTTCACGATCATATGATTCCCGATATCTACTGTATCCACCCTAAATCAAAAATAAATTTAAAGAGAGTAAACCTCTTCAGGCGTCAATAACCTGAAGTTGGCTTCGATCAGGATGTTCTTTGCTTTCTCTATATTGTCAACTCGGGCTATTAGCACCGCTTTGTTCGCCTCCCTCTCAAGGAGTGCATAGGCATATTCTATGTTTATTTGGCTGTCTCCTAATATTCCTGCTACCTCAGCAAGGCTTCCTGGTTCATCTCCCATTTCTACTGCGAGAACATCAGTTATAGCAGATGTGTAACCTTTTTCTCTTAATATATAATTTGCTTTTTCTGGGTCGTTCACGATGAGCCTGACAATTCCAAATTCACCTACCTCCGCGACAGAAAAAGCTCTTATGTTAATTTTTTCATCTCCCAGAGCCTTGCTGACTTTTGCCAAGGTTCCGGGTTTGTTTTCAACAAACACAGAGACTTGCTTGACCAACTTTACACCTCCGTATCAGAATAATTTTTCCTTCCTTAGATCAATTACTCTAACAGCCTTTCCTTCAGATCTAGGTATGCTCCCGGGTTCCACGAGTTCCACTTCAGTAGAGACGCCTAAAACATCCTCTAGTTCGGACTCCACTTTTTTCTCAAACTTGATTAAATCATCAAGTTTATCGCTAAAGGTTTCTTCTGTTACCTCTACCTTCACTAAAAGTCTATCGAGGATATCCTTATCTACTATTATCTGATAGTTCTCCCCGATCCCAGGTATCTTCATGAGAACCTGCTCTATCTGACTGGGAAAAACATTCACACCGCGTATTATTAGCATATCGTCACTTCTTCCCTGAACCCTTAGCATTCTTGGATGATAGCGACCGCATGCACATTCTTCCTCATCAATTACAGAAATGTCCCTTGATCTGAAACGCAAAAGGGGCACGGCTTCTCTCGTTAGCGTGGTAAAGACTAACTCTCCTCTCTCACCACTTTCAAGAATCTCGCCGGTTTCAGGGTCTATTATCTCTGCTATGAAATGGTCTCCCCAAACATGAAGTCCTCTCTGCTCCTCGCACTCCATCGCAACTCCGGGACCCCAGATCTCAGATAGCCCATAGACATCTATCGCAGTAAGATTCAGAGCATCTTCTATCTTTTTTCTGGCAGCCTCAGACCAGGGTTCGGCTCCAAAGATTCCTATTCTAAGTTTAAGATCTTTTTTGGGATCTACCCCTTCTTCTTTGGCTACTTCGGCTAGGTAGAGGGAGTAAGATGGAGTGCACGCAAGTGCGGTGGAGCCCATATCGCGCATTAGGGTAACCTGTCTTTTCGTGCCTCCAGCGCTAGCAGGAATTATTTTACATCCAAGTAATTCTGCTCCGTAGTGAAAACCTAAACCTCCCGTAAACAGTCCATAACCATAAGATATCTGAAGAATGTCCTCTTTTGTAACTCCTGCAGTGACTAATCCTCTTGCCATAAGTCTAGACCAAGTCTCTATGTCTTTTCGAGTATAGCTTACTACAGTGGGTTTTCCTGTAGTTCCAGAACTTGCATGGAACCTCACTATTTCGCTCAACGGTACTGCTTGGATCCCATACGGATAGTGAGCTCGCAAATCGTCTTTAACCGTGAATGGAATTTTACTCAAATCATTTAAACCTTTTATGTCGTCCGGATCAATACCGCATTCCTTAAATTTCCTTCTGTACATGGGTATTTTCTGATAGCAATACTTTACTACCTTCTTCAATCTCTCTTCCTGTAGATTTTTTATATCTTCCAGCCTCATCTTCTCAAGTTCTGGCTCGAAATACACAGGAATTCCTCCATACTAAATTTTTCTAAGATCTAATATACGCTGTGCCTTTCCTTCTGAGCGAGGAATTGATCCCGGCTCAACCAAGTTAACTTTTGCTCTTACGCCAAGAGCGTTCTTCAGATTTTCCTCTACTTTTTCCTTTATTCTTAGCAAGTTATCTCTCTCCCCAGTAAAAATCTTTTCGTTTACCTCTATATTTATTTTCAACTGATCTAGCATGCCAGACCTATCAACGATGATCTGGTAATGATCTTCTACACCTGGAATACGCATAAGAACCTGCTCTATCTGACTGGGAAAAACATTCACACCGCGTATTATTAGCATATCGTCACTCCTCCCAATGAGTCTCGATATCTTGGGATGAGTTCTCATGCAACCGCACCTGTCCTCATCGTATAGAAAGGATATGTCTCCTGTCCGGTATCTCAGAAGAGGCATGGCTTCCTTTGTAAGGGTTGTAAAAACGAGTTCTCCCTCTTCATTTGTATCTAAAACTTCCCCGGTTTCAGGATCAACGACTTCCAAGAGAAAATGATCCGTCCAGACGTGCATCCCATCCCTCTCTTCACACTCTACGGAGACTCCAGGACCGCAAAGCTCTGACAGTCCATAGTTGTCATATGCTACAATTCCATAGGCGTCTTCGATCTTTTTACGCATGCTCTCAGACCAAGGTTCTGCACCAAATATAGCCCTTTTGACGTTAAATTCAGATACATCAATCCCTTCGTTTCTTGCATATTCTGCTAAATAGAGAGCATATGAAGGTGTGGAAGAAAAGGCTGTAACACCGAGATCTCGCATCGTCATTATCTGCCTTGCTGTATTCCCAACGCCAGAGGGAACCACCGCTGCTCCTATTTTTTCAGCACCATAGTGAAAGCCCAATCCGCCTGTAAAGAATGCATAGTTGTAAATTAACTGGAGTATATCCTCTTTTTTAATTCCTGCGCACGTTAAAACTCGGGCCATAAGCTCTGTCCAGTTATTAATATCCTCTTTCGTATACGTGACCAACACAGGTTTGCCGGTTGTCCCTGAAGATGCGTGAAACCTCACGATCTCTGATATCGGTACTGCAAGGAAACCATAGGGATAACTCGATCTAAGATCTTCCTTGGTTGTAAAAGGAATTTTTGAGAGGTCTTCAAGTTTCTTTATACTTGAGGGATCTAAACCTATCCTGTCGAATAGATTTTTATAAAAGGGCGAATTTTTATAGGCGTAACCCACGATTCTTCTCAGTCTTTTCTCCTGCAATTCCCTAAGTTCTTTGCTAGGGAGTGTCTCCATACTCTTGTTCCAGAACATGGGTACCACTCTCTATGAGCCGAAATTAACCTATAAATAATATTTGGGGTGCTCGATGAAATAATTTTTAATAAAATAATCTTTATAATCTTTATGTAATAAGAAAAAGAAAATAAAGATAAAGAGGAATTGAATGGCGAGAAAAGATCGATTTATCAATGCATGCTGGCAAGAACAAGTAGACTGTACGCCAGTATGGATTATGCGCCAGTCAGGAAGATATTTGAAAGAATATCGGGATATACGCAAAAAATACTCATTTATGACTATGTGCAAAACGCCGTCATTGGCTACTACCCTCACCCTGCTCCCTGTTTATAAAATCGAGGTTGATGCAGCGATCCTATTTTCCGATATACTCATCCCTCTTGAGGCAATGGGAGTTGAAATAAGATTTATCGACGGAAAGGGTCCAGTTATACTGAATCCAGTTCGAAAAAGCGAGGATTTAGACTCCTTAAGGATTATTGATGCCCAACAAGATGTACCCTTTGTAATTGAAACCATAAAGTTAGTTCTGAACAAATTAGATGGAGAAGTGCCTCTAATAGGATTTTCAGGGGCTCCATTTACGCTCGCAAGTTATCTGGTGGAAGGCGGTTCGTCTCGCCACTATCTAAAGATAAAAAGTATGATGTACAATGACCCTGTAACCTATGAAACCATGATGGATAAAGTAGTGGAGACGATAATATCCTATTTAAACGCCCAGATTAAAGCAGGAGTGCAAGCAATTCAAATTTTTGATTCCTGGATAGGTTGCTTTTCTCCGCAAGATTATGAGAAGTACGTGATGCCTTACACTAAGAGAGTCATTGAAGGTTTGGAGAGAGATGATGTGCCAGTAATCCATTTTGCAACGGGAAGTGCCACGCTCCTTGAGTTCATGAAAAAAGCTGGCGGCGAAGTCATAGGCATAGATTGGCGAATAAACATAGATGATGCATGGAAGATTATAGGCTACGACAAGGCAATCCAAGGAAATCTAGATCCGGCGGTCCTCTTTGCATCTAAGGATGAAGTAGAAGAAAGGGTGAGAGACATATTAATGCGCGTAAACAACAGACCGGGACATATTTTCAATCTAGGTCATGGAGTCCTTCCTAAAACGCCAGTAGAAAACGTTATCACCATGGTTAGAGCAGTTCATAAGTATAGCGCTAGGTAGCGATAGATTATATTAGTGAGGAAAAAAATGAAAAAGGACAAGAAAAATACGATAGCTGTTCTCTTACTGGGCTTTGGTGCACCAGATTCTCCCCTAGCGATAGAGCCCTTCTTGAGAAATGTTTTTTCTCATGCAAAGGTTGAAATTACTGATGAAAAAATCAGAGAAACACATCGAAAATACGAATTAATTGGTGGCAGTTCTCCTCTTCTTAAAATCACAAGAGAACAAGCCTCATTGCTCGAGAAAAAACTTAATTCTGAGGGTGGAAATTTCAAGGTTTATATAGGCATGCGTTACTGGCACCCTTTTATTCATGAAACTGTAAAGGAAATCATCAACGACGAAATCACCAATATCATTGCCTTAAGTTTATCTCCTTTTTATTCGAAAATAACGACTGGGTCAAACATAAGAGAACTAAAAAGAGTTCTTTCAAAATATGAAAAAGAGATTAAAATCACCTACATAGATAGCTGGTACGACAACCGATCTTATCTTAATGCTCTATCTGAAAAACTAAGGGAAGGATTATCTCTATTTCCGGAGGATAGGCGCAGTAATGTTCAGGTAATATTCAGTGCTCATAGCCTACCAAAAAAAGTGATTGAAGAAGGAGATCCATATTTAAGACAACTGGAAACCACTATTAAAGAAATTATTAAGCAAACAGGTCCTATTTCATGGCATCTCTCCTTTCAAAGTCGAGGCGCTTCCGGAGAATGGCTAGAACCCGAAACCGACGTATTAATCGAAAAACTCGCTGAAAAAAATTGCAGAGAAATTTTATTGGTTCCAATAAGTTTCATATCTGATAACATAGAAATATTGTACGATATTGATATAGTTTTTCAAAAATTGGCAGAATCTAGGGGAATTACACTTTGTAGAACCTCGTGCTTCAACTCTTCACCAGAATTCATCGATGTTCTCCATAATGTGGTGATTGAGCATATTGATAGAAATAGGTGATACGTTCAGATGAAAAATATGAGGAAGGTAATCATTATCGGCGCGGGTATCACTGGCTTATCAACCGCGTATTATCTCCAAGAAAAAGCTGGAGATGAAATTGACTTTATTATTCTAGAAAAAAGAGATCGACCTGGGGGCGTAATAGTAACAGAAAGGATTGATGGTTTTATAATAGAAGGAGGTCCTGATACATTTGTAAGCGAAAAACCTTGGACAGTAAAGCTCAGCAAAGAATTAGGCATCGAAGATCGACTTCTTAACAGTAACGAAGATATTAGAAAGACTTTTATTTTTTCCGATGGAAAGCTCAGAGAATTGCCCGAAGGAATCATGATGATGGTTCCGATAAAAGTAATCCCATTCCTTAAAAGTGATCTGATATCATGGCCAGGCAAAATTCGCGCCTGCTTAGATCTCTTTTTGCCAAGAAAAAACTATGAAGATGAAAGCCTTGAAAGTTTTGTCAAAAGACGTCTTGGTAAAGAAATCCTCGAAAAAATAGCTGAACCTCTTATAGCAGGAATTCACGCATGCGAACCTGAGAATATGAGTCTTAAGAGTACATTTCCAAGATTTATAGAATATGAGAAGAACTATGGAAGTCTTATAAGAGGAATGCTTGCTGCAAAGAAAGAAATGGAAACTTGGAAGAATAACAAATCAGAGAAAAAATTGACATTCTTCATGTCCTTTAAAGGCGGAATGCAAGAACTCGTCGATGCTCTGGTCTCTGCATTAGCCAAAAATATCTTTTTGAATAAAAAGGTGACCCGGGTCGATAAAATAGAAACTTCTGAGACAATCAAATACCTTGTGCATGTCGAAGGAAACTCTCCAATTTTAGCAGACGCTGTTGTTTTTACGACGCCCTCTTACATAACTGCTAAAATTCTGGGCGAACTTGATAAATCTCTGGCAAATAAACTCAACGAAATAACATGGGTTTCTTCTGCGACAATATCTCTGGGGTACAAGAAATCTGATATAAACCATCCGCTCAAAGGATTTGGATTTGTTGTACCCAGAGTTGAGAATCGAAAAATCAAGGCAGTGAGCTGGAATACTTCAAAATTCAATTACAGAGCACCAGAAGGACATGTCCTGCTTAGATGTTTTATTGGAGGTCCTAGAAAAGAGGATTACGTTGATCTTGATGATGAATCTCTGATAAAACTTGCTAGAGAAGAGTTAAAAGAAATTATGGGCATAGATGCTGAACCCGTTATAACCAGAGTATACCGATGGAAAAAAGAAATGCCCCAGTACAAAGTTGGTCATAGCGAAAGGGTCAAGGCAATCGAGGAGATGTCAAGCAAGCATCCAGGACTATACATTACGGGAAGTTCATATTATGGAGTTGGAATAGGTGATTGCATTCGATGCGGAGAATTAACCGCTGAAAAAATTATAGAACAGTTTAAAAAATCCCTGTAACATTTTTGTCATCATTTATTATTATGAACACCGAAATTTATTTATAAATTTTCAGTTTCTTTAGTTAGCAGCATGCTATGGTTTATCATAGCACGTTCTGAAAAAAAAGGTGAGGAGGTGTAAGGATTGAAAAATAGATCAAAACTAGCGATAGCAGCCTTGGTAATAACGAGCGTCATTCTATCGGGTTGTGTAGCCCCAACGGAAGTGCCAGGAAAAATAAAAATAGGCATAGTGGCTCCATTGACCGGAAAAGCAAGTACAACCGGAGATGATATGTGGAACTGTGCTCAACTAGCTGCTGAGGAGATAAATAAGGCAGGAGGAGTTTTTGTAAAGGAAAAAAATGCTAAACTTCAAATTGAACTAATCCCGGGGGACACAGAATCCACCGTAGATGGCGGAGTCAAGGCGGTAACTAAACTCATAACGGAAGACAAAGTTGACATTTTGGTTGGAGGATTTTCCAGTGCAATAACTCTAGCTGATCAAAAAATAGCAATTGAACACAACGTTCCTTTCGTCATAACCGGTGCCTCTGCCCCGCAGGTAACAAGGAGAACTGACCTCGATACCTCATACATGTTCCACCACTGTCCTACAACGGATGATTATCCTGAAGAGACTTTACTTTTCGTTAATGAAGTAATTAAGCCTGCTATTGATAAAAAGTTTGGATTTCCGAAGGATAGAAAGTTAAGGCTGGCAGTCCTGTATCAGGATAGTGGATATGGAAGAGGAGTGAAGGCCGGCATTGAGAAGGCGATAGAGAAGCATAATCTACCCATTGAAATAGTCGCTTCAGAAGCATTCAAAATGGGAGAAACAGATTTTCGAGCACCACTTACTGTAATAAAGGCGGCTAAACCAGACGTAGTTTATCCTGCTGGTTTCCTGAATGAGCAGGCCCCAATCGTGATCCAGGGAAGAAAAGATGTTGGTCTAGATACGATTTACTTATCTGTGGAGTGCAACGACGATCCAGATTACTACAAGGCCGTAGGAAAATGGGGTGAATACTCAATTCAAGAAAGCCGATTTAGCCCGTACACAACTCCAGCCGGAACCATTAAAGATTCTGTAACTAAGTTCAAGAGCAATTATAGAGCCAAATACGGCAAAGAGCCAAGCATGATGGGAGCCTCTACCTATGAGGGAGTTTACATTGCAGCAAAGGCGATTGAAATTGCAGGTAGCTTGGATAAAACAAAGATTCGCGAAGCGCTAACAACTCTAGAAGTACCTCAGATGGTTGAAGCTATGCAGGGTGGAAAAATTAAATTCTCACCTGATTACAGAGAAACCAAGTTCCAGCTCTACATGGAACAACTATTCTGGAACGAAACCTTGGGAGAATGCAGGCCGAAGATAGTATGGCCGGATAATCTAAAAGAAGCTGACTTCGTACTTCCGGAGTGGTACAAACCCGGAAGCCCATAATCTTTATTTTTTTTATTTTTCGTTGTTGGATGTGTGAATATGTCATTTGATGCCGGGATATTATTTCAAGTTGTTTTTTGGGGTCTTTATGCTGGTTGTATTTATATACTCCTAGCCACAGGATTGACCATTATTTTTGGTGTTATGAAGATAGTTAACTTTGCACACGGAGAACTGCTAATGCTAGGATCCTATGTAACATTCTGGGCTGTTACTTTGTTAGGAATCAACCCATATCTTGCTATGATATTCTCGATGATAACGCTAGGAATCCTAGGGATTGGAATTGAAAGACTTTGTTTCAGGCCAATTCTAGGTACAGGCAAGCTTAATGAAATTTTTCTGAGTTTAGGGTTGATTTTCTTCTTCCAAAATCTGGCTGCAAAGTTATGGGGCGCAGATTTTAGGAGCATACATAGTCCTTATGAGTCCATATTGATTCCCATAGGGTCCGCGAATCTTCCATTTGACTATCTGGTAATTATGATAGTTACTTCCTTTATACTTTTGATTCTTCACATTTTTCTTAAAAAAACTTCAATTGGAAGAGCAATCCGGGCTACAAGTCAAAATAGGAAAGCCGCAATGCTCATGGGAATAAATGTAGAGCGCGTGGATATGCTTACCTTTGGTTTGGGCTCTGCATTGGCAGCCGCTGCGGGAAGTTTATGGGTTGTAGGGGGACTCTCGTTCAATCCTTACATGGGGACTACTCCAGCGATTAAGGCATTTGCAGTCATAATTCTGGGTGGATTAGGAAGTATTCCAGGCGCTATAGCTGGTGGGCTTACATTAGGTCTTGCAGAGAATATAGCCGCTTACTTAGGGGGCGGTGCTTGGAAAGACGCAACATCTTTCGCTATTTTAATTGCTGTACTGGTAATAAGACCGACCGGCATATTTGGTGAGAGGGAGGAATGATCTTTATGAAAATAGATAAGAGACTTTACCTGGGTTTAATGGCTCTTTTAACAGGACTCCTTGCACCCTTCATCACCAATATGAGTCCTCATATAATAAGAGTTCTGACCATAATGCTTATTTTCATCATGTTCTCAACTGCATGGAACCTATTGACATACTCAGGGCAAGCATCATTGGGTCACGCTGCATTTTTTGGTATTGGAGGATATACATCGGCTTTAATCGCAAAGAATTTAGGCCTGCCCCCTTTTTTTACCGTTTTGATTGGTGGGTTATTAGCAGGCATCGCGGGAATCCTAGTTGGACTTACATGCATTAGGTTAAGAGAATGGTTTTTGGCCATGGTTACATTCGGTTTTGCGATAATTGCGCAACCTTTAGCAGGTATACAATTTGAGAGATGGACCGGGGGTTGGGATGGTATGTCTGCACCACGGTTTGTTGCGGCTTCAAATCCTCTTTACTACGTTTATGAATACTACATAATCCTCGCCTTTACCCTAGGGGTGATAATTTTAGCATATGTTATAATGAAATCGAAAATCGGAATTGCATTTTCCGCGATTAGAGAAAACGAATTAGAGGCGAAAACCATAGGAATAGACGTTACAAAATATAAACTTCTTGCTTTTGCAATAAGTACATCAATAGCAGGAGTTGCAGGAGCCTTTCAAACCCATAATTTTTCTTACATAACTCCGGGGATATTTGGCATTGATATCTCTTTTTGGCCTGTAATTTACTGCATCAGCGGAGGGCTGAATACCCTGGAAGGTCCGATAATAGGTACAATAGTAATAACATTTATATGGGAGGGTCTTAAGACCCTGGGCTGGACATTTGAACGTTTTATCCTTATAGGCATTATATTGATACTGGTGGTCATATTTTTACCTAAGGGCTTTGTCTCTGTTTTAAAAAAACCTAAGGAAATAAAAACTTACATTCCAAGATAGGCTTCCTTTATGTGATCATTTTTCAGCAGTTCCTTTCCCTTTCCTTCCATGATGATTCTACCTGATTCTAGCACATATCCTCTATCAGCAAGTTCTAGGGATTGGAACACGTTTTGTTCAGAAAGTAAAATTGTTACCCCTTCCCTATTAAGCCTCTCAAGCTGTCTATAGACCTCATGAACCATTATGGGTGCCAGCCCGAGAGATGGCTCATCCAAAATGAGGAATTTGGGTCTTAACATTAAACTTCTTGCTATTGCCAGCATTTGTTGTTCTCCACCGCTCAGGGTACCAGCGAGCTGGTTTTTCCTTTCTTCTAGCACTGGAAAGATCTCAAAAACCCAATCAAGAATTTCTTTGACTTTCCGATCATCTTTGATAGTGTATGCGCCCAAAAGGAGATTTTCTATTACTTTCAGGTTGGGAAAGAGGCTTCTACCCTCTGGAACTAAGGAAATTCCTTTTTTAACAATGCTATAGGTTGGTAATTTGCTTATCTCTTCGTTGAGGAATTTTATTCGCCCGGTAGTAGGTTTAAGAATTCCCAGAAGAGTATTAATTATTGTGGTCTTCCCAGCGCCGTTGGACCCTATTATGGAGACAACTTCTCCCTCGTAAACTCTGAATGAAACGCCCCAGAGGACCTGAATGTTGCCGTAGTGTACATCTATGTTCTCGACCTCTAACAAATTTAATTCCTCCGAATCCGAGTCAATTCACCATAAAAATCTCTCTCCCAAGTAGGATTCAATAACTCTCTCATCAGTAGAAACCTCCTTTGGAGTTCCCTCCGCTATCTTTTCTCCCTGGCTAAGTACTACTATTCTATCCGAAACTCCCATGATTATCCTCATTATGTGCTCAATCATAAGTATTGTGATGCCTCTCTTCCGTATTTTGTGAATTAACTTCACAGCACTGGCTCCTTCCGTAGGATTTAATCCTGTCGTGACTTCATCTAAGAGCATGAGATCAGGATCTGTTGCTAATGCTCTTGCCAGTTGAATGCTTTTCAACTCAACAAAGTTTAAGTTACCTACCGGAAGATCGACCTTTTCGTTTGGAAATCCTATAAATTCTAAGATCTCGTAGGCTCTTTCTCTTGCTTCTTCCTTACTGATTTCCTCAGATCTTCCAAAAAGGGATCCCAACATAACGTTTTCAATAGCACTCATCTCCGTAAATGTCTGAACTGACTGAAAAGTTCTTGCAATTCCTTTTTTACAGATCTGATTTGGCTTCAGTCCGCTGATTTTTTCTCCCTTAAACAATACCTCGCCTGAATCAGGCCGGTATATTCCGCTTATTATGTTCACCAACGTAGTCTTGCCTGCGCCATTTGGTCCTACTAGTCCGATTATTTCTCCCTCATTTATTTTGAGGGAAACATTGTTTACAGCTATAAGTCCACCAAACCTCTTTGTAACACCTTTAACTTCGAGCAACCAGCGCACCTTTCTTCAAAATTTACTAACTTAAAATAAAAAATTTTCTGTGCATTTCATTTGGAGAATAATCTTTTTTTAGCCCTACTTTTAATTCAGAATACATGAGCCAGAGCATTTTTCTGCGTGAAGTTTACATATGTGATCTTAAGAAGTTAGGAAGGGGAAGAGAAAATGGCAAGACCAGACATTTTGAATGGGGAAACTGGAGAGAAGGTATTTTTGCTTGGAAATGAGGCAATAGCAAGAGGCGCTATTGAGGCTGGCGTAAAAGTTGTGGCTTCATATCCCGGGACTCCGTCTTCTGAAATTCTCGAATCAATAGCACGCGTAGCCAAGGAACTCAATATCCACGCTGAGTGGAGTGTGAATGAAAAAGCTGCCTTAGAAATTGCTGCCGGCGCCTCATATTCTGGAGTAAGGGCGATGGCATCAATGAAACACGTTGGAGTTAACGTTGCATTGGATGCCCTAGTTACACTCGCCTATACAGGCGTTAGAGGTGGACTGGTTATCGTTTCGGCCGATGATCCTTCTGCTCATAGCTCACAAAACGAGCAGGACAATAGACTCATTGCAAGATTTGCCAAAATATTTTGCCTCGAGCCTTATGACCCACAGAGCGCTAAGGATTACACTAAAAAAGCCTTTGAAATTTCAGAGAGATTCGAAATACCTGTTATGCTCAGAACAACCACAAGGGTAAGTCATGCGAGAGGAGACGTAGAGTTCGGTGAAGTTATCCACCAAAAAAAGGCAAATTTTAAGAAAGATCCTAAGAGATTTGTTTGCGTGCCAGCACATTCCAGACCGCTTCATGCAAATCTTAACAAAAAACTTAAGGACATGGAGAAATATTCAGAGGAAAGCGAGCTCAATTACTCAGAAATCAACGATAAACTTGGTGTTATCTCGTCTGGTGTTTCTAGGAACTATGTGAGAGAAGCTCTCCATCTACTAGGATTAAAGGCATCTGTATTCGAAATAGGTATAACCCACCCCCTTCCAAGGAAAAGGCTTATAGATTTTCTGAACAATGTTGAAAGAGTTTTGATTGTCGAAGAACTCGAACCTTACATCGAAGAATATGTAAAATCCCTTGGTACCGGAATTAAGATAGATGGTAAATCTCTATTGCCAAGAGAATTCGAATTAAGCGTGGATATAGTCAAAAAAGCCATATCCGGTTTAGTAGGCATAAGCCATAAGGAGAGTAAAATAGATGTAATTGATATCCCCTCAAGACCTCCTGTAATGTGTGCAGGATGCCCGCACAGGGCTGTTTTCTACGCTCTAAAGAAAATAACAAAGAAGAAGATTTATTCCGGTGATATAGGGTGCTATACCTTGGGTGTATCAGAGCCTCTAAAGACTATAGACACCTGTCTATGCATGGGCGCTGGAATAAGTCTCGGAGCAGGATTGTATCACGCTGGAGTAGAAGATAAAATTGTAGCAATAATCGGAGATTCAACATTTTTACATGCAGGAATGACAGGTTTGCTAAACGCGGTATACAACAATGCAAACATTACCATCGTCATATTGGATAATATGGGCTCTGCCATGACCGGGCACCAGCCCCACCCGGCGGTTGGAGTTACCGCAACCGGAGAAAAAACTTTTAAGGTAGATTTCGAGCAGATTGCAAAGGCGCTTGGTGCAGGTTTTGTTGCAAAAATAAAACCATTTGATCTCGAAGATTCTATAGAAACCCTTAGAAAGGCATTAGATTTTAATGGCGTTTCAGTGGTCATCGCAGAAGAGCCCTGTGCATTGGTAGCGAAAAAGCTTAACCTGTGGAAGAGCCCTTATCGTGTTGATAGAGATAAATGCGATGGATATCTCTGCCATGAATGTAGAGCATGTGTATTTTTGATCGACTGTCCAGCGATAAATTGGGAAAATGGGAAGGCAAAAGTAATAAGGGAACTTTGTAGTGGATGCGGCTTGTGCTTCAAGATATGTCCAAACAATGCGTTTGTGGTGGATTAAAATGAAAACAGGCTCGAAGACAGATATATTAATAGCAGGCGTAGGTGGACAGGGAATACTTCTTACCGCAAACATGATAGGTCGCACAGCGGTAAAGATGGGTTTCAAAGTTAGAGGCGCTGAAACCCATGGCATGGCCCAAAGGGGGGGGAGCGTGGTTTCCCATATCAGAATCGGAAATATCGCAAGTCCGCTCATTCCTCAAGGGGAATGTGACTTTATGCTTGGTTTCGAGCCTGTCGAAGCGCTTAGAAACGTCTATTTTTTGAATAAAAACGCTAAGGCAATAGTTAATAGAGAAATGATCCCGCCTGCATCACTAAGAGACCCGTGGAAGTATCCAAGGTTAGAGGATGTGATTAAAAATCTCTCCGAATACTGCGAGTTAATTCTCCTAGATGCATCGTCTATTGCTTCAAAAACAGGAAATCCACTCTTCATAAACATGGTCATGCTTGGAGCACTTTCCTTATTTCTGGAGTCTATCATCCCTGAAGAGAAACTCAGGGAAACGATAGAAGAAATAATACCAAAAAAGACGGTTGATGCTAACCTAAAGGCCTTTGACCTCGGAAGAGAAGAGGTGAGAAAAAAACTCTGAGGTATCTTTATGGTGACAGCGTTTGTAGGGCTTCCCTGTCAGATTCAAGCGTTGAAAAAGGCTAATATCATGTTAAATAAGTTCAAGGATACTTTTTCAATTGGACTCTTCTGCAGGGAAAACTGGTGCTACTCTTGCATGCGCGCGTTAGTGGAAGGAGACCATGGCATAGACCTCAGTTCTGTTAAAAAGTTCGAGATAAAAGGAAACAGTATGCTAATAAGCTATAACAGAGAGGTAATTGAGATACCACTATCCGAATCAAGGCCATATGTAAGATTATGCTGCCAAGTTTGCTTAGATTTTTCTTCTGAACTTTCAGACGTTTCCGTAGGATCATTAGGCTCGCCTAACGGCTGGTCAACCCTTATTCTACGAACAGACTATGGAATTAAAATAGTGGAGGGCGCAAAAAAAGAGGGTTACATCGAAGTAAGATCAATAAAAGATTCCGGAATCAGATCAATACGTAATATATCCCGAGAAAAAAAGGAAGAAAGTCTAAAAGAGGCTAAAGTGATGGAAAAGAGTGGAATAAATGTTCCTCACATCCTTACGAAGGATGATATAGATCTGGAAGATTTTAAATACTATTCTAAAGATAAAAATTTTTCTGATTTGGAATTTAATGTCGTAGATAATGGCTTCTGCGTTTCATGCGGTACATGCGCTGCTATTTGCCCATATGACGTCCTCGAATTGCCCAATGAAAGACCTCGTTTATTAAAAGCATGTCCAAGTGGATGCAACCTTTGTTATCTCGCTTGTCCAAGAACCTCTTTCCAGATACCTGCAATAGAAGAGAAAATTGAATTTGCCTCTAGAATCAGGGATGAAGACCTTGGTTATTATGCAAAAATCCTAGCAGCAAGAACCAAGGTTAGTTCCATTAAAGGACAGGACGGCGGCGTAGTGACCTCTCTCTTAATGTATGCTTTAGACTCAGGGCTGATAGAAAGTGCAGTTACCGTAACTCATGGAGACATGCCTTGGAAACCAAAGGCTACAATCGTAAAAAATAAGATAGAACTGCTCAAAACTTCTGGAAGTATTTACTCGGTGTCCACTACAATGCAGAGTTTAAGAGACTCTTTTATTAAATAAGTAGATAGATTGTGCTTTTTGGTTAAATCTCATTTCAAGAGGGTTATGTTAACTATCTTTCAACACATAAATTCTAAAATAAATATAAATTTAATGTAAAATTAATAGAGAAAACAGCAAGATATTTATGAATTTAATCACAAACTATTTTTAAGAGATTGTTAATACAATCTCAAAAAAAACAAAATTTAAAAAGGAGGTTGTGGCCTTGGGAGAAGAATGGTGGAAAATTCCAAGTCCAAGTTTCACATTCCTAGTCGCTTTATTAGTTGGCTTACTCGGAGGAAAATTATTTACCAGCCTTACGGCAGCAACAATCAGCATTCCTCTGAGCGTAAGTACAAATATTCATGGTCTCGTATTTAAGACGGTTATACTTTTTGTATACGGTGCTCTTTTCGTTTTCCTATTTGGAGGTCATGAAAAAGAGGAAATATACTTGTTTATAAGAAACTTAAAGCCAACGATCCTTCACGGAGCAATATTAGGTATCGTTCCAATAATCGTGCCTGTCATCATTGGTCTGCTTTAACGCCTACAAAATTCAGGGAGGAATTACATGGCTAGAAAAGGGATAACCCGAAGATACTTCCTGTATTTACTTGGAGGCGGTGCCATTGCATCGTATGCAATGGCTTTTACGGGTGCTTTAATAAAATTTGCTTGGTCACCAAAGTTACGAGCAACGGCATCCCAAAGTGAAGTTGAAATTGCAAAATCTGGAGAAATTCCGGTAGGTGAAGCAAAGCTTTTCAAGTTCCAGGGTAAGCCCTCTATACTCATCCATCTAAGCGATGGCTATTATGCATTTGGAGCAGTTTGCACGCATCTTGGCTGTGTTGCCAAATGGAAAGATCTGGAAAACAACGAGGTCATATACTGTCCGTGCCACATAGGAAAAATAGACCCAAGAACTGGAGAGGTTCTTGCAGGTCCAATACCAAGCCCATATCCTAAAATAATTATCGAAGAAAAGGAAGGGGCTATATTCGCCAAGGGATGGAAAGATCCCGAGTACGTTAAATCGCTCCCCATGTATGCATAAACCAAACCTTTTTATTTTTTTAAATCTTAAAGTATTTTGAAATAATCGTAAAAAATATCTCAATTTTGGTTCAAAAAAAGAAAAATTGATAGTATAAGAGATAGAAATTAGTTATTGGGAATTGAAATGGCAATAAATGGGAAATATTTTGTTCTTGGCTTAGCAGGATTGGCAATGGTAACGTACGCCCTTGCTTTAACAGGCATCCTCATAAGATTTCTGTTTACCTGAAAGAGTCAATTTAAATTTATTTTATTTTTTATCAATCTTTTTAACTCGTTCTTGTTTTGTTAAATAGTTCCTCCCCATCTTCTGTTAATCTATAAAACTTAATTCTCTTAAAATCTGATTCAACCTCTTCTATCAGTCCTTCTCTCTTTAAAAGTTCTATTTCATACTTTACGGTACCCCATTGCATGCCTATTCTGTTAGAAATCTGGTTTATATTTAATAGGCCATAATCTGAGTTTTTCAAGGCCCTCAAAATATTGATTCTTGTCGACCCACCTCCGCTTATAAGAAGTGTCAATTTTGACTTGGTCAAATCGACTCCCCCATCACATCTTGTATAAATTGTAATTAATTTTAATACAATTTCACACTCATTTTATATAAATTTTGTTATTACAAATTTTACAAGTTTAATTAGGGCATGTATAAAAGATTTTTAATAAGCGAGTTATAATGGAGCTTCTTTTATTATAAGCGGCTTATATTTTTTCTTAAAAATAAAAAAAGTCAAATATAACAAAGTTATTTTTGTGATGTATGAAAAAGAAACGCTGTGCGGTGTGTGGCGAAGTGGTCGGAAGAAGAACTGGTACCCACTATGCCAATAGGCTCATTCATAAGCGATGTGTGGGCATGGCTATCATAATTCAGAAGTGTCAAATGACAAGAAAAGGTGATCTTACTCTCACGTATACGTTATAAGACCTGATACCATCACACATCATTCAACAATGTCTATGAATCCAAAATAAAACTCATTCAGGAAGTTGAGGTCTTTTTCAGCAATTGCTTACAGTTTTCTGTTAATCGATAGAACTTAGTTCTCTTATGATCTGTTTTCACTTCTTCTATCAGTCCTTCCCTCTTTAAAAGTTCTATTTCATACTTTACAGTGCCCCACTCCATGCCTATTCTGTTAGAAATCTGGTTTGTATTCAGTAGACCGAATTCCGAATTGTTTAGTGCCTTAAGTATCTTCAATCGGGTCTCTCCACCTCTACTCAGAAGGACTATTTTTGATCTGATGTGATCCAATGTCTCTCCCCTTATTTTTATATTTGTTCAAAATAACTTATCGATTATTTTTATTTATAGATTTATTTTATGAATGATTAGTTTAGAGCCATTTCAGGTTCTTTTTAAGAATTTTTAAGTTAGTTGATCTACTTTGAAGGCATTTTTTATCGCTATTAATGAGTATCAATCAACCTTGGATAAGATTGAATGGAAATTACAGGTATTACACCTCTGTACGCATATTTCAGCATGAATTTTGCAAAATTCTTCGCTTGATCTGATTATTTCACACACTTCGCAAATTTTAGACAGGGAAATCATTGGATCAAACTTCTCACTCATTATATTTTCTTCAATTTCATGGATAAGATTTAGGACCTCTTCTTTTTTTGCAATTTCAGTCCAAAATGCATGTTTTCCACTCATATAGTGACATATGGCTGGTTGTGTGACTCCTAATTTCTCAGATACTTCATTTTGTGACATCCCGTATTTTTGAATCAAGTCTCTTGTTATTATAGACCTTATGGTAGGAAGCACCTTCTTTACAACAATTTCACACGGAGGTCTCATACCCTACCTCCATTTTTGTATATATTTTAACAATAAATTGTAATAAAAAATTTTATTATATAATTTTGTTAGAGAATTTTAACAATAAAAGGGTTTAGTTTTTTAGGAATAATTTTAAAATGATTTTAAATTCTTTTTTCACTTTTTCAGAATTTAATAGACGTAAAAGTCAGGCATTAAATGCCTTGCATTTTCC
This sequence comes from Candidatus Hydrothermarchaeota archaeon, assembly GCA_046760505.1. Classification (GTDB taxonomy): domain Archaea; phylum CAYFZR01; class CAYFZR01; order CAYFZR01; family CAYFZR01; genus CAYFZR01. The sequence continues at coordinate 29,836 of JBHIEG010000019.1, forward strand.
TTATACTTCCAAGACCTTTGACTAATGTAGGGCCGGAACATTCCGGACATGGAGCATTTCGGAGTAACAAACTACCTGCGGATTGACTGAATTCATATCCGCATCTTTTACATTGAAATATCAAATTCCACACCTTTGATTTATTTATTAAACAACAAATTGTAGTAAATTTTAATAAGATTTTAGAACGTATATAGGTTTAGTTTATTTTAAATGAGTTTAGATGATTTTTTTAATTATTTTAGAATTTTTAACAATTCAAAAAGTATTTTTCAACTCAGAAAAAAATCAAAATAATCTTCTTTTCCTTTTAAATTGTATTATTTTTTTTAAATTTTTTAAAAAACTGATAACAGAGTTATAAAAGAAATAATAAAGTTATAGGAAAGCTTATAAACTAGAATCTCCATAATTCTGGTAGTGAGTGGATAAATTGCCAAGTACTTCAGGTGAACATTTGGAGTTAAGGAAGTTGCTGAAAACCACAGGAGAATACCCTGAGAAGCCAAACAAAGAGAACTTCTGTTCAGTATATCTCATAACAGGAGAAATCATACATGGCCAGATTGACAGCGAGAGTGAGTACCCTTATATCCATGTGACAACGCCCGAGAAAATTTATTTCATTCATGATAATTCCATCATAAAGATAGAGATGCCGACGGATGAGCATCTGGATGAATACAAGAAAGAAATAGAAAACATGGATAAAGAAGAAAATGGTTCTCAAGGTAAAGAAGATACAGACAAAGAGAATAAAGAACCTTTCCGACCAGAACTCATATTCGAGTAATACAAATTCCCACGGATGTAAAATTTTTTGATTGATATGAGTCTCAAGTAAACTAAATTATTTGACAAGACGAATCACTGATTTAGGTTAATCTGATATTCTTTTGGATAATTCCTTCCCTATATCTGTCAACGTGTAAAATTTGGTTCGGTGGTGTGATTCAACCTCTTCTATCAGTCCTTCTCTCTTTAAAAGTTCTATTTCATACTTTACGGTACCCCACTCCATGCCTATCTTGTTAGAAATCTGGTTTGTATTCAGTAGACCGAATTCCGAATTGTTTAGTGCCTTAAGTATTTTGGCTCGGGTCTCTCCACCTCTGCTCACGAGAAGAATTACCTTGGGTCTTATCGGATCCATAACATTCCCCCAATTGCGATTGTTGCGAAAATTTTACAACAATTCGTTATGATTTCAACATATTTTATCGATTAATTTCTATTTATAGGTTCATTTTATAAATGGTGAGTTGTAAACGTTTTTTTATCAATTACAAAACTTTTTTATATTATTTTCAGAAAAATTTCCCAAAACCCGGTTATACAAAAACTAACTGACAAAGAATATGCACAAATTTTGCGTGATCAATCTTATTTACTGGCAAGTTCTTCTAAAACTTCTCTTGGCAATTTTTTCGCTATATCTATCTTCTTGGGACACTTTCCCAACTTTATATTTCTTTCTTTCGCTGCCTGCTTAAGATCTGCCATCTTAACATTTTTTATCAGTTTCTCAATATCCATTTGTAAACCTCCAATCTTGTCAAATCTTGTAAGTCAAATCTTATAAACAATTTTCAATATTAAAATCTTGAGTCTCTCATATTAGGTTTCTAGTATAAGGATCTAGAGATTATCGGAACCAAAGCCATTAAAACACACTGTTCAGTCAAAGAAAGACGATCTGTTATTCCCTTAGAAAGAAAACCTATGGCTCCTTCTTTTTCTCCAATTTTATTTATACCTGATACTTTTTCCATAATCTCTTCCATCTCTTTACCATTCAAAATCTCATCGATAACTCTTTTGGGTACCTCAAACCCAGGACTGCTGCCCACAAATACCTTGCCTTCCTTGTCTATTATGGCACACCACTGAACATCAACGTAACCTGTGCTCGCATGAGGATTTTTTGTTAACCCGGCTTCTATTCCAACACCAAAATCAGCACCAGTCTTGTTTAACGCTTCTTTTCCTCTCTTTATTGCATTTATCAATATCTCATCGTTAAAGGGTTGAAGCGGAGTATCAACCCTGCAAGAGATAATTTCCACATTTTCAAATACTCTTTTAAAAATTTTTCTGGTTGCTTCTATTTTCACGGGATTTTTTGAGCCTACCGCAACTTTTATTTTGTTGTTTCTGTCAAGAATTATGTTGCCTTTCTCATCTATCTCGCCCTTCCTTATTCTGGTAGTGGATATTGGATTTCCATTTTTTGCCTTTACCATTCCAACTTTTATAATTTCCAAAGGTTTAAGCCCTCTTTCTGCCCTAACCCTGTTTACCTTAACTCCTTCCATATATGTTTCCTCAGAAACTATTAAGACGTCAAAATCACCTCCTTTAGTTAATTTAAGTGGATCTTTTAATTCAATGATTTCATATTTACCGGAATACCCTTTATGGTCCAAAAATTTCTCTAGATTCTTTTTTCTTTCATTATAATTATGGATTAAATGGTTTTTTTCTATTAACTCATCGGCTAACAGGCCTATTGTCAAAAAATCTCCCACTTCAAATGCCTTATTAAATAATTTTTCATGTCCTAGATGAATTATATCAAATGTGCCTCCAATAACGACTTTTTTCATCATATCACCTTAAGATTGAGTATATCTGTTTTAAAGCTTGTCCAGGCTCCATTATACCTGCTCTTGTTTTTCTCAGAATCCTCTGAATGGAATATCTTCTGAGATGAGGATGTTTTTTATGTACTTCTCTAAGAAGGGGGCAGGCATACCCAAAACTAGGAATTTCTATACCTATTTTCTTGAGTAATTCTTCACCCTGCCCTTTTTTTAGAGAAAGAGCCGCCAATAAATTTATTCTAACCAAATCTCTATTTATTACCTTTATAGCCTGAGTTCCAGTTGGTAGAAGGTTCCCGAACATTATCAATGGAATTTTTTCCCTGATGTTGTATTCGTAGAGGCTTTTCTTGAGTTCAGCATGACATCTCCCGCATGGATGAATATGTCCCTTCAAAGCCTTTTCCCATATTTCTTCCAAGGAATGGGGAGGATCCAGATAATAATGGGGAACATCTAACTCCTTAACAACGAATTCAATATTCTCCTTTAATTGAGAAGGAAGCACAATGGTTCCAGGATCCATGGTTATGGCGATGGGGTTCATACCTGCCATTTTTGCTATGGCTAATGTGCTTGAACTGTCTCCTCCCCCAGAGAGAGCTATCGTAGTCAAATGACTTTCACTCTCTTCATTCACAGGAAGATCAGGAAAAAAATCTGCATTTTCCAACAAAGGTAATACATAATTTTTAAGACTAAACTTGACCTTCTTAGACACATCAGAATTAAGAACTTCCTTTAATTTACCTATAGATTCTTCTATTCTTATCCTTCTTACTATCAGATCTGTCTCTGCTTCTACATGGATCTGACCTATGTTTAACATTTCTTTTAATCTTCCAACTACCCATCCTCCTGGACCTATGATTACCGCCTTGTCGGATCTATCTGTAGCTACAATCAACAGTAAATCTTTATCCTCATTGTATTCGACCCTTGAAATACTGGGGGTAGAAGATGCTATCATGCCTAATTCTTTCCTAATATCATCTATTAGTCCAAGAATCTCTTCCTTTGAGTACATCGTATATTTTTGTACTCCTTTTACCTCTTATATTTTCACCTTGCATAATTATCTAAAGATGAAAAATAAGTTTGATCAAACGCAAAATTTTTATACTCTCTTTATATGCCCTCTTTTAGGCTCAAAAATCTCTCCTCTCTGTCTGAGAATCTCAATTATCTCCTTTGTCCTTTCTTTATCAATGCCCCTATTTTCTGCCTCCGCGATTATCTCTTCAACAGGCAGTATCTCTCCCAGACTTTCTTCCAACTCTTTGATGATTTCATGAATTACTTTGATCCTGTCTCTCTGTGTTTTTGTCGTTCCTACCATTATCTTATCTATATCTATTTCCCCAGTCTCTGGATCGATGCCTATTTCCTTTAAGCAATGTTCCACTATTCTAATTACCCTCTCTACATCTTCCACTCTCACGAAATTATCAAGGCGGGCACGTGCTGATGCCTCAGCAAGTCTTATAACTGCTTCTAGCTGTCTGGCTGTTATAGAGATAGCTGCTTCCTCTTTTTCTCCTTTTTTTCTCATTTTTACGTAAAAATCTTCTAGAATCTTTGCCGCATCATCCGTTAATACGGGTTTAATTCTTTTGGAGTAGGCTATGTATTTCCTTAAAAGATCTATCGGGATGGGGGGTTTTATTTCCTCTTCGCCCATTTGATGTACCTTTATTATATGTCTGGCTAGCGCCCGATCCCTCTCTTCATCAGGACGGTCTGAAAGTGCAAATATGAGATCGAATCTACTCAATAAAGTGGGTGGAAGGTTTATTTGGTCGGCTATTGGTAAATAGGGATCAAATCTACCATATTTTGGATTTGCTGCGGCTAATACTGCACATCTTGCATTTAGAGTAGCCATTATACCTGCCTTGGCAACGGACACCGTCTGCTGCTCTAAAGTTTCATGCATAGCAGATCTATCTTCGTTTCTCATCTTATCAATTTCATCTATGCAGGCGATTCCTTTGTCTGCTAAAACCAATGCTCCTGCTTCTAAAGTCCATGAACCTTCTCCAAAATCATCTTTTATTGCAGAAGCAGTTAATCCTGCACCAGTAGCACCTCTTCCTGATGTATAGATACCTTTTGGTGCTAAATGGCTTACATAACGTAGTAATTGAGACTTTGCAATGCCTGGATCTCCTATTAAAAATATGTGGATGTCTCCTCTAATTTTTGTATCATCAGGTAACTTCTTAGGAACTCCTCCAAATAACTGGAGGATAATGGCTTCCTTTGCCATCTCGAATCCGAATATGGAGGGTGCAATAGAATCGAGGATTCTCTGGTATATATCTGGCTCTGATGCGAGTTCTTTTATCACTCTTTCGTCTCCCTCACTTATCTCCAATTCTTCAAACTCTTGTTCTATTGGCTCAATGTAATTTGCCTCTAGGAAAAGTTCAAAAACAGTAGATCTCCTCCCTCTAACCGATGTCCTGAGAACGCCGTTTACTATAACCTTATCTCCGGGTGATGCCACTCCAGTGAGATCGTCCTCGACGAAAACATCGATCTGAATAGGATGTTCCCCTCCGGGTAGATCCTCAAAAGATTCTTGGACTCTTAACTTTTGAGAGTCCACGAACTTAGACTTATTGACCATCAATCTGAAGGGGCCCCTTCTTCCACACTCGCACTCATATGGCTGTTTTATTTGACCTGTAGTTTGAATTACGGTTATTTCGGAGCCACACCTCTGACACTCAAAAACGCCCTCAACTAATTTCGGTCTGATATCCGTGACCTTTCTCACAAGCGATTCAAATGATATGAAGGTTTCAATGTCTTTGTTTCTCAGATCTCGAAGCTTCTTTTTCTTAGGTAAATTTTCAAATCTGATGTTTATTTCGACGTCTTCCTCTTCAATGGGCAGATTAAGTTCCTTTAAGGCTAGTTTTGCTGCCTCAATCGTGACGTCTGGGGCCCTGATCAAATCATCCGTTAGCGTGGCATCGTATCTATCCAAGTCGTTACAGTTTATTACCAGGGAACGTTTTTCCGGATAACTTTTAGCCACCTCTAGTATTGCTCCATAGTAGTATCTTCTGAAAAATTCCTCGAACTTCGGGATCAGGTCCTCTTTTTCAATAAAGGACTCTTCATACGCAGATATTTCGCTCATGCATATCCACTTAAACCCGCTACTAATTAATGTTTACTGCGATTATATTAAATTTTCCTTTCTTTCAAGATTATAAATTACAGAAGATTATAATTGAGTAATTTTTCGGATCTTTTCCATGAACGAAGGAAAAAAAATGTTTTACCCCTTAATCCTTCTGAACAAGCCAAACACGATCATGGAACCCAATATTAAACCAATACCGCTCTTCCATATTTTTGCTTTCATAGAAAGATCTTCTAGTTCTTTTTGTTTTTGCAGTATCTTCGTCTGATATACTTCGTACCAGTCCCTATACAGTCTAGTATCGTTTTTGTAATAATCCGCCAATCTTTTTTTATCGTTTGCCTTCTTCATGAGTTCGTACATCTCTTTTTGTTTACTCTCAACCCGTTGGGAATAATAATAGACTTCTTTCTGATATTGGATCAATCTAGATTCGTAAAATGTTTTTTTAACATTTTCTGTAGTATCCAAAGTTGTTTTTGCCCAAGAAATTGCTTTAATATAGTCACCTTTTTCAAAAGAACTTAATGAAACCTTCAACTGATACTCCGCTCTGGATAGTTCTTCATCGACCTCGCCAACATTCTCTCCGCTCTTTTTTGCTCTTTCCACTGACTGTTTCAGTGCCCATACCGCTCCACTCGCCTCATCCACAAAATTTTTAGCGTAGATTCTTTCATCCTCTTTAAGCGAATTATATGCCTCTTCAGCAAGGGAACTGGCCTTCTTATATTCCTGTGCAGCATTTACAAGGTCATCTTTTTCAAAAAGTGTCTCCGCTGTCAAAAATATTTTTTTAGCTGAACTTATCAACTCTCTAGGCTTAGATGTCGTTATTCCTACGTTTCTCACGCTCATTATCTCTCTTTCCACTCTATCAATGTTTGTCTTCGCAAGATCCCTTAAAAAAATGACAGCCTCTGGCGAAGTATCCAAAATTTTTTTCGAATCAGACAACCTTATGGGTATTCCACCAGATTTTAGTTCCTGCTGAATAAAATAATCCGTGTTCTGTTTAATTTCATCATAACCTAATAGATGGATACGTTTGTCTATCACAACATAAGGAACAATAAGCCCTGGATTATTCTTTTTATACGAACTTATGAAGTAGTCCTTGTTTTCTGGTATGTCTGTGTTGATTTTTCTCACTACAACGTTATCTCCCCATCTATCCTGAAGTTTTTCAAAGAACATCTCTTTTGCAAGGAGTTTACACGCTGCGCATTCCTCATTCCAGAAGTATTCCACCAAAACTGCGTTTTTAATTTCTTCATAATTTTCTCCAGAAATCCAGTCCATAGTTGAGCTTGAATCTTTTCCATGGTGATGTACCTGAGCATAGGCGATGCTGATAGCAAGCAGAAGCGAAATTAGGATTTCTTTATTAATTTCACTACCCCCTTTTAAACTAAATTTTTATAAATATACTATCTAAGCATAAGATAATTGTCTATTCATAAATAAGATATTTATAGGTAGCGATATTTTTTTGAATAATATATATCTCTCGAATGAAGAATATAATAGATAGATAACTACACGGTAGATAA
>JBHIEG010000020.1:0-36950 GCA_046760505.1 Candidatus Hydrothermarchaeota archaeon
AATATATATCTCTCGAATGAAGAATATAATAGATAGATAACTACACGGTAGATAACTACACGGATCGAGGGGTAATATGAGAAAAGAATACATCTCAAACGTTTTATTGTTCGTAATTTTAGTGAGCGTGGTAAATGGAATACCCCTGTACATGAAGGAAATTCCTGCTTCTCTTAAGAAGTGTACTGTTTGTCACATTCAGTCATCAGGCATAGGTGGCTTGAACAACTTCGGTTTTGATTTTGCAAAAAATAATTTTTCTCTCTCGAGAATAGAAAAATTAGACTCAGATCACGATGGATTCAGCAATTATGATGAGCTCAATGCAGGTACCTATCCTGGAGATCCGAATTCCTATCCAGGAATTCATGAAAACGAAAGGAGGTCTGTGTCCAGCTTTACATCATTCCTTGCTGTATTGATAATTCTTATTCTCATCTTCACGCTTTACCTCAGATCCAAATCTTAATTATTTTTCTTTCTAATAACCTTGAACTTTTCATATTCCTTTTCAAACAATTTCTCGTATTTTTCATGTAGAGATTTTTTTTCTAGCTTTTCACTTTCTAATTTAATGAAGTCTTCCTCACTCATCTCCAAAACTTCATCAGGATCTGTATACCAAGTTACACTCTCTCTTCTTTTGCTTAATACGTATATTATGCTCGCCCCTACTATGAGCCCGATCAACGGATAAGTCCATAAGGCAAGATTGAATCCTTTTTTTGGGGGAGTTGCAAGAATCTGCCTACCGTAAGTTTCCTGAAGAGTTTTTATTATCTCTTCTCTGGTCATTCCTTTGCTTATCATATCTTGAATCTCACCAACCAGATAAGCCTTGGTTTCGCATTCGCAATTAGCAAGAAGCATGTTGCAGCCGCACGGACAGTAGACGTCTTTGGAGATATCCTCCACGGTTAATGCCAAAGCTGGCACGATTAGGAAAAATATTGGAATGATATTTCTTAACATGTTCAGCTCTCCACAAATCTTTTAGGTATCAGAGCAACAATAATGCCTAAGCTCATCAAAACTCCCCCAATCCAGATTAGGGAAATTAATGGGAGGAACCTTACCACAAAAGATGCTCCCTCACCACTTATCCCTTCAAGGATTACGTATATGTCCTTTGTTAACGTAGAAACTATATCTGGACTGAAGTTATACTGTTTTGGAGTTAGAAACTCTGAGTAGGTTGGTTTTGCCTTTCCGATTAGTTTTTCATTCTCACGGATCTCTAACTCCACGGTCCAGACCATCTTGTTTGCGTGATGCTCAAAATTGTTGTCGACAAATACAAACGTATGTTTGCCTATCCTTGTTTGCTCTCCCATCCCTAGGGAAAAACTGTGTTTTTCCTCATAGAGAGTTGAGAATGCAATTCCTGTAATAATCAAAAATATTGAGAAGTGAACGAGGTAACCTCCGTATTTTCTTCTCCTCTTAACTATTAGCCTAAAGATGGACGAGCTTTCATCGTGTTTTTTAAATCTCCTATAGTCTTGGTAAAACTCTTGGAAGTGTGCTATGGCGGAGAAGAAGACGAAATAAGTTGCTAATATTACATAAGGTTCAAAATAACCCATAAACAATAGGAGCATGACGGGTATCAGAGATGCAAGAAGAGGATACCTGAACATTTCTTTAAAATTTTCAAGAGAAAACCTTCTCCACGGAGTAAGAACGCAGAAACCTACGAGGATTAAGAGAAGTATTCCTATGGGCGCCTGAATCTGATTGTAGAACTCAGGTCCAACGCTGACTTGCACACCCTTGATCCATTCAGAAATCAGTGGAAATATGGTCCCCCAGAATATGGTAAGAGCAGAGACAACAAACAAGAGATTATTGACCAAGAAAGTGGTTTCTTTTGAAAAAGCTGATTCAAATATGTCTTTGCTCCTTATTTGATCATACTTCATTGCAATAACTCCTAGAGAGAAAATTAACATTGAAAGCATGTATGCCATGAAGTAAGGACCAATGTTCGAACCTGCGAAGGCATGAACAGAGGACAATACCCCGCTTCTTGTGAGAAAAGTTCCGAAGATTACAAACTCAAATGTCAATAAAATTAACAAAATATTCCAGAGTTTCATACCTCTTTTGGTCTCTTGAATCATTACACTATGTAAAAAAGCGGTACTAGTAAGCCAAGGAAGCAAAGACGCATTTTCCACAGGGTCCCATGCCCAGTAACCTCCCCAGCCAAGAATTACATATGCCCACCATCCGCCAAGTATAATCCCTAATCCAAGAAATAGCCATGAGAATAGGGTCCATTTCCTAACCCTATAAATCCAACCCTCGTTATTCGTCAGGACTCCAGATATGGCAAAAGCAAATGGTATCGCGAGACCTGCATAACCTATGAATAAAGTCGGTGGATGGAAAGCCATGCCAATGTTTTGAAGGAGTGGATTTAGTCCTTGACCGTCTATTGGAACGAAATCAAGTCTTTTGAAAGGATTTAGAGATCCTATTAAAATGAACAGGAAGAAAGATTCTACCGACATCAGGATGGCAAGCGAATAATGAGTTAAGGTATCTTTTTTTTCTTTAAAGAGTACCCCAACTGAAAATATAGAGAGGAACCATGACCAGAGCAAAAGAGATCCTGGAGAGCCAGCCCAGAACGCACTCACTGTATAAAATAATGGTAAATTCCTATCCGTATGCATCGCAACATATTCCACCTGAAAGTCCCGAGTAACCAAATAGTAAAGCAATATCACGGAAGATATGGTAACGAATGAAAAAGTCCCTATCAGGGCATACCTTCCGAAATTAACCAGATTTTTTCTATCAGACGAGAATGAAACTACCGAGAACATCGAGCAGATCAAAGCCAATAAGAGAGAAATGTATCCTATGTCCATTTAATCTCCTTCCTCCTCCTTGGTCATTTTTTCGATCTTTTTTAGGATCTCCGATACCTCTTCCTCGTATTTAGATTTTAGCTCTTCATAATCCTCTTCACTTATCCTACCTTCTTTATAGTCTTTTTCAAGTGCATTCAGAACCGCAAATGCCGCTTCTTTCTTTGCGATCAAGTCCTCTGCTGAGGAAGTTCTAAATTTTATGCTGAAAAATCCAGCCATAAGAATTATAAATAAGATTAGGCCCTCACCAATCCAGATCCATTTTTTTGGTAAAGTAGAGAATCCAGAAAGAACTAAGGCGACGCTTTCTCCTTTTTTGAGATTTAGTGATTCGAATGAAGAATACTGCTTGTTTTCGAAAGTTAATTCCCCCCTCCTTATCAGATTTTCCGCATTTTTTGATGAAATACTGTTCTTTTCAATTAAGAGCATTAAAAAGTTAGTTTTATAATTTAACTTTCTCTCAAATTTATAATCTTTATTTTGCGGGATTAACTCGTAGTAAAAATCAATCTGATACGTTTCGTTTGGTTTAATCGCTTGCATGGGGTCGAATGTAAAACCTTCCTCTTCCTTGATTATGCAGCACTCCATTATAGATGTTCTAAAGTTTAAATATTCCGGAGGTAGATTAACCCGGAGTTCGTTTCCATTGTAAGCCTTATTTCCCTCATTCCTGAATACGACTATTTCCTTTACCTTAATTTTATTTTCTTCTGGTTGAACGACAATGTGATGTATGTTTACGATGATGTCGTTTGCGCTTCTAGTGGTATCGAAAACTCTGAATTTTACCTTTTGTTCCCTGCTTTTTAGATCTACAGGCATTAGGTAGGGTATACTTTTGAATTTTAGTAGTATATAATACTTCTCTCCGATTTTTAAGTTATCAAATGAAAATGAACTTGTATTAACGGTTTTATTTTCCAGATATTTATGATTAGAATCCATCAGACTAGCATTTATATAAGAGGATTTGTCATAACCCTCTACTTCAACAAAAATACTTCCATTTTCAATTTCTTGAGAAACAGATGGAAAAACCAAGATAAAAGTCAGGAAGAAAATTAATGAAAAGATCTTCTTCACGAATATCCCTCTTTTTCTATCATAGGTTATCAGCACCAATTACAAGTACCCAACTATGATCACTACGCCTAAGGCTATCATGAATAGCCCATTTATTAACTTTATCGTTGGTCGCTTTTTCTCCCTGAATTCGTCTAACGTAAGAGGATTAAGACCCATAGTTATCGCAAGAGACAGGAAGAATATTGGTGTGACTTTTGCTACATTGTACAACAATAAATAGGATAATCCACTTGCAAAATCATGCTGAAGCCAGATAAGATTCAATATACCCAGGTATATGCCGGTTACACAAGGTAGCTTCACTAAAGAGAAAATTAATCCAAGAGAAAAGCTCGAAAACATTGTGTTTTTTGATGCAAGATTATGGATAACATTTTTTACATTATCCGGCGTCTTAAAAAGTCTGCTTTCCTTTATTGAATAATCCTTAATGAATAAAATTCCAAAGACTATCGGGATTAAGCCAGCAATTATCTTAGCGACACCTGAATATCTGGGTATAAAATCTAATATGCTCAGTATAAGTAGTCCTTTAAGGAAGAAAAAGGAAAATACGCCTAAACCAAAGGCTGAGAGTATTACAAAGATTCTTTTTCTATCGGTTACCAGAGCAAGTATCAATCCGCTTAAAAAAGCCACTACTGCTAGGCAGCATGGTTGTAAACCCGCTAAAAAACCTGCTGAGACAACTAAATAAGGTGTAAGGTCTTTCCTTCCCTTTTTAATAACCGTTACATTCTCATTTGAGTAATATTCCACTTTTTCTGCTATTAAATTCTCCAATTCTTTTTCTGAAAGATCTTTTATATTTACACTATCCTTCTCATTGAAAACAAGGGATGGTGGATCTAAATTAAGTTCTTCTATTCTTTTAAAATTCTCAATCTCATAAACGCTCTTTTTCTCATATAAAACCGTATTATTGTATTTTCTTATGATTTTATCGATGATTTCTCCCTTCTTTTCGCATACCGGGCACCCTTCGATGTGAAAAAACTCAATCTTTACCTTTTTTGTATCTTCATTAATTCCATACGAAGGTACAAGCCAAAATGAGATGGTGAAAATTAATAAAATGATTAAAGGCTTGAGTGCACTCATCAAATCACTTTTCTTCTTTTTTGAGTTTTTTTCTAGCATCATATAGATATATTAATGAGAAAAACAAAGATGCTGAGAGAAAGCCGATTATCAAGTACAAAAATTTATCTTTTTTACTTTCGTTCGATTCAGGGCTATTGAGTTCTTCTTGTCTCTGTCTTACTTCTTTGTCGTTAAAATTCTTTTTTATTGTATTCTCATTTAAATTATTCCCATTTGAATATTTGGATAATATTTCTTCCTTTGTTTTGCCTTCCATCAACATCTGGTTTATGTCTGCTTTAAGGAATTGAACCCACTCACAATCACATTCTGAGGATAAACGCCCGCAACCACATCCACAGGGGATTTTGCTGATGATTTCTTTACTAATTTCTATCTGTTTCTTTCTCAGAGTTTCATTTATACTATAGCGCACCTGTATATTGTAGTCTCTAGCCTTCTTTAATCCAAGTAAAGCGGCTGATGTATAATAAGCAGTACCTTTCCAGCTGCCATCGTCCTGTTGTGTATAAAGGAGATATTTCACCGCCTTCTCTACTGGAGCGGTTTCTCCTAACTCAAGCAACGTAACCATCGTCATGCCGGTACAATGAGGACAGTTTCCCCAGCTTCCATTTGGATTCTGATCGCTTATAATGTAATTAACTGCTTTTTTTATAGTTTCAGAGTCTCTTGGTTCTCCATATGCTAGCAATGCACGCAGGGCCATGTTGTTGCATTTGGGACAGTCCTCCCAACTTCCATCCTCTTTTTGATTCCTTTTAAGCCACTCAATCCCTTTTCTGACGTATTCAGTGTCTTTTTCACCCGCCTCTATCAAGGCAAGGACGGAATTAGCGGTTATTCCTGTTTTAAGACCTTCTTCACCTTCGAAACTTCCGTCTGGATTCTGTTTCGATTTGAGATATTCTATTCCTTTTTTAACTGCATCAGAATCTTCTTTACCGCTCTTCAATAGAGCCATAAGGACTTGAGCAGTTACAAGAGTGTCGCTCTTTCCCTTAACCTTTGCCCATCCTCCATCCTCATTCTGCCTCTTTATAAGACCCTGAGCAGTTTTATTTATCAAATCTTTGGGTTCGAAGTCAAATTCGATCAAAGTCTCTAAAACACTAGCGGTTTGATCGTTAGGTCCCCAAGTCTCATACAAGTCATAGATCTCTATTTTTGATTTTATGAGCCAATTCATGCCGCGTAATATATTTTGGTCGTATCCAACATCTTCCGCGAGAGTTAATGAAATAAGCATGAATAAAACAATTGTTGCTGGAATATTCTTCATTTACTTCCTCCTCAAACGATTCATACACTTTTGAATGTTTTTGAGTTAAATGATTTATTTTCTCACTAAGTTTAGATTGATTATTTATACTTTTGTTGTATATTTAAATATTTTTTTATTTATGTTAGGTAAATTTTTTATTTTCTTCGCTTCGCCACATTAAGAAAAATAAAGATAAAAAGAAAAAGAAGAAATAAAATTATTCCCTTTACTATAGAATAAGATCTGCTCTCTACGTTAAGATCTACCTCATTGGATTCTTGCGTATGTAGTCCATTTTCATCGAAGAATATAATGTTCGCTGGTGGTATTGTGTATTTTTTTGACTTATCGCTTTTTATAACATAGCTAAACGTCTCCTTTTGGCCAACTCTTAAAAAAGGAAGGTTTATGATCGTCTCTCCAGAAACCACCTTTACATCTTCGCAAACAGAGTCTATGATTCTAATATCTTTTGCATCATCGTTTCCTATATTTTTTATTTCAAGAGTCACTATAACCTCTTCCCCCTCTTTTACCGTATCCTTATTTAGAGACTTTGAAATAACGATTATTGCCTCTTTCCTCTTGGTTTCAAATTCATCTTCTATTTTTTCATAGGATTCGTTTTTTACTTCAGATTTTATGCTTTCTATACTTATAGAAGCCTTATTTGATTTTACTTCGATTACCTCTCCATCGATTTTATACAAGGCGGTTGTTGCGTCGAGAAGTATGTTTCCGGGAGAGTATGTTCTCATTTTGTAAAATAATTCAACTCGGTTTCTGGGATACAAATCCAAATTGAAGATTATTTCATTTCCCTCTCTCTTTATTCTAGGCAAGCTCTCGTTAATCAGAACATCAAGACCGTTTGGAATTTTATCCTTTATCTCTATGTTCTCAATCTTCCTTTTCCCATTATTCTCTACCTCGAGATAAACAATGAATGTACCATTTTCAGAGTCCTTTTCAATCCTCTTTTTTATGGTGATATCTGGGATCAATTCTTCCAAACGTTCTATTAAAGTCTCTTTTTCTTGATACCCAATCAATCGACCCACTTCATTCCCATTTTTATCAAAAAAAATGAAGACAGGAACTCCATAAACTCCAAAATCTTTTGCCAGTTCTTTGTACTCATTTGCGTCCACCGTAATTATATTTACAACATCCGCGTATTCCTTCCTGATTTCTTTCATGATTGGAATCATCCTCACACATATGCTGCACGTATCCTTGGAAAAATCAAGCAAAGTGGGTTTCCCGCTTTTAAGAGCGTTTTCAAAGCTTTCCGGGGTATAATCATAGTAGATTCCGACCGGGCTTATTCTTGCATCTACAACTGGAGAATACAACGATATAGAAATAAGGAAGATTACTGCCAATCTGGGCAATAGATCTTTTAATTTTTTTATGCGAAACATAGCTCAATAACCACCAGAAGGAGTGGTCTACTGGATTTAAATAAATTTTCATGTTGACCTTTCGGCGAAAGATACCATAAATAAAATTTTGATTCAGCATTACTCCAGATCGATGCCGAAGAATTTGTAGTAATCTGGGATCGAATCATATATTCTTCCTAACTGAGGGAATGCATTGTAGAGATATGGAGATATGGGATGGATTATTGTAAATGCGATTAAAATCAATATTATTCCTGAAACTTTGTTTATCCACTCTGCTTTTAAAATGGATTCGGATAATTTAAACTTGGCCTCAGAACTTAATACACTGGCAAGAATTACAGGGATACCGAAACCTATTGAGTAGATAAATAAAGTAACGCCACCAAAGACCACGTTTCCCTCCGCTGCAATGAGTGCTAAAATACCTGCCAAAACAGGATCAGCACAAGGATTAACCGCTACACCAAATACTAACCCAAACGAAAAGGCTCCAATGAGACCTTTTTTTCTAGGAGCTGCCTTAGGTCTGAATCTCGAGAAAACATCAGACTCTATCTTCACCACATTCAACAGTTTTAGTCCCATCAAAAATGCTATAAAAGCTGCCAAATATCTAAAATAAAACGTGAAGTTTAGAATCTGCCCTAGTATAGAGGCAAACACACCCAAGGCTGTAAGGGTAATAGACAAACCGAAAATGAAAGAAACTGCTGTTGAAAACGCCTTTCTCCTGCTATCAGAAACTCCCGTGACGAATGCGAGAGTAACTGGCAGAACCGTAAAGACACATGGACCCAAGGCTGTAAAAATTCCCGCAAGAAAGGCAAGTGGAACTGATATCTCGACCATTGAAATCGCCTCAAAATTTTAAACCAGCTCATCCAACACGTTCTTTATTGTCTCTTTACTTTGATAGCCTACCAAAGTCCTGAATAGTTCCCCCTTTTTATTGAAGAATATCAGCGTTGGAAGATTTCTTACTCCGTATTCCTTTACCAGATCTAGCTCGGTGTCGGCATTTACGGTTAAAATATTTGCTTTCCCTCGATATTCTTCCTTGAGTTCCTTCATAAAGGGAGCCATGCGTCTACAAGGTATGCACCAATCTGCGGCAAATTCCAAGAGAGTGGGCATGCCGCTTTTCAGAGCTTTCTCAAATTTATAGGGAGTGTAATCATATATTATCTTGGGTAAATCTTTTTCAGGTTTATTTTTCGAGGTGCTTCCGCTAACATGAAAAATATATCCTATGGCGATTATAGCTGCAACCGCAACCACTATCATCCATTTATTGGGGCGCATTCCATCAACCAAGTAAATTTACGTGGAAATTATATATAAATAATTAATCAATGTTTAGATTTTGAGTCTATACATAGTATATAAAATTTATGGAATATTAAAATTGATACCTCGCTGCTAAGGCAACAAAAAATAAAAAGATCAGTATTCCAAAAGCTATTATGATCTTAGAGAAAGATAAGGAGCCATATTCAGCTTCAGATTCTTTTGAAACCGATATGGGTATTTCCTCTGTTGATACGAACTTCTCATCACCCAAGTGTGAGTAAATAAGATTTGCCCTGGGAATATTGTAGTTACCCTCCTTCAATGGTTTTATTATGTAACTATATGTCTTCGACTCCCCTGTGCCCAGTCTATCTTGAATATATAAATTGCCATAAATGACCTCAAAATTTTTAGGTATGCTATCTACTATTTTAATATCGACATCTCTATCCAATTTGTTCTCCACCCTTAAAAGCACAACTACCTCTTCGCCAACTGATGGAGTAAAACTTTCTACGGTCTTTGTTATGGTTAAACCTTCTATACTTTTTTCCATGACGTTTTTATCTTTAGAGGGTTCTGCGATCTTCTTTTCTCCAAGCAATTTATACGGTGTAGAGGAAGGTAATTCCACACTCAAACCTATTCTATCAAAACTTATGTTCAGCAGAGTTACCTTAGCCTTTCCAGCGAGAAACGTCTCCCCGACATTTCTCGGTATGGATAGACTCTCTATTTTCTCACCCATGGAGTAAACTGCTATGACTGCTCTTTCCATTTTTTTGTCTGTACCAATAAATTCTAACCAGAAGTTTTCATAACTGAATTTCTCGCCTAGAGATAGAAAGCCTTCGTAACTTCCCTTACTTTGTTTCAATACTACTCCCTTGGGCTCATAAATGGGGGTTAACTCGTATTTAGGTTTGGATTTTTTTATTTCTTTGGGGATCTCTTCAATTTTTTCTCCCTTTATTAATTTTCTTAGGACAAATTCAATATCCTCTTTCTCCTGATATCCAACCAGAGTTAAAACCTTCCTTCCATATTTATCAAAGAAAGTAAAGGTGGGAAGATAGCGTTCACCGTACTTCCTCGAAAGTTCAAGTCCCTCTTCAGTATCCACGTTGACGGTAATTATGTCTACCATGCCTTCGTATTCCGCTCTTAATGCCCTTATGGTTGGAACCATCATCCTACACGCGCCGCATCTGTCTGCAGAGAAATCCACCATCGTGGGCCTTCCATTGTAAAGTTTTGAGTTAAAGGTCTCCGGAGAATAATCGTAGTATATTCCTGCGGGACTTACATACCCTTCAGAACTTTTAGTTTCTTCGGCAAATAAGGGGTTCAATGAAATTATAACTGAAATGAGGTTAATTAAGGTAAATAAAATCAAATGCTTGCGTGTCATCTTCCATATCATGCAAATTAGAGTGTTAAACCTTCTATTTAAAATGTATGCCACAAACTATTCTACCAAACAGTTAAAGATAAAAAAAATCTAGGATCCCAATTTTTTTTATACATAATTCAATTATACAAGACCTAACATATTTTTAGAATGGAATGACCCTTTTTTCTTCCGTTAATATACCGAAATTTTTTTATACCGTATCTCCTCAAGCACTAACCAAGAGAGGTGTAGTGTTTGACAGGTATTGAAATGCCTAAATCATTCTTGAGACTTAATGTGGTAGCCTTTAATCTCATTGCTGCTTTCTTAGGAAGTTTGGTTATTACAGCAGCAAGATCAGGACATCTCCAATCTCTTATATGTTATGAATGCAGGGCTTGCATGACCGAATGTCCGAGAGGAATAGACCCCACTGGTTTTGAAGTCGCGGCGAGATCTTATAACGCGAATAGATACCATATTCTAAGAGGTGTTGAACTCACTGTGGAAGAGGCCCTCGCCTTGGATCCAGGCATGAGGGTAAGGGCTAAGTTTGCGGATGGCACATTGGATTCTAATAAATTAACTGTTTCTGATGTAAAGAAAAGAATTGAGAGAAAAGAAAAAGTGATCGTAGACGGTAGAGAGTACAATTACGATGATGTGAGGGAGGTTTATTCAGAGGAAATGCGTGCAAAGGATGTGGCACAGTTTTGTGTTAGATGTGGTCTCTGCGAGAAAAATTGTCCGGCTTCTCTCCGAATTCTTGAGATAATAGATGATCTAAGGGTTGATGGTAAGTTCAGGTGATTCTATGGAGGTAAACAAGCATATAGTTATACTTTTGGTCATTATATTCGTCGGGATGATCTTGAACAGAAGCGCAGGGGTAACAGAATCTGATAATTTAAAGGCGCTGAAAGGGGATTTAGTAGAACTTGGAGTGATACCCAAGCCGTATGATCCAAATCTCACCTATCTAACCACTCCTGAGCTCAATATTTCCCACAGAAGTGAGTCAAAAGAAGGTGGATAGCATGCGAGAAAAAATTTCCGAGAGAGATATATCAAGAAGATCTTTTATAAAAGGAGCAGGAGCATTGGGAGTTCTGTCAATCGTTCCTCTAGCGAGTAAATCAGATTCTAAAGTTATAGAGAATAAAATTAAGGGAAGTGTAGAATCCATTGATCCCAAACTTAATCATCTCTCAAGACCTAAATTAGAGGTTGTAAAATGATCAGGATCTTCGTCGGAAAAGATCTCAGCGGGAGGTACATCAAAAGAAATAATGTGGATATATTTGTTCCCAGGCTAATGAAGGTCTATGCAATAGATAGGGAAGGCAGGCATGTTGTGAAGGAAAAATTCGTGGACAGAGAGGGGTACATAACGCTAAAGGAAAAAGTAGGAGACGAAGCGGAATGGGCACTAAAATACCTGGAAGTGAAAAACGATAAAGTATATCCTATCCCACCTATCCTAGGGACTACCCAGCAAAGGTTTGAGGAAGGAGTTGATATGTACGAACTTCTCTTAGATGCAAAGAAAAGCGGTAGACCCTATGGTGTGCAGAAATGCACCTATCCTATCTGCATAGGAAGATGCGTTCAAATATGTCCAACTGACGCGATCACAATGTCAACGGAAGAATTCAGAGAGACAGGAAAAATATTTCCAAAAATAGATGATAAGAAGTGCATAAAATGCGGGCTATGCATAGAGGCTTGCGGATTCGAGGCGATATATCAAAAGAAAGAGGCTATTAGAGAGACAACAAGATTTGAGAGAGAATCCTTGGGTGAGGTTAGCAGATGAAGAAGACATCTTTTGAAGGATTGTCTAGGAGAGGTTTCTTAAGGATAACGCTTGAAACGGCTACAACGGCAATAATCGCTATGGTTCTTCTAGGAGAACTTGTTGTAAGTCGTGAAAATGCTCCATCTGTAATCAATGAGAAAAACGAGACTGTTAAAGCAAAATTCATCGAATTCAAAGGTGAGCCAAAATTAGCACCTCCCGGAGCAATAGATGATTTTCTCTCTACGTGCGCAAGATGCGGTATCTGCGTTGAGGTCTGTCCGGTTGGTGTGCTAAGTCTTTATGATGTAGGTTACCCCATACTAACAAAAAAAGAAGAATGCATCTCATGGGTTAAGGAGAAGGAGCACTTCGAGTTAGAAAAATGCGGTCTCTGTGTGGCAAACTGCCCCACCGGGGCTCTGAGAGGTAAACGCGATTACCAATTTAAGTGGGTTCAATCCAAATTACCTGCAAAACCCAAAAGATGGGTGGTTGGTCCCCGGAAAGGGACTAAAGAATAGGTGAATATGACAAAAAATATTAATGATTTCTCCTATTCCTTTAGGATATGTTGTGGAAGAAATTCCTGTTTGACTTTGCACTTGGTGGACTGATAGTAGCAATAGTTGTTCTTGTGGCAAATGTCATAAATCCCGTGATAGCAGGAATAATAGCGGCCATGCCTATAAGGCTTGCTACCTCGCTTTTTTTGATAAAATTTCATGAAGGAGAATACGCTGCAGTTGAGGCCTGTCGAGGAATCCTCCATGGAGCAGTTGGTGTCTTAGTATTTGCGATTTCTTTAACCTTGTTAACAAGAAAATTTGAGTTTTACCCGTCTTTTGGGGTTGCCATCGCCTTGTGCGTGTTCAGTACATACCTAATGTATCACTTCTTGGGTTGATGGTACACATTTTTTTAAGATTTAAAACTAGAAATAAAGCTCTTCTCTTCTATCGGAAAAAACTCGGATCTTTTTTCTAATATTTTTTATTTCTGATAAATTTATATTTGAAATAACAACTTTTTCCTTGTCTTTACCATCGTCTAATATTTCTCCATCTGGAGAAACTATTAAGGAGGCGCCAAAATACTTTTCCCCCACGATATTACATGCGCAATGAAATATCTGGTTTTCAATGGCTCTAGCCCTAACCAAAGTACGCCAAACTTCCTCTCTTGGTTTAGGAAATTGTGCAGGTGTTAAAAGAATATCGATACCCTTTAAGGCAAGGGTCCTTGCTAACTCCGGAAAACGTATCTCATAACATATGATTACGCCTATCTTACATCTAGAGGTCTCAAAAATTCCTAAACTATTCCCATGGCTGAAATAATTTTTTTCATTCCCGTATAAATGTGTTTTTCTGTATTTACCGAGAAAATCCCCGTCCTCAAATAATATGCAGGTGTTATAAAGTTTATCTTCAAATTTTTCGATTATGGTTCCAGAAATAATGACCGAGTATTCTCTGGAGCATTCCATCATTTTATTGTACGTATCTCCCGGTATCGGTTCAGCGAGTTTATGTATGTTTTCGTAACAAAATCCAGTTGAAAAGACCTCAGGAAGAAGGATTATTTCACAACCTGATTCTATTGCTTTTTTGGCATATTCAAATGCCTTAGACAAGTTTGCCTCTTTGTTGCATAAATCTATGCCCATTTGGATGACAGAGACTTTCATCTTATAACCCAGAGAAAATAACGGTGTTGTGAATTTAAAAAAACTTTTGGAGTAGAACTATAACAAAAGTAGAATAACGAAAATAAAAGGAGGTGGTTATTTGATCTATGAGTTTGAGGGGATAAAACCTAAACTAAGTAGAAATACTCTCGTATTCCCAAATGCAATCATCGTTGGAGACGTAAAAATTGGAGAATACACAAGCATCTGGCCAAATGCAGTCATAAGGGGCGATCTTGATAGCGTGAAGATCGGGAAGTATACTCACATACAAGACAATGCAGTGGTTCATACAGACTTTGATAGACCTGTAGAAATTGGAGACTACGTAACTATTGCCCATAACGCAGTGATCCACGGCTGTTTGATCGAAGACGAGGTTGTGGTCGGAATTGGTGCCATAGTGTTAGATGGGGCGAAGGTAAGATCTGGTTCCCTCATTGGGGCAGGCGCCTTGGTAGGACCGAAAAAGGAGATACCTGAAAACAGTGTTGTTTTAGGCGTTCCAGGAAAGATAGTACGCAAACAAACAAATGAGGAGAGAAAAAAGATGCTCAATGAAATTACAATCAGATACTCAGAGTTATTGAAAAGATATGACCCTGATTTTTGGAGGAAAAGATAAAGCTAGAGGGGTGTTCCACTTGAAAAACCTAGTTCTAGAAAAAGAAAATGGGATAATGAAAGTAACTATTAAAAGGCCCGAATACCTCAACGCCCTGAATACAGAAACATTGATGGAGTTAAAAGAGGTTTTAGATAATTTAAAAGAAGATGAAGAAATAAAAGTAATAATAATCACAGGAGAAGGAAAAGCATTTGTTTCAGGCGCAGATTTATCAGAAATGAGCGAGAAAAATCCTGAAGAAGCTCTGGAATTTGCTCTCTTGGGCCAAGAAATTTTTGATGATTTGGAAAGCTTAGAAAAGGTTACAATAGCCATGATAAATGGATACGCTTTGGGAGGTGGCCTAGAACTCGCCCTAGCATGTGATATTAGAATAGCTAGTGAAAAAGCAAAGATTGGCTCTCCGGAAGTAAACTTTGCGATATGTCCTGGTTGGGGTGCTACGCAAAGATTACCCCGAATAGTAGGGGAAGGGAAGGCACTAGCACTGATACTCACTGGAGAAATGATAAACGCTGATGAGGCTGAAAGGATAGGCTTAATAAATGAAGTTGTTTCGGAGGAAAATCTTGAGAAAAAGACGATGGAACTGGCAAGGAAAATTGCAGAGAAAAGTTCTTTGGGTATAAAGATGATCAAAAAAGCCTTTAATAAGAATAAAAAACTGGGTCTTAATTACGAGGCAACTTTATTCAGCATTTGTTTTTCTACCGGGGAGCCTCAAAGAAGGATGAAGGATTTCTTAAAAAGAGATTAAAACTGAATAAAGACTAAGACTTTGCCTTTTTTATCAGGTATTCGGCTATTTTATCAGCCACATTTATCCCGGTAACCTTTTGTATCAACAATCCTGGCAAAGGATTTACTTCTATTACATAGAGATCTTCCCCGTGTTCTAGGATATCTACTCCCACTATATCTGATTTCGTAATCTCACTCGCTTTAATAGACAAATCCACTATATCATCCGAAAGCGGACAGAGTTTGCCTATTCCTCCAAGACTTAAATTCGTGCGCCAGTCATTCTTTCCGTACCTGTACATTGCCGCTACCGCTTCTTTACCCACCACGAAAACGCGGATATCTCTATTGTAATTTTTTGGAAGGTATTCCTGAAGCAGAACAGGAATTCCCTTTGAGTTGATTTTATCAAAATACTCCTGCAATTCGAGGTAGGAGTTAGCCAGATAAATGTCCTCACCTCTCTCACCAAAAAGGGGTTTCAGGACAAGAGGAAAGCCCATTTCTTCGCTTATTTCTTCTGCTTTTTCATATGAGATTGCAACAGAAGAAAAGGGAACATTTATGCCATTTTTCTCCAAAAGAGTCAAGCACTTAATCTTGTTAGCAGTATTCTCAAATGATTCTAGCGAGTTTATTACCTTTATTCCCATGTTCTCCAATAACTCGAGTATCCATGTATGAAGTAAGAACTTTGAAAAGTTCTTAATATCGCGGAAAAAGCCAGTTCTTACGTAAATTAGATCTGAAATTTTCTTAAATCCTATATTTCCTTCAGAAGTTACGCTAATATCCTCAGAATTAAAAAAATCTACTTCACAGCCTCTCTTTTCCAGTGATGTGGCTATGAGTCTATTTGAATATCTATTTTTGTCCCCTGCAATTAGAATATGCATGAAAAAAATAAATAAAAAGAACTTCAAAAGTCTTTCCTAAATTCATTGGTAGATCCTCTCATCTCCAGTATATACATACATTTTCCTGCCCCTCAAAAAGCAGATCAATGTAATTCCAACTTCCCTCGCGACATCTATGCTTGGGTTTATTGGGGCAGAACGAGATCCAATTATTGGAATATTTGCATTTGCCACCTTTAATATCATACTAGCAGGAATTCGACCGCTACATAAAAGGAAGGTATTTAAAAAGTCAACTTTTTTAAGAGTTGAAATTCCTATTACCTTGTCTATGACTGCGTGTCTGCTGATATCCTCTGCAATAGCAATTTCTTTACCATTTTTATCAAATATGCCTGCGGCATGGGTTCCGTGAGTAAGTTTCCAAATCCTTGAGTGCTTCTGTAGTTTTTTCATCGCATCGTATAACGTATTTGTCCCTACCCTCAAGTCTGAATTGACATAAATATCTTGGTTCAACAATCTGACTACCCAACCCTGCACACATTCTTCCATCCTAATTATTTCCAATTTATTTTCATCAAAATCCGGTATTTTCACCTCTATTGCATCTTCCATTATCTCTATATCTTCTATATCATCTGAGTCTTTTATCATACCGGATCCAATGAGATAACCTATAGCGAGTTCTTTTAGCAAATTGGGAGATGTAGAAAAAACACCTATCTTTTTGCCATTTGCAAATATTCTAATTTGTTCTTCATCTACCACGAAGGTATCATCTCTCGATATAAAACCGGACAAATCTATTTTTTTTGCATTAACCCTTTTATACATTTTGATCCCGAATCAAACTTCATGAGGTAGGTTAAAGGTATTGTATTATTATATGGCTCATTATATAGATCAAACAGGATTATACATACACATAGGATCTTCTTGAAGGAAATCTCCAGTATATGCGTAGGCTCTGGCTCTACATCCCACACATACATTTCTGTACTTGCACAACCCACACTTGCCCTTTAGTGCGCCTTCTCTTAACGTTTTTAAAACCGAAGATTCATTCCATATTCTGGTAAATTCTAACTCTCTTACATTTCCTAACTTTATGGGCATGTAAGGACACGGATGTACGTCTCCCTCTGGAAGGATGCAACAGTATGCGGTTCCCGCCAAGCATCCCCTGGAAAGTCTTTCCAAATCTTCTCTTCCTAGGTCTCTTTTTTCTTTCTCCGCTTTTACTTTTCTTAGGCTTTTCTTTCCTTTCTGGAGCATTATTCTAAAGTACTGCGGGGCGCAGGTTGTTTTTAAAAACATGTCTGTTTCCTCTTGTCTCTCATACAGATAGGATAGCAAGGACTCATATTCCTCGGGGGAAATATCTTTGTCCTTTATGGTTATTCCTCTCCCTGTAGGTACAAAGAAGAAAAGGTGATAGGCATCTGCTCCTAAATCCAAGGCTAGATCTATTATCTGTGGAATTTCGCTGTAGTTGTACTTTGTTACGGTAGTGTGTATCTGAAACGATAACCCAATCTTTTTGCATGCTTCTGCGCCTTTTAAAGCCTTTTCAAATGCTCCATCAACCCCTCTAAAATTGTCATGAACTTTAGGATTTGTAGAGTCTATGCTTATGCCTACTCTCTTTGTTCCCGCATCGTAAAGCCTAGACGCTACCTCATCATCTATCAAAGTTCCGTTCGTTCCTAAAACAACCCTAAATCCTAGATCAGATCCGTATCTAATGATATCGTATAAATCAGATCTTACAAGAGGCTCTCCACCGCTCAAAATTAGAATTGGTTTTGAGAGGCTTGATATATTCTCCATGAGAGAGTAAACTTCTTGAGTAGAGAGTTCATTCTTTCCTTTTTTACCTGCATCTCTGTAACAGTGGCTGCATCTTAGGTTGCAGGCCCTTGTCACGTTCCAGGAAATTAGACGCGGTTTCATTGAAAACCCCAAACTTTTTTACGCTAGATGCCAAAAACTTATATAAAACCTTTGAGGAGACCGTATGGAAACAATATACATACTGGATTCATCAGTTTTCTTCTCTGATTTGCCGATCAATCTACTAAGTGGAAAGAAAATAACCGTGCCAGAAGTCGAAGAAGAACTCAGAGACGATAAGAGGAGACTTAAACTTCAAATAGTCAGAGATCTTGAAATCAGGAAACCAAACGAAAGGTTTATCCAAGAAGTAACCGAAGTAAGTAAGAAGACAGGTGATATTAGATTCCTCTCAGAAACAGATATAAGCATACTTGCATTAGCCCTTGAAATTAAAAAAGATAAACTGTATCCGATAATCTTAACAGACGACTATGACATACAAAACCTCTCGATGGAGTTGGGAATTGAGTACAAAAAAGTAGCAAGAAAAGGTATAAAAGAAGTATTTCGTTGGTATAATGTATGTGAGGGTTGCGGAAAGATTTATGATATCACCTATGATGGTGAATGCGAGGTTTGCGGCTCAATGCTAAGAAAAAAGGTTAGGAAGGGAACAAGGAGGTATAGATGTGAAAAGTCTTGAAGACCTTATAAATAAGGCAATGCAACTGAAAGAAGAAGGTCTGGCCACAGGAGAAATTGCAGACGATCTAAACGTCTCGAAAGAGACTGCTTTGTGGCTAATTACGAAAGGATCCAAAAAACAAGAAGCCATAGAAGCTCCAAGAGATGTATACATAGACTGGAGCACACTAGGAGGAAAATCTACCAGGATAAGATTCCTTGCACTAGCAATGACCGACATGCTCATGGAATGCCTCGAGGAAAATGAACTTCCCATACCCGATGTGGTAATAGGAATCGCAACGAGTGGAGTTCCACTGGCTACCCTAATAGCGGAAGAATTAGATGCCACGGTAGCTATTGTCAGACCAAGAAAGCATATGTGGGATCCCGAGAAAAAAATTAAGAGAACGGGTTTCTTTAGCACCACTTTCTCTAATGTTAGCGGGAAGAACGTGGTTATTGTTGATGATATAATAACTTCTGGTTCAACCATAAGGGATATAATTGAACTACTCAAAGATGTGAGAGCAGATCCGTTAGCAGCTATTGTAATAGTCGATAAAAAGGGGATAGACAAAATTAATGGCGTACCGGTAAAATCTTTGATGAAGGTTAAAAGAGTCGAGGAAATATAGAAGGGGTCCGGTTGAGAATTGGCATCCTTGGATGCGGTGCCATAGGAAGTTACGTAGCGAAAAGACTAGCGAATAAGGCAAGCCTCTATCTTTTTGATAGAAACTTCGATAAATCGGAAACTTTGGCAAAAGAAACAGGAGCAAGGGCAGTAAAATTTGATGAACTGGTTGAAGAGGAGTTAGATATAGTAATAGAGGCGGCCTCTCAAAAAGCCGTCAAAGAGCTTGCTCCAATCATTCTTCAAAAACATGATCTGCTCGTATGCAGCACCGGGGCCTTAATGGATTCCGATCTTTTTAATAAACTTAAAAAAATATCTGAAAAATCCAATACAAAAATACTCATACCTTCCGGAGCAATGGTTGGAATAGATGGACTAAATGCGATAAAAGACGGTGTCGAAAGTGTTTCACTGATAACAAGAAAACCAGCCAAGCATTTCGGTTTAGAGAAAGAAACGATAATATTCGAAGGAAATGTAGAAGAAGCGGTAAAAAGATTTCCAAAGGAAATAAACATAGCTGCTACCATAAGTTTGGCATTAGATAAAAAAATTAAGGTAAAAATCATTGTGGATCCTAATATTGAAAAAAATATTCA
Source organism: Candidatus Hydrothermarchaeota archaeon (assembly GCA_046760505.1). Classification (GTDB taxonomy): domain Archaea; phylum CAYFZR01; class CAYFZR01; order CAYFZR01; family CAYFZR01; genus CAYFZR01. Next base: position 19,911 of record JBHIEG010000020.1, read on the forward strand.
TTCTTTGAGGGCAATGGGAAATTTTGGTGAAATAGAAATAAAAGTTGAGTCTAATCCATTAAAAGAGAATCCAAAGACAAGTGAATTGGCTCCCCTATCCGTGGTTGCCACTATAGAAAAGATGATTTCAAAGGTGAAAATAGGTACATGATCAGGGAGATAGAAAGGCTAAAAAGAAGGGAAAACGCAATCATATTAGCCCATAACTACCAAAGACCAGAAATACAAGAGATAGCAGATTTTATCGGAGATTCTCTCGAACTATGCATAAAGGCCAGTCAAACAGATTGCGACATCATAGTATTTTGTGGAGTAGACTTCATGGCTGAAACTGCTAGCATTTTAAATCCAGACAAATTAGTATTGATTCCAGATAAAAACGCTAGATGCCCAATGGCCGCTATGCTCCCGAGAGAAGAAATATTAAAAGCCAAAAATGAGTATCCAGACAAAAAAGTTGTCCTTTACATAAACACGTTAGCCGAGGCTAAGGCAGAGGCGGATATAATATGTACATCCTCAAACTGTATAGAAGTGATCAACTCACTGAACGGAGACATTTTATTCGGTCCTGACAAAAATCTTGCCTATTACGCAAAGCTAAAGACAAAACGAGAAATAATACCGATCCCCAAAAATGGATACTGCTATGTGCATAAGATGTTCTCTCCCTTTGACGTATTAAAATTTAGGGAAATCTACCCTCAAGCCGAGATCCTTGCACATCCTGAATGCGATCTAGAAGTACAGCAACTGTCTGATTTTATTTACAGTACAGGAAAGATGGTTAAACATGTTAAAAACTCAGATAAGGAGTGTTTTGTTATTGCCACAGAAGTGGGTCTTGTAGATAGACTTAGAAGAGAATGTCCGGAGAAAAAAATCTATCCCTGCTTGGATAAAGCAATATGTAGAACTATGAAACTGCATAACCTTAAGAAAGTGTATAAAGTCCTTAAAGATAAGAAAAATGTGATAAACGTGGACGAAGATATAAAAAAGAAAGCGAAAAAGGCTATCGATAGAATGCTAAATTTAAAATGACTAACAGGTTGTTGATTATGAAATGATCCCTGAGCCGATTTTGAGAAAAAAAATCATTGAATTTCTGGAGGAAGATTCTCCATTCTACGATTTAACATCGGAATTGGTTGAAAATAGGGAGATTGAGGCAGAAATATGGTGCATGGAGCAATGTTTGCTCTGCGGAGTTCACGAGGCCAAGACTGTATTTGAAGTCCTCGGATGCAAAACAAGGAATTTAAAAGAAGATGGACATTTCGCAAACAATGAACCTGTAATTTCGATAAAAGGATATTCCAGACCAATTCTATTGGGAGAACGTTTAGCACTGAATATGCTTGGTAGGATGAGTGGAATCGCAACATTGACAAAAAAAGCGGTCGATATAGCAAAGAAAGTTAATCCAAATATAAAAATCGCATGTACAAGAAAGACAACCCCAGGTTTTAGATTGTTCGAGAAAAAAGCAGTTTTAACAGGTGGAGGCGATCCTCATAGGCTATCTCTAAGTGATATGATTCTAATAAAAGATAACCACATCCCAATTTTGAGAGATGACTACAAAAATAAAATAAGTTTCAGCAAAAGGGTAGAGGTAGAAGTAAAAAATCTGGAGGAGGCCTTACGCTTTAAGGACGCGGATATCATAATGCTCGATAATATGAGCATAAAGGATATAGAACATGTTATAAAGAACTTTGAATCGCAAGGAATCAGAGAAAAAGTTCTATTTGAGGCTTCTGGAAACATTGATTTAGATAACTTAGAAGAATACGCAAAAACCGGTGTAGATATTATTTCGATGGGCTTGCTTACTCATTCTGCAAGGGCGATAGATTTTAGTTTGAGAATTAAGAAGGTCTAATTATCTCTGCTTTTCATCTAATATTCTTTCTTTGCCCACTCAACCAATTCCTCAAGCCCTTTTTCTAGCGTATAACGGGGTTCATATCCCAAGAGTCTCTTTGCCTTTGATATGTCCGCTTCCCTCCTCAGGATATCGTTTGGTCTGGGTTTAGTGTATTCTGGAGTTAAATCTGAGTCTGTTATTTTAATCAACAATTCTGCGAGTTTATTAATACTAGTCTGGCACTGTGTTCCTATATTTATGACCTCTCCTATGGATCTCCTCTTGTTTACCGCCAGTATATTTGCCAGAACGTTGTCTCTTATGTAGGTAAAGTCTCTTGTTTGATTGCCATCTCCAAATATGATTGGGGGTTTGTTTTCGAGCAGTCTTTTAACAAATATCGAAACCACGCCTCCGTAAATGGTAGATCTCTGTCTTGGACCGTAAACATTAAAATATCTTAGGCATGTTGTCTTCAAACCATACAACTCATGGAATACTAGGCAATACCTTTCTCCGGCTAACTTGCTCACCCCATAACATGAATTTGGATTCAACGGATGTTTCTCATCCATTGGCAAATATTCTGGCTCTCCATAAACCTCTGAAGAAGATGCATATATGATTCGCTCAACATCTGAGTCCAAACAGGCATTTAGAAGATTGAGTGTTCCAAGAATGTTGGTACTCATGCTCTCAAAGGGATCTTCGGTTGCTCTGTCTACGCTAACTACGGCTGCTTCGTGAAAAACTATATTCACTCCATTTAAAGCGTTTTTTACCTCATCTAAATTTCTTATGTCTCCTTCAATAATCTCCAACTCTATTCCTCTAAGGTTTTTGGCAGAGCCTGTTGAAAAGTTATCGAATACTTTCACGTGGTTTTCAGTGCATAACTCTTGAGCAAGGTGGGAGCCTATAAACCCTGCTCCACCAGTTATCAGTACGGTTTTATTCTTTATCATTGTCTTCACGGGTTGTACCTGTATATCCAAACGTAATCGTTGTCGAAGACGAGTTTGAAATGATTTAGATCTTCTCCCTTAAAGAAAGGCAGCATCTGAACAAGTAGATAATCATGAGCCCACGGAGCAAATATCCACCTACCTTGAGAGTATCCGATGTACGGGTCTACCTGCGCAATATGGGATATTGCCCAAGACTTTCTGAACTCCTCAAGGCTCACGAGAACATAGACCGGTCTATCCTCAGGATTATATTTTGCAATGATGTCCTTTGCAAATGACTCTGGATTGCTAAACATCTTTGCTACATCTTGGTTTACCTCTGTATGGATGTTAGCGCCGTCAAGTATTGTATATCTCTGGGCAAAGTGTTGTATCCAGTATCCATAGTCCCACCAAGATATTACAATAGAATCCTCTGGTGTGTTCTCCTTTAGCCACAGCAGTGATTCTAACCATTTTTGATTAATTTCACCCGTAAAACCGCTTGCAACCTCTGTACCATCGCTCACAACCGTAAACGCACATATACCGATGATAAAGAATATTACCAGTTTTATAGATTTCAATGTATCGTATTTTGATTTAAGCCTTTCCTTTTTAACTCCCTTTTTCGAGGAACTCAATTCTGCTTCCATCAATTTTTTTACATCATTCACGTTGGAAATGCCTCTTGAAAATAGATAAGAAGCGGTAACACACACAACTGGAGCCAGTGAGTAGCCTAATCTTATTTCAGATTGATAAGATAGTGTTGCAACCAATGTCCATAAAATAATGAGCAAAAGTTCGTGCTTGAATTCCTTAAATAGATCAAAAAAGATTATGAATAGTCCCACCGGGTAAAATATAAGTAAGGCACCGATATGATTCCACCAATCCCCGCTCGTTAATTGCTCTATCAGAGCAGTAGATACGTAGGTTCTAAGAATCACAGGACTTTGAGATTCAGCCACGGTTTCTCTCACCAAACCCTTTGAACCATAGAATATTTTATTTACCAGTGCTTTGGAGAAACCAATCAACATTGTTGGGCTCTTTGGAACCAATAAAAATCCAATTATAATTAAAACCAAACCTATACTCAAAACAGATACAAAGGCATTTTTTTCTGAAATTCTCTCACTTAACTCATAGTAAAGGAGGGCCAAGATACTTATTAGCGCCATAATAATTGGTAAAAATATCTCGGGTTGTAGCGTTTCAGATAGACTCCAGACATCAAAAAAAGCGACCGGTATGAAGATGGTGAGTATAGCGGTTATTGAATAGCTCTTGAGTAGCTCTCTGGATAACCTGTTAGCAAGAAACGAAGTTAAAAGCAAAAGAGATAGCGAAAGATAGATTATCCTAAATCCACCCCATGTCAATGCCATAAAAGCAAGCGTGATTCCTGAAAGAGAAGAAAATACATAAACATCCCTTCCTTTTGATTTAATTGCTCTAACGAAAAAGTAAAGAGAAAATATACCAAGGAATCCTGCTACTGCCTCTTTGTCACAGAAACCCTCATGAATCCTTGTAATATCTCCGGGAATAAATGCCATGAAAAAAGATGCTATTATTCCCGCTCTTTTATCTAAGATCTCTGAGACTAAAAGATAAATTGCTACTACGGAAACAGCTCCGCTGACCGCTGGGAATATTATCATATACTTCATTAGTGAAATATCTAGACCAAATGAAGTGATGAGTTTATAGGTGAATATAATGGTGTAGGCAAGAAAAGGTAAATAGGTATGGGGTACATCTCTTCCATTTGGATAATAGGAGAAGAAGTCTCTCTCGGGAAATGATCCGTGCTCGAGGTAGTATGAAACCATCCTGTAATGGTAATATGGATCCATTCCTGAGAGATAATCCCCAGGATTTGCAAGCATCCTAACCCAAACTGCGAGAATAAATATCACGAAGAGAATTATATAGGGTAAGAACCTCTCATACTTCATCAACGATGAGAAGTAGATCTCTTCCATCATGACACCTCTGATAAGGTTGAATGTTAACATTCATAAATTTATCTGGTGATCTCGTGCGTGTATTGGTTACCGGTGTTGGAGGCGCCGCAGGACTGGGAGCGGTAAATTCTCTTTCAAAAACAGATGTTGATATTTATGGATGTGATGCAGATCCTCTTGCGCCTGGTTTATACATTACTACGCTAAAGAAAGGCTTTTTGATTCCTTACGCGAGAGATCCTTCTTTTTTAGGTGAACTAAACCGGATTATTGAGGAATATAGCATAGATGTGGTCATACCAACGGTAGATGAGGAAATAATTCGCCTCACAGAAAGTGGAATACCAGAAAATAAAGTAAAAGATGATAAATTAAAGGCAAGATGTCTTCTTCCAGATAAAGATTCTCTAACCAATGCAGTAAACAAATACGAGACTTACAAAGTCTGCAAGGATATTCCTCGTCCTGCTAGCATCGAAGTAAAAGATTTAAACGAAATAAAAGGATTTGTGAGAGAAAAAGGATTCCCTCTGGTGGTAAAACCTTACATCGGAAGGGGTGCCAGAGGAATATTTTATGTGGAAAATGAAAATGAGCTTTTAGGACAGATTAAAAAAAGAAAAGATATATTTATACAGGAATACATTCCAGGAGGGCCTGTATATACATTTGGAGCATTATACGACTCTAAAGGGAAATATGCCTGTGGTATCGTGCTGAAAAAATTAAGAGAAAAACCTGAAACAGGAGGAGTTGCTTGGGCAGGAGAAGTTGTCAACGATGAAAGGGTCCATAGTTTAGGTAAAAAGGTTGTTGAAAGGATAGGAGGATGGAGAGGCGCTATATCCATAGAGTTTAAACTGGATGGAAGAGACAAAAACTATAAATTGATGGAGATCAATCCAAGACTGTTCGGATATAATTACCTTGCTACAGAGGCAGGAATTAACCTAGCATGGTACTTAGTCCTTCTTTCGTTAGGAAAGAAATTGCCTTCCATTCCTAAACCGAGAGAGGGATTAACATTTATAAGGTGCTGGGTAGACAAAGTATTTCATCCCTCTCAACTCTATGGAGGTACGTGACATGGATGTTTTGCTTAAAGAAAAACTCGAGGAACTTTCCGCGAAGGATATTATGATTGTCAACCCAATGACAATAAAGCCAGATGATAAGGTTGCCTTCGCTTATCTAAAGACGCTGAGAATGGGAATCGGCGGATTGCCTGTTGTAGATGAAAACAAAAAAGTAGTGGGAATGGTAACCCAGCGAGATATTCTCTTGCTTGGAGGTGTACAGATCTTTTACTTAACTGTAGAAGATGTAATGACCACACCTGCAATAACTGTGGATATAAACGCCTCCCTAAAAGAGATTGCAGATCTTATGGTAGAGAAAAATATTGAAAGGATCCCTGTCGTGGAGGGTGGGAAAATAGCAGGTCTTGTGACCCAAAGAGAGATAATGAAGGTCTTGTCCCAAAGTCTTTAGTGTCCTATCCAATGCTTTGACCTATCCCTCAGTTCTTGTCTCTTCCCCCTGTTCCAATCATCCAGCCTTTTATAGTAGCCAGTTATTCGACTGTAGTGGTCAAGGACTTTTCCGGTGGCTCCGCACTTCGGACATCTCTCCAATAGACCGGCAGAGATGTTCTGACAATGATTGCAAATCGTTAGATCTCTCGTATATGCAAAAAAGCCCAATTCAGAGTTTTTACATAATTTCTCAGTCATGCTAATTAAGGAATCCACGCTGGGTTTTTCCCCTAGGAACACGTGAAACATGTGACCTCCACTGGATAACGGGTGGAAGGGTTCTTCCAGCTTTATTTTCTCGCTCAAGGATATATCCGCATCTACGCTCGTATGAGATGAATTCGAATAGTAAGGCGAATCCATTGTTCCTTTAAATACTGCTCTCTCGCCAAATTCTCTCAAATCCAACATTGCTAACCTATAGGTACTATGCTCGGCAGGAGTTTGAGATATACACCATCTATGCCCGGACCTATCTACAAATTCCGGCAGTATAACCGTCGCCAAGTACTTGATAAATTCGACACCAAACTTCCAGCTGCTCTTATCCTCATGAAGCGAATGACCTGTATGGGCAATCAGCATTTCATTTAATCCAATGTACCCAATGGTATGGGTAGTATCTTCTATTCGATAGTAGGTTTCTCCATTCAATTCCTGAGAGAGGAATGGTAAAACCCTATCCTGATACAATCTTCTTTCGATTATCTTGTGCTTTATGTTGCTAAGAGCCTCGTATATCATCTCGCACCTGTCCCACAGCAACTCATAAAGCCTTTCATCATCTCCATTTGCCTCGTAAGCAAGTCTGGGAAGGTTTATAGTTATCTGATGGAGGTTTCCGGTCCTCATTGTATCAGTTTCCCAGTCTTCCTTCCATCCTGCGTCCAATCTCGATCTGCAGGCCATGTAGTTAACCTGATTTGACTGCCATTCTGGACAAAGATTCGCTATGTAAGGTGTACCGAACTTTGCTATCAGTTGATGAATCTTTAAAAGCATTTCTTCGTTTTCCTGCCTGAAAGAGTCCTTCCTTATCTTAAAAACTATGTTTGGAAATAGATGTGGCTTTCCGGTATGGTCCCCCTCGAGTAAAACATCAATGAGGGCTGTCAGGAAAAGTCTGGCCTCATCTTCGTAATCCGCGTAGGTATCTCCCAAAGCTCCACCGGGCAGGATAGCAGGTTCTTTCTCCAAGAACTTGGGAACTTGAAGTTCCAAATCTAGGTTTGAAAATAGAACTCCTCCTCTCGCAATATGATGTTGATTCATTTCATATACAAACATTTGAGCGGCTTGTTTTATTTGCTCGTGCGTTAAACCCCTGAGAAAGGGCGCAAGGAATACATTGAAGAAATCAAACCCCTGTCCCCCGGTCATCTGAGTTTGAGAAGTCATTAGTACTTTTGAAGCCTGTAAAATAGCGGTTTCAATATGTCTTGGCGGAGAAGAAACACTTGCATAAATTCCATTTCCATCAACCCTCAATCCAAATTTAAGGAACCACCTGAGATCGTGTTGCATAGAATTCGGTCGAACAGCCCAGTAATTCAGGTTGTGTATGTGGATTAATCCCCTCATATGGGCATCCGCGATGTCTCTCGGTAATATTTTGAGGAGACAGTACTGTTCAAACACAGAGTCTCCCGCTAACTTATGAATGGTCTCCGCATTATGCTGAAGATTTGTGTTCTCTTTAGATCCCAACTCTATCAACTTGGTTACGTCATATACCGGTAACCCCAATCTTGTATAATCTGCTCTCTCTTTTTCAAGGCCGTATTCTAATAATTTTGCATTAACAACCTCTCTTATCAATGGAGCGCTCAAAAACTCCAATTTTAATCTTCTTAATTCTTCTTCAACTTCTTTGGCAATTTTTTCAGCCATTTCTTGAGACATTCCTGTTTCGGAGATCAAGGATAGAACGATTTTTCTACGGTCAAATCCTTCTATAATATTTCTAGTGGTTCTTACTCTCATTTTATGGTATCTTTCATATCTTCTAGCCGCTTCAGGATCTTTTTTGTAGAGTAATTCAGTGGTCATTGCCCTAATTTCCTTAGTGCTTATCCCGTCGTATATTCTACCTGAAACATCCAGTGCGACCTCTGCGGCTGTCCAGAAAGGTATTCCAGATTCAATGCATTCTTCTGTAATCCTGTTCGGGTCAAATCTCTCGATTTTTCCGTCGGAGCATACTACACGAATGATCTTGTCCCCCATGAAAATCACCCTAATAGATTAGATTTTTTAACTATTTATAATTTTTGACTTCGTCTTTTGTTCAAAATTTTTTGATTCATCGCAAAAAAGTTAAGATTTTTAACAATTTTGTTAATTACCCTAAGAAAGTCTTATATATATCATCTTCCTTCAGTATGAGGGAGGGGTTGAAACTAAATGGACGAAGTAGACAAAAAGATTGTCGAAATTCTAAGAGACGATTCAAGAACCACATTCAGTCAGATTGCAAGAGATTTAGGAATCTCGGATGTCGCGGTCTATAAGAGGGTAAAAAAACTCCAAGATGAAGGAATAATAAAGCGATTCACCCTAGTAATAGATCCCAGAGCGATGGGAAGAGAGGTTATCGCCTACGTTTTGATGAAAACTCTTGCAAATCATACAATACCCATTGCAGAACGCCTAAGGGAGGAAGAATGGGTCTCAGAGATCTATACCCTGGTGGGAGAATACGATATCATCGCTAAAGTCGAAACAAGCTCGATACAATCGCTAAAAGAATTCGTGGAGAGAAGACTAAGAAATATGGAAGGGATTTTAGATCTGAGAACATCCATCGTATTCACTGTATTCAAAGAGAACATATAGTTTTACACCAAGATACACCTTGCAGGCAAATATTTTATAAGGGAAAATAGGAAAAAATATATCGTCCCCAAAAAGTTCAGGAAGATGGACATGGTCCCTCGAGCGAAGGAGTTCTACTACCTAAGAGAGCATGCAATAAAGATGTATTCTGCCATGTTTGAATTGAATAAAATAATTTCTTCCCTTCGGGAAATAGATAAGGAAAAGATAAATGAAATAATACCTCAAGTAATAAGGCTCGAATCAGAGGCCGATGAGATTAAGCACCATATACTTGAAAAAGAGTTACCAGAATCCTCCACTATGAGCAGATTCATAACACTAGTGGAAACACAAGACGAAATCATGGATGAGATAGAAGAAATAGGAAAGTTACTGGATATAAAAGGTTGTGGTAACGTTCACGCAGATATTTTAGATAAACTCAAGGATCTGAGTAATTGTACCCTAGACACCACAAATTTTCTTGTTGAAATTCTTGAAACTTTTCATGGAGAGAAAGATGTGAATGTAAGAGAAACGTTTGAGAAGCTGGATGAATGTACTGCCAGGCACTCCAAAGAAGAAATTAACTTATTAAAAACCATATTCGAGTATAAAGATGAGCTGAACGCTTTTCACCTCAGCAAAATTGTAAACAGTTTTGGAAAGATTAATACATGTATCAAAGAAAACGCAGAGACTCTAAAAAATATGTACGGAATTTAAGGGAAGAGAAATGGAAAAGGCAAGAAAATTGAGAGATTTGCCCGACGAGGAATTAGAAGATCTGATAAGTAAGAAGATGAAAAAAAGGATGAGACAATACATAGAAGAATTTGAGGCCGAGGATCGCATAATAAGATCCAATAAATTTAAGGCAAAGGGAAAAAAAAGAAAATAGAGTGGAACAAAAAGGGGATTTAATGGACTTCTCTCAAGATAGAATAACTACCTTACATGACCTTTGCATAGATAAGAAGTTTCTCATAAAATGCATAGAAGATATGTCTGTAGAAAGACCTGTTGCATTGGTTCTCCCACTCTTGTACGAAGAATTCTCCGGTGATGCTCTGAGAAATATCGTTGAGAGTTTAAATAAGTTAAATTACTTAAATGAAGTAATCATCCCCATTTCAGCTAGAAATAGAGAAGAATACCAAGAATCACTAAATTACTTTTCAATTCTTAAGCACAATACGTTGGTGGTCTGGTGTAACGGACCCGGCGTAACTTATAATTTGAGAGAACTGAAGGAAAAGGGAATTGATCTAACGCTCCTTTATGGAAAGGGTATGGATGTCTGGATCGCAATGGGGATTGGAAGTCTAGAAAACTATGCAATGATACTCCATGATGGAGACATATTAACTTACGACGAAATGTTGCCTTCCAAGTTAATATTTCCAATAATTGAGCCAGAACTTGATTTTTATTTCAACAAAGGGTACTACGCAAGAATAGATCTAAATGAACGCACGATGTACGGTCGTGTATATAGGCTTTTTGTAAAACCCTTGCTAAACAGTTTTCTGGATGTTGTAGGGTATGATTCTAGATTCCTTCAGTACATGTGTTCTTTTAGATATCCTCTGGCTGGAGACTTCGCACTTACCAGTGATTTAGCCCTTAACATGAGAATACCTGCAGACTGGGGGCTTGAAATAGGTATTTTGACTGAAGTTTACAGAAACACCGCAATAAAAAGAGTTTGTCAAACTGATCTTGGAATATACGACCACAAACATAGGGAAATCGGAAAAGATAGGACCGAAGGTCTCCAGAAGATGGCAAATGATATCTTACTCACACTTTTGCGTAATCTGACAGAAATAAAAGGAATCCAAATCTCGAAAGATTTTTTAATAAGCTTGGGTGTATTATACCGGCGTCACGCTCAAGATCTGGTCAGGCAGTATCATGCAGAGTCCATGTTCAACAAAATCAACTACAATAGACATTTGGAAGAGACTACGGTGGATCTTTTCGCGAAAATAATCGTAACATCAGGAGCAGAGTACTTGAACGAGCCAACAGGCACACAGATCCCGGATTGGTTGAGAGTACTTTCTGCAATTCCCACAATAAGGAAAGATCTGAAAGAAAGTGTAATAGAAGAGATGGAGAGATTTTCTAAATAATCGAAAAAGGTTAATACTCGTTTTTGAAAAGTGATGAAACATGTCCATAGCCGTATCCATAGACCTCGAACAAGATTTGCCACCCTATGGGAGTACTTTCAGAGGCATTGAAGAGGGATTACCTAAAATACTAGCCAAATTAATAAAATACGATGTAAATCCGACTTTTTTCGTAACATCCGACGTGGCAAAAAGATTTCCTGACGAAATAGAAAATTTAATCGAACATGGATTCGAAATTGGTTGTCACAGTCATTATCATAAAAAGAGTACAAATCCAAATGAAATTGAAGAAGCAACCCATATATTAATGGATTTTTGTGATGTAATAGGGTACAGGGCACCGTATTTGCGCTTAAACAGCAACACTTACGAGTATCTACACAGGCTGAACTATATCTACAGTTCTTCTACCATAGGAACTCATATACGCAAAGTAAACGGAATAATAGAGGTTCCGATAACTCCTACCAAACTATTTGGTTTGAAATTGCCTGCATGTACCTCTACATTAAGACTAGGTGGAAAGAGAATTATACCTAGAATACTGGAAAGGGAAGACATAGTTTTTTACACCCATCCCTGGGAATATATCAGGTTAAATCACGTAAGACCAAGAATTTTGGGGTTCAGATGCGGTCCGTGGATCGAAAAGATATTTGATGAGTTTTTAAAAAAAGCCAGAGAGATAGACGATTTCAAAAATCTCTCTTACTTAGCGAAGTACAATGCTAAAAGAAATCAAAAATAGACCTCTGTTTTTTAATGTATCTCAATATATGGCTCTGGCTTTCCCATTTTTCCATGGGTATCTTTAATCTTGATGAGATGTAATCTAAGGCACCTTTTAAATCCTCAAATGTGATTGGTCCATTTTTCATCGCATTCCTCACATTTTCTCTTATTTGCCAGACGCCTAATGGTATATAGTATCCTTTGTGAATCTCTCTAAAGATTATCACACCAGCCTGTCTTCTTCTTCTCACTAGATGTTCACAAACAGCTAGCCTTCCAGCATAATATGCGCCTGTGACGTTACTCGCATAATCTGACCTTCCCCGATAGAACTCATGATCCGATACTATGCTCGTTGTACCACATGACCATATGCTCTCTGGAAACCATGCTTCCAGTTGTTCGAAACACCATGATGTAGGTATTAACAAGATGAAAAATCGGTTGTCAAGGTAGTCAGAATAAAAGACTTGGTAACTATCTATCAAAGGGAAGTCTTTTATAACTCTTATCAAATTTTTCGAGACGATGTCGTCTACGGCAGTTATAGCCCATCTAGTTGGAACAAGTTTTCTCTTGCTTTCTTTACCAAGGAGACCTACCGAAAATATCCTGACAAGATGAGATACGGGGATATCATGATCATAAAGTTCTATCAGTGCCTTATCGGCTTTTAGATCTATATCAGACGTAATTTTTTCGATATGTCTTGGTATTTTTGGATTCTCTGTAACTTTTATTGAGATCAGAGGAGCAGAAGGACCCATTGGCTGTTCATAGTCTGAGAAACTCATTCTGAATCTCGGCTCTTTTGCGAGTTTTATCTCAGTATCTACAGGCTTTGATGCGAGTACAATTTCATGAACTGCATCAAGTATTTTAGATGGTTTTTTCACATCTGCTAGAGTTTGAGTTCTGAGCAACTGCGACCTAAAATCTATAATCTCTTGAACAGATAATCCAAACCATCTCTCAGTCATATCAAGTATGCTCGTATCGCCTAGAACAGGAGGAACCATTGGTCCCGCATATACTCTTGGATAGCCTCTATACCCTACAAAAGCAGAAGGAGGAGAAGATCCAAATATTTCTTTTGATGTGAATTTATGCTTAAATTTAACGATAGAATCTATTTTAGAAAGAATAGAACAACTGCTCCTACCACAGAGTAATCTGGATCCTTTGCATACTATACAGAGGTTTTTTTTCTGAGGACTAACCATAAGACTCTCCGGGAGTTCAATCTAAACTATCCGCTTCTGGTACTGGTTGACTTCTTTTCCACTGATATAAAGGAGAAACACATACATACAAAAGTATTACTACGAATAAGAACTTTGGAAAGAAAAACTGCCCTTTGTCAGGAAGTATTATGGTCATAAGGAGGGTAAAACCAACCAAGGAACCCATGAATATTCCCCTTGGATCGTTGATTATTCCTTTAAAGTTAGGGTAGGATACTGTGCTTATCATTAGTAGTGCAGTTAGGTAGGCTAGTATCACCACAAGTACATTTGGTATTTTTATTTTCGATAACCAGAGAGTTGCGAACAGCAATCCTATTGCAGGTATTGGCAAACCAATGAATATTTCACCTTCTGTTTCGCAGAAAAGTATGTTAAATCTTGCAAGTCTTAAAACTCCACATAATATCAATGCAATTGATGCTAACATGACCGCAAAATTTTGAGGCGCTAGATTAGAGCTCCATATGAGAAGAGCTGGGGCAACACCGAATGATATGCAGTCAGATAAAGAATCAAGGTTGACTCCAAAGTCTGTGGTTTTATCTTTCAGTCTTGCCCACCATCCGTCAATTCCATCCGCGATGAATGCCAACAATATGAATCTAGAAGCAGCATCGAAATTACCCATATAGGAAGAAAATATGGAATATGAACCGAAAGAAGCATTTAGTAGGGTGACTATATCCGGTTTCTTTATTAACTCAGTTATCTTCACTCTCTCTACACCTCTCAAACAGGACGGTTTCTCCTGCTCTCACCTTCTCTCTTAAGGATACCTTAATTTTCCAGTCTGATTTTGGTAAGATTAAATCTACTCTAGAGCCGAATGTAATTTTTCCCAGTCTATCACCTGTTTTTAAGTAATGGCCCTCTCTGACCCAGCATTTGATTCTTCTTGCCAGAAAACCGGCAATCTGTACCACACAATAAACCGATCCATTACCATCTCTTATCCATATCAGATTTTTTTCATTTTCAGAGGGTTCTCTAAATATTAAGGGCGAGAATCTACCCTTAATATGTTTAATCTCCTCTACAAAGCCGCTTAAGGGTACGCGATTCACGTGAACATCGAAAATAGACATAAAAATCCCTACCCTAATATAAGATTCATCTAACGCATGTCCGTAGAAGACTTCACCCTTTTCAATTTCTTTGATTTCAACTATCTTGCCATCGGCAGGTGATACTACCACTTCCCCTTCAGGAGTATTCCTCTCAGGATCTCGATTGAATATAACATTAAATAAACTTAAACCAACAAAAGGCATTATTAGGATAGGGTGAACCAGCGAATAGAAAATACTCCCCGCTAGCAAGAATACTATGGACACCTTGTGGTAATCATCCATGAGCCTGCCCCCCAATCTACAATTCAAAAATATTATGTTCCTTGTCCCACTGAATTTGGATTTAACTCTTTTAAGGTTAGTATTTTTAGTCCAAGTGGTCTTTTAACAATATTGCCCATTTTTGCTCCAATTAAGTAGGTTAATCCCTTCTCCGTAGCAATATCGACAAGTCTTTGAGTGACGACGCCATCGAAGACTATCGCGTATATGTCGTTCTCTGACTCGTTTAAACATCTTGCAAGATCTCTTACCGGAACCTCGTTTACCAGATTGATTTCGCTATCATATAGGCGGGCCTTTAATGAGCCTGATAGGTCGTTCAATATTAGCCCAAACCTGAATAGATCATCATCTGGCTTAAAAATCTTTTCAGATGGTTTTTGCACCTGAATTCTATGCTTTGTTTCTTCTCTCTTCAAAGGAGTATAGAAGGTGGTTATCTGTTCTACAGGAATCTTGTTTCTGAGTGCCTTGATTATCTCTTTCTTAGTTAGTTCTTCGACCTCCTTCCCCTCTGGAGCCCTTGCTATATAATCGATATCCGCTGTTTGTAAGAGTTCTTTTAGTATAAGTTCTCCACCCCTGTCTCCGTCAACGAAAGCTATCACTATCTTCTCTTTGCTCAAATCTATGATTGTCTTTGGTATCTTTGTACCTTCAACCGCGATTGCGTTCCTAATCCCGTCCTTTAGGAGGTTCAGAACATCTGCTCTGCCTTCTACAACTATTATAGTATCCGATTCTGCGATGTTGGGTCCTGCTGGCAACTTTTCTGGACCATACTCAGTTATTTCCTTTATCCTTACCGCTCGTCTGACTTCTTCCGCTAATTCCTGACTCTCTGGACCCAATTCATCTATTAGGGTGCTCAATATCTCCTTTGATCTTTCAATAATTCTTCTCCTTTTTGTGGTTCTAACGTCCTCAATTCTATCTATTCGGATATGAGCAGTACAAGGTCCTACTCTATCTATTGTCTCTAAAGCAGAGGCCAAAATCGCTGTTTCAACTTTATCAAGGCTGGAAGGTACGGTTATTGTGCCTCTGGATCTTCCTCCTTCTGACTTTATTTCTACCTCTATTCTTCCTATTCTGCCGGTTTTTTGCAGTTCTCTCAAATCTAAGTCACTTCCAAGCAAACCCTCTGTTTGACCAAATATTGCGCCAACAACATCAGGTTTCTCAACAACTCCATCTGCATCTATAATAGCATGAATCATATACTTAGTAGTCCCAAGCTCATCTTTTTCCATATAATCCCTCCAGAAATTAAAAATAAGTATCAGAGTTTATTTGGGGTGATTCAGACATAAGCATCACCTGTTCACATTCTTGCTAAACTTCACAGATTTTCAGTCTCAAAGCCTAAATTTTCTCTTAATCTTTTGATGTGGGAATAAAGGGCTTCTATGTTGTTTATCCTTATGATTTCCCTTAAATCTCTTCTATATCTGTATATTACCTTAATACCTCGACTTTCCAACCTTTTCTTAAGTTTCTCGTAAATCAGAGTGCCTTTTTTGTCAAGATCTGTAAGGACTATCACCTCTTCATGGTTAGAAATATTATCTATTACCTTCGTAAGGGTACCTAAACTTTGAATTGTATATATATCTCCGGTAATTCCTAACTTTTCAAGGGCTTCTTTGTCTTTTTTTCCTTCAACAACGATTGGTTTTTTTTCGCTGGCTTGTTTGAGTTCTTTGATCCATGCTTCTAACTTTTCAATCTTTGTTATCTCCTTCCTTTTCACTCAACCATCTCTTCAGTTTTTTTGCGATGATTTCACTATTTCCTTCAATCTTTATCGTCTTCTGTCTGCTTTTACTTCCCTTCACAATTTTAACCGAGCTAGGTTTAACACCAAGGCTTTTACTAAATAATCTTATAACATGTTCGTTTGCCTTGCCCTTTACAGGTGCTTCTTTGATCTTTACCTCCAATCTTTTTCTCCACTCATTTATTCCAATTATTTTGTCTGTATCCGATCTCGGGATGACTTCAATATCTATGAGTATTCCATCTTCAGATGTTTTGATGATCCCACGCATGAAATCACCATGAATTATGCCCCAGAGGTAACGCCCCGTACTCACGGATAGACCCCTCGTCTCGCCTCCTACGGGGTGACCCTCCTCCGGGGCGTGTGTACTGCACCGGGGTTGGCCGGCAGATCATCGTTAGGAATCGTACCATACTCCCAGCGGGACCCAAAAGGTGCAGAATGTAGCCCTTGCCTTGCCTCGTTGATCATTAATCACAACGATCTTCGTGCAAGGGCAATATAATTGAGTATGTATATCCTTAAATATATTATGTTCCAAGATTTTGAGTTCCAAAATGACTTGGAACTTGGTTATCGTACGGATAAAGACTTGGACTGCCCTAGATCGTATATCTATTTTTTTATTATAATTTTT
>JBHIEG010000021.1:0-35466 GCA_046760505.1 Candidatus Hydrothermarchaeota archaeon
GGATTAGTTGAGATTCCTGTGGTAGAGGAAGCGAAGTAGGTGAATCAATTGACGACACTAGACAGAATACCAGAAAAGGTAGTCTTTTTTGAAGGATGCGTAACCTCTAGAAGAATGCACCATCTTCGTTTTGCGATTCGTTTTTTGCTTGAAAATTATGGTATCGATTACATCACATTAGACCCAAGGGAACAGTGTTGTGGCTCACCCATATTCAGAGCTGGAGCAGCAGATATTGCAGAAAGACAATTACTTCACAATCTTAGAGAAGTTGAGAAGACCGGTAGGAATGTCGTAGTTACTGCATGCCCAGGATGTGGATCTACGCTAAAATCTGATGAAGCCGAGAAGAGGGGCATTGAGGTAGTCCATATAATGGAAATCTTCATGAAGTTAGCCGAAGAAGGAAAGCTGTTTGATGGTAACTTTAGAACTCTAGAGACTACTGTAACAGCGCATTTCCCATGTCATTTGATTAGAGGCATGGACGTTGATTGTTTTAAAGGATTCAAAGAAATTTTCGCCCAAATGCCGGGGGTGGAATATATTGAATTAGAAGAGGCAAATGCTTGTTGCGGTGCTGGAGGAGGAGTAAGAGCATCACAGATTGAGTTGGCGAAAAAAATCAGAGAAAGAAAAATCAACTTCATTAAAGAGACAGGGGCTAAACTATGTGTGACAATATGTCCTTTCTGTGAGATTCATATTGGAGAGGGTTTAAAGGAAGCAGAACTGCCCGTAAGGATAATGTCATTACCTTTCCTTCTTGCCTTACTAAATAATAACTTTAAGACAAAGATAGATGAAATAGTGGAAAGAGAAAGGAGTGCGTGATCAAATGGAGTCCTTGATTTACACCTTGTTTCTCCTGTTTTCATTGCCCTTTGCCTATTACTACTTAAAGACGACTATCTTTCCAGATCACATTGGAAAAATTAAAAGATTCGAAGGGTATGGAAAAATGAAAGAGTGCGAAGTAACATGCGACACCTCAATTCAAGAAATATCAGACGGTAAAATGTCTATAAAGGTGTTGGTTGAGCTCTCGAATGGTGGGGAGATAAGGTGTGAAATGAGCCCTTGCAACATATGCTTGGAGAAGATGAAGGAAGGAGATCTTGTAGGTGTAACAAAACTGGGATCAAGATATATCGCCCAACCACTACTGTTAAAGAGGGTGTATGGAAGATGCCAGTAACGATAATAGGATACATAGCATTAGTACTGTTCTTTGGGATCATATTGGCTTCGCTCATGGGAATTATTCCTCAATCAAGACTACCCATTCAGTCTGCCCTCATTGTGGCTACGCTTGTGATAGTGTTGTTAGCTTTCATCGGTAATTTCATGGGTTACTCGGTAGAATTGATTTTCCCAACCGATCTTCTTGGACAGATTATAATCCACCCAATCACCGCTTTGATGGCAGGATTCTTTGTTGCTGGCGCTCTAGAGGCTTCTGGTGGATTTGAAGCAGCAGCTGACTTATTGGACAGGATGGCAAAGACAAGGCTCGGGTTACCAGGCACTGCCTGCATTCTTGCAAACATGCCTACGATAATTAGCATGCCGTGCGGCAGGATATTGGGCGCAGCCTTGATGCCTGCTGCACTTTACTTTGGATGGATTTTGGCAGAGAAAACAGGAAAAAAGGAATTAATTGGAGTGCTTGTATTTGCATTTATCGTTAACGCTGCAGCATCTTGTGGACCATCTCCGCTAGGAGGAATCGGCATGATTGGAGAAGGAATGATAGCAATTCCCCTAACTTCACTTCAAGATCCTCAGCAGACAGGGATAATGCTGGCTACAGGAGTTTGCGCACTCGTGATGAGATTCGTTACGCCATTGCTACCTGCTGAATAGGAGGCTTAAGAATGGAGGAAAGATTAAAAATCGGATACTTCTCATTCTTCTTCTTCATGATTGTCTTAGCTGCTGCTATCATACTCTACAGTAAGATGGGAGTGAAAGTGCCTCCAATCCAGACTATTCTTATATTCATAGCAATAGTGATAATGCTGGTAAGCAAGGCAAGAATAGAAGATCTGTTAGCTGGAGTGATTTTACACCCAATAATGGCAATGTCTGCAGGCTTTCTCATAGCCGGAGCACTGGGGCTAGCGGGAGGATTTGATGCACTACTAGACCTATGCTGGAGGATTGCAGGATTCATAGACAGCATTTTCGCACCACTAAAGGGTCTTGAAATATCCTTTCTTGGCCTAGAGAAAGGAGTATCTCTTGGATTACCGTTTGTGTCTGTTATAATAGTCAACATACCAACAATCACCCCCATGCCATGTGGAAGGATAATAGGCGCCGCAGTGATTCCTGGTGTATATTACTTTGCAAAGGCGGTGGTAGGCGCCACAGGAAATACCTTGGCATTACCTGTTTTGGTAGCAGCCTTCATTGTAAACGCCGCTGCCTCATGTGGACCTTCTCCGTTAGGAGGAGTGGGGGGCATAGGCGAGGGCAACCTAGGAGTGGAGATAGGCTCATCTGGCCCATCTCAGGAGACCGGAATAATAATAGCAACCGGGGTTACGGCCCTCGTTATAGCGTTCGTTACTGGATATGCCCTAATTCCATATTTAAAGTAAAGGAGGTAATGAAATGAATTTCCCTCTCTTGTTTACAATGGTCGGTGCAGGAACTTTGACTGGAATAATGATAAATATAGCTTTAGGCTACAGCCCATTTAATATTGGCGGAATACTTGGTGGTGCAGTAACTGGATTGCTAATGTTCATACTTTAGGTGTCTTCCATGGAAATAGAGCCTATCAGAAGGGTGTCCCAGTTAGTAGTACTATTCGTAGTCCTCGTAAGCCTAGGTGCCGTGTGCTCCAGGGATCCGTTCTTCATGCTACAAACTATATTCGCAAGGGGGAGTGTCCTTCCTACCTTAATCCTAACTTCTCTCGGAGGACTCATCCTTTTTACACTAATATTTGGAAGGGCATTTTGCAGTTGGGTATGTCCCTATGGAACAATACTCGATATATTGAATGGTATAACTTCTAAGAAGTACAAGATACCTGAATTTTTGGAGTACAGATCTTTAAAGTATTCTGTGCTTGGAGGTTTTTTGATAACTGCTTTTGTATATGGATATACCACCTTCTGCACTGTTTGTCCTGCCGGAGTATTTTTCAGATCTGTTGAGGTTGCCACGGTAGCGCCCGTGTTTCCATTTATGCTTCTACTAGCCGCATTTGTTTTTGCCATATTCTATCACGGCAGGGCTTGGTGCAGATATCTATGTCCGCTAGGTGCTTTTATCTCCTTGGTTAGTAAATTTAGCCTTACGAGATTGAAAGTTGATAGCGAAAAATGTAGAGCATGCCTCTTATGCCAAAGGACTTGTCCCATGGATTTGTTGGTAGTAGAGGATAGCATATGGAAAAATAGAAACTCTGTACCTCCAGAAGAATGCATAAGATGTGGTGACTGCATTAACGTTTGTCCCGCTGGGGCAATAGAATTTGGAAGGTTATAATCAGATCAAATTATTCTTCATACAGTAATAAACATTATTAAGTTATACGAGGTAGGTATCAGTACATACTTTTCAAACAAAACTTTTATCTTTTGTTACACAATACTATTGATAGTGTTGCTACTCGTTCAGGAAGAGGTAATGGATAGGATGGTGAGGGTACATGAATTCCGTGTTAAACGATTACTTCAGAGAACTTGTCTTAGAGGTAGCGGGGGAAGAAGGGATCGACATCGTATCCGTTTTGGGAGGAAAAGAGGCTACCGATGAAGAACTTGCTCAGGAGACAGGATTAAGAGTCAATACGGTAAGGAAGACCCTTTACAAATTGTATGATAAACATCTTGCCTCCTTCGTGAGAAAGAGGGATAAAAGCACGGGCTGGTACATATACGTCTGGAAGTTGGACCTCGAGAGAATCAGCGAAGTCTTGCTCGCTGAAAGATACGAATTACTAGAAAAAATAGAAAAACGCTTGGATTATGAGAAAAATCACATGTTCTTTCATTGTTGCTCTGAAAATGGTGTTTGTACCAAGATCCCTTTTGAGACCGCTGCTGAAGCCAACTTTGTTTGTCCTAAGTGTGGGAACCATCTAGAGTTACTAGACAATTCGGAGATTATAAACAAACTTGAACGAGAAAGGGAACAAATATATCATGAAATAGAGATTTTAAAGCAATTTCAGTGAATAACTTGAAGCCCCATAAAAAATTTAGGTTACTCAAGGGTAAGTTTTATATTATGTTACGATTACATCCCTAACGAGGGGTTGTATGAGGAAGATATCAATAGGTTTAGTTTTCATAACAATTCTTCTGTTCATAGCGATAATACCTGCGATCTCAGAGGAGAAGCCAGAGAACCCTGAAGAAGTAAACTATACGAAGTCTTTTTGTTACGGATGTCATGACGTCGCTCACAATGTTCATGCAACAAAGGCGGTAGATTGTTCTCAATGTCATGGAAATCTTCCAAAGGTATTCATTCCTGAATGCGTAAGGTGTCATACCCCGCCAATCCACAAAATCCACGAGGCTCCTGCCAGAGAAGACTGCACGAAATGTCACGGCGAAATAGCAGGGATACACGCCAAGTTAGGGGAAGTTATATGCTCGAGATGTCATGGGACAGATGTGGCGAAAATACACGGAGGAGAGACTAGTTGTGAAAGGTGCCATGGATCTGTTCCAAACATAGTGAAACCGCAAGCAAAAGAGGGAGAGATAGTCTGTCAGGCTTGTCACCAAGATAACCTGCTCACAATTCATGAAGAAATTGCTACTGGTAAAGAAAAGTGTTACAAGTGTCACGGGACCGTTCACTTCATTCACGCAAAAACGAGACTAGAAAAAGAAGGGAAAAAAGGACCCAGTTGCGTAACGTGTCACAGGGAAGTTGAGATCACCATACCTGAATGCACTCAGTGTCATAAGCCCGATATCATACATGCTCTCAGCAGACTTGTAGGATAGGGAAACCCTCTTATTTTTTTTAAAAATGAAAAAAGAGAAAATAGGCTTCAACAACTTAGAAAAAGAGGTAATAAAAAAAGGCCTTTGTTCCTATTGCGGAACATGTATAGGCGTCTGTCCTGTTAGATGCATAGGAATCGTGGACGAGACCATCTCCTTGGTAGATGAATGTAAAGAATGTGGCGTATGTTTGTCGAAGTGTCCGAGATCGAATCTTAACGTGAATCCAGAAGATCTTGGACCCCATTACGATGAGTATCTAGGACCTTACTCAAAAATTACATGTGCTAAATCTAAGAGAGATGAGATCATTAGAGTTTCTCAAGATGGAGGCGTAATAACTTCTCTACTCACTTATTTATGTGATTTAGGCGATTTCATAGTAGCTGTAACCAGGGATAAGGAATGGAAGCCCATACCCGTTTTGACCAGTGATAAAAATGATATAATTAATGCCGCCGGCTCAAAATATTCTGTAGCAAGTCCAAATAGAGTTCTAAGTGGCGTTAAGGATTCGGTATCTGTGGTAGGTACACCATGCCAAATGGAAGGTCTAAGGAATATAATCTTGAACCCCAAGGGTGCTAAAAAGTTAGCTTCTAAAATAAATTTCCTGATAGGCTTTTACTGCACAGAAAATTTTGTTTACTCGAAGTTAAAGAGTTTTTTAGTGGGGAGGAAGATTGACCTAAAAAGTGTTAGAAAATTTGATATAAAGAGGGGAAAATTCATTATACATGAAAGAGAAATCCATGAATTCCCTATCTCTGCTTTGGAAGAGTGTATTTCTAGCGGATGTCACTTTTGTAGAGACTTCACTGCTATGATGGCAGACATCTCGGTAGGGAGTTTGGGCGTCCCGCCCGATCATAATTCGGTTATTATCAGGACAGAGAAAGGACTTAACTTGTGGAGTGCCTGTGTAAAGGAAGGATACATAGAGGAAGGTGAGACTGAGGTAAATCTAAAGCCTATAAGGAAGTTATCACAGAGAAAAAGGGAGCGAAAAATATAAAGTACTATAGTTTTCAAGCACCTACTAGGAGGGATGGAGATGGTAGTAAAAGTTGGCGTAGTTAAATGTGGAGCCATTGCTACTTCTGCGATGGTGGATCTTTTATTAGACGAGAGAGCTGATAGAAAGGATATTTCTACTAGGGTAGTGGGTAGTGGCGCAAAGATGGGTCCAGAAGAAGCGGAAGAAGCGGTTAATAAAATTTTAGAATTTGACCCTGACATAGTTATATACGTAGGACCAAATCCAACAGTTGCTGGACCAAAAAAGGCTAGAGAACTGTTATCCAAGTCTGGAAAGCCTTCTCTAATCATTGGAGATGCTCCAGGCGTAAAAGCAAAGGAGGAAATGGAGAAAGAAGGTCTTGGATACCTTCTTATAAGAGCAGATTCTATGATTGGGGCCAGAAGAGAATTTCTTGATCCTTCAGAGATGGCAATATTCAACGGAGACCTAATTAAGGTTTTAGCGTGCACTGGAGCCTTTAATATAGTTGTAGAGGCCATAGATGGTATGATTGAAGCCGTGAAGGAAGGTAGAGGGGTAGAACTCCCAAGGATTGTTGTTACGAGAGATAAGGCCGTAGAAGCGGCTAACTTCAGCAATCCGTATGCAAAAACCAAGGCCATGGCTGCTTATGAGATTGCCACAAAGGTCGCTGATTTAGATGTTGAGGGATGTTTTGTGGTACAGGACCCGAACAAGTATATCCCAATCGTCTCAGCAGGTCACGAGATGCTTAGAATTGCTAGCAAATTAGCGGAAGAAGCAAGAGAAATAGAAAAATATGGTGACACCTTATTCAGAAGACCTCACTTACCGGAAGGTAAATTGGTGCAAAAGACAGAACTTATGAAAAAACCTGAATAGGCTCACTTTACTCATCTTTTTTAACAACTTTTCAACCATATGATTTAAGTCTAAGTTATTGTAAAGATCCTATGGTAGATAACATGCTTGATTCATTCAATTTCCGTCCGATAAGGGTTTCATCACGGGAGTTATTAGGAGAACTAAAGAATAAACTTACGAATAAAGAATATACAGAAATTTCAGATATATCTAACTCTAGAGTTGGAGAGATCCTTGATTTGCTCAAAGAAAGCGATTTCCTAGGGGAATTTGAGGTCATTAAGGCGGTTGAGAGAGAAGAAAATGCAAAGTTCGATGCTGTAGCAAGCATTGTTTCGCCAATCAGTTGCAACGCCTGTTCTACGTCTAAAGATAATCAGAGCTGGCTGATATACGATTACAGAGACTATGAAACCCTGTTAAACTTCAGTTTGGTCGTTTGCGCGGACTGTGGAACCATTGAGGAACAGGCAAGTGACACTCCCCTCAGCGTTGCAATTGGACTCTGTAAGTTACTGAAACTAGATAAAAAAATTTAAGGCAATTTTCGATATAAATTTGTAACAATTGTGGGCCTGTAGCTTAGTCTGGGAGAGCAACGGGCTCTTAACCCGTCGGTCGGGGGTTCAAATCCCTCCAGGCCCGCATTTTAATAGGTGG
This sequence comes from Candidatus Hydrothermarchaeota archaeon, assembly GCA_046760505.1. Classification (GTDB taxonomy): domain Archaea; phylum CAYFZR01; class CAYFZR01; order CAYFZR01; family CAYFZR01; genus CAYFZR01. Next base: position 7,507 of record JBHIEG010000021.1, read on the forward strand.
TTTCATGCGAAAATCTGCCTTAGAAATATACGAGAGGCTCCAGACTATGGCAGATGACATAAAGCTAAGGTACAAGCACGGAGAGTTAGAAGACTGGAGAGAGGTGGCTGCTTTCATTGATACCCTCAATAAATATGCTGACTCTCTTCCTCCAAGCATATTTGAGAGAATCAATGCAGGGCTTCCAGAAATCATAGATAAGATGAGAGAAAGTACAAGAAAAGAATTAAAGGCTCTTAGAGAGAAAACTAGAGAATATCTCTCCCAGTATGAAAAAGGCGATATATCAGAGCAAGAATTTGAAGACATATTAACAGGAATTCTTGAAAAAAGAGACGAAATTACAGAGGGATTCATGGCTGGAGTAGCATCTGAATATCGGGAAATTGAAGAAGACGTAAACGTTTATAGGGAGAGAATAAAAAAGAAATTTTATGAAAGGAGAGAAGTTATAACCGATTTCTTGAGATTTGCCAACGATATTGAGGAGTATGTTAGCGGAGAAGAAAAATATCTCATAGCGGCTATTTTAACTCTGGTGAGTAAGTTAGAGGCACGTAAATGAGGAATATCTTTAGAATGGCTATTTATGGAAAAGGGGGCATTGGCAAGTCGACTATTGCCTCCAATTTAGCGGTTTCATTCTCTCTTTTAAAGAAATCTACCCTTCTAATGGGATGCGACCCAAAAAGAGATACAACCAGAAATCTCCTTTCTGGAAAATTGATTCCAACAGTGTTAGATAGTATACAAAAGAATAACAGTATTACTCTCGAAAAAGTAGTCCATAGAGGCTATAACGGCGTTTTTTGCGTTGAATCTGGAGGTCCAGAGCCAGGGATCGGTTGTGCTGGAAGGGGGATAATACTAGCAATCGAAACTCTTGAGAAGCTTGGCTTGTTCGACCAAGTTGACACGGTAATATTTGACGTGCTTGGAGATGTTGTTTGCGGAGGATTCGCGATGCCAATCAGGAAAGGCTATGCAAACTATGTTTACATCGTAATTTCTGGGGAATTCATGTCTTTATATGCTGCTAACAATATTTGTAAGGGTATCAAGCGTTTTTCGGATAGGAAAGGAGCATTACTAGGCGGATTGATATATAACTCTCGTGATGTTCCTAATGGTCTAGAAATATCAAAAAAATTTGCGAAAAAGATTGGAACAGATATTTTAGGAGAGATACCAAGAAGTAACTTAATATTAAAGGGAGATATCCAGAGAAAAACCGTATTTGAGGCTTTTCCAGATTCGGATATAGTGGAAAGGTTTAAGGAATTAACTCATAACATCATGAAATCTTCTCCCACTACTCCAAAGCCGCTTTCCTATGAAGAACTGGAGGATCTTGCTATTCAAACTCTATTGTAGCAGGTGGCTTATCGGTGATGTCATATAAAACTCTACTTACCTCAGGTATCTCGCTCGTGACTCTCTGTTGAATTTTTTTCAGAAGGCTCCAAGGAGCCTCCAATATGTTTGCAGTCATGCCATCTGATGAGAGAACTATTCTCACCGCTACCATGTAACCATATGCTCTTATGTCCCCTTTCACCCCAGTAGCCTTTCCAGAGAGTAGAACCGCAAATGCCTGCCACGGCCTTATATCTAGACTTTTAATCTCTTCCTTTACGATTGCATCTGCCTTTCTTACTATCTCAACCTTATCGGGAGTCACTTCTCCGACGATTCTAACTGCAAGACCTGGACCTGGAAATGGCATTCTTTCTGCAATCTCATCAGGCAAATTTAGGTATTTTGCTAGAATCCTCACTTCATCTTTATAAAGATCTGCCAGAGGTTCAACCAGTTTTAGTCCAAATTTTTCGGGTAATCCGCCCACGTTGTGATGGGATTTTATTCCTCCTCTTGACTCTATCCAATCCGGTGCTATGGTTCCCTGAACCAAAAAACTTGCTCCAATCTTTTTTGCTTCTTCCTCAAAAATTCGAATGAATTCTTCTCCTATTATTTTTCTCTTTTCTTCAGGATCTTCGATTCCTCTTAGTCTGTTGAAGAACCTCTCTTTTGCATCGATAAATGTTAGATTCATGTTAGAAAATGTTTCTTTTATCTTTTCCGGCTCTCCAAGCCTCATGAATCCAGTGTCGACAAATATTGGGGTTAAATTTTCTCCTATTGCCCGATACGTCAAAGCAGCACATGTTGAGCTATCAACACCACCAGAGAGGGCTATTACTGCTTTTTCATTTTTTATTATTTCTCTTATTTCCTTAACCTTCTCCTCTATAAATTTTTCAGGATCGAACATAGGCATCATCAAAAATTATTTGCTATGTACTCTATTAAAGACTCAAATATCTTAAAACCATCGCCCTCTTTTTCATAAGAGCGAGACCAATCATACATTTGATAGGGAAAAAACACCCTTTCTGGATGTGGCATTAGCCCAAAAACGTTTCCTTTTGGATTGCAGATCCCAGCTATATCGTAAAAGGATCCGTTAGGGTTCCATGGGTATTCCCCATCTGCCGGCGTACCACTGCTCTTTCCGTACCTGAAGACTATTTGCCTATTTTTTATCATACTTTGAAGTAATTCTTCTTCCCTCCCAATGGGTAATGTAAATCTACCTTCTGCATGTGCAATCGGCATTGTTAACATCTTTTTTTTAATTTTAGAGGTAAATACGCAACGGTTTTCCTCGTGAATTAAAATTACGGGTCTACACTCAAAGTTTACGTTTTCATTTGGCGCCAAGGCCGCATGAACTCCTTCTTCATTTCCGGGCAAGAGTCCTAATTCAACCAACACCTGAAACCCGTTACATATGCCTCCAATTGCTCGTCCATCTTCTACGAATTCGTTTATTTTCCTTTCCAATTTTCTTTTTATTCTTGCGGCCATTATAGCACCAGCTCTTACGTAATCACCAGCCGAGAATCCACCAGGTATCATGAGTATGTGATAATCAAGCAAATCTCTTTTTTTATGGCTTGGAACTTCTCCTGAAAGTTGTTTTAAGTGTACTAACTCTACTTGAACGTTAAAATACTCAAAGGCTTTTTTTGTCTCATTTTCACAATTTGTACCTTCCATTACCAATATACACGTTTTAATATCTTTTTTATCTATGTTTAACCCTCCATAAACCTGAAAATTGGGGCATTCCATGCATTCCAAATCTCTTCTAGTGGAAGACTTATCAGTTCCTTTTTTTCTTTTATTTCAAGTGTTTTTTCCTTCTTTGTTTTTCCAATAAATTTTATTGGAATCCTCATCCTCTTGCAAAAATCTTCTACTTTTTCCCTATTTTTACCCTCAATCTCTATCAGGAACCTGCTATTTGATTCTGAGAACAATTTGATATCGGATCTTAAATTATTTAACCCTCTTAGATCAATCTCTGCTCCAATATCTCCGGCTATCAGGCTTTCTGAAAGCGCAACAGCAAGACCTCCGTTTGAGAGGTCATGGCAGCTCTCGATAAGTCCTTTAGAAATCAAATCTATTATTCCATAGATGTTTTTCTTTGATTCATCTATATTTACTCTTGGAACCTTTCCTCCGTTAACGTTCAATGCCTTATAATACTCTGATCCGCCCATTTCTTTCTTTGTTTCCCCTATCACATACAAATAGTTTCCTGATCCTTTAATGTCTATTGTTACAGCCTTTCTCACATCTTCCATTATTCCTACACCAAGGAGGGTTGGAGTGGGAGCCACGCTGAGTAAGGGAGACTCATTATAGAAACTAACGTTTCCAGATACAAAAGGTATTTTGAAGGAGGATGCGACAAAATACATTCCTCTACAACATTCTCTAAAGTCTCCGAGTCTTTCAGGCTTTTCTGGATTACCAAAATTTAAGCAATCAGCCAGAGAGTGTGGATGAGCACCTACAGCTGCGAGATTTCTGAATACCTCTTCGACAGAAGAAGCAGCTCCCCAGTACGGATCGATTTTTGTATAGTTTATGTTGACATCACTTGCAATTGCAAGTCCCCTAAAACTATGGTCAAGAGGCTTTATTACTGCAGAGTCTCCATGAGACTGCCTATTTATGATGCCCTGAAGAGGCTTTATAACCGTGTTTCCTCTGACTTCGTGGTCGTATTGCCTTATCACCCACTCTTTATTACATACATTGAGAGAAGAGAGCACTTTCAAAAATATTTCCTCGTAATCTGGCTCTTTTATTTTAGGATCTCCCTGATCTCTTTTAACAACTTTGTAGGGCCTATTGTAGGTTAATGCCCCTGTTAAGAACTTTATATCCATATCAAGAATTTTTTTATCCGAGTATTCTACAATGATCCTATTTCCCTCAATTACTTCTCCAATTGGGGTTGCTTGGACGTCCCAGAAATCAAAGATTTCAAGAACCTCTTCAAGATTCTCTTTTTTTACGCATAACATCATTCTTTCCTGCGACTCAGAAACCCAGATCTCCCATGGGGCCATGCCCTCAACCTTCAACGGAACTTTTTCTAATCTTATATGTGCTCCATTTCCTCCCGCTAAGGCCATTTCTCCTATGACACAAGATAAACCTCCTCCTCCAAGGTCTTTTAAGCCTTCTACCAGACCCTTCTCAACTGATTCTAAACAAGCATGTATAAGTGGCTCTTTTGTTATGGGATCGCCTAATTGAACTGCTGGTCTATCTTCTTCCTCAGATTTCTCTGTTAATTCCGCAGAAGCAAAGGTTACTCCGTGTATTCCATCTCTTCCTGTCTTTCCTCCAGCAAGCAAAAATATTTCCCCGGGTTTTTTCGCAATACTTCTGATTATTTTGTCTTTCCTAACTATTCCTATGCATCCAACGTTTACTAGACAATTTGTAACATAACTTTCATCAAAAACCACACACCCTGCTAGAGTGGGTATGCCGACCCTGTTACCATAATCTCCTATACCCTTAACTACACCTCTGAACAGAAAACTTGGATGTTTTGTTCCAAGAGGAAGTTTTTCTTCAGGATAATCTAAAGGGCCGAAGAATAGGGAATCTACTAAGGCTATTGGTTGAGCGCCCATGCATACTACGTCTCTCAATATTCCGCCAACACCGGTTGCTGCGCCTCCATATGGATCTAAAGCGGAAGGATGATTGTGAGACTCCAATGCAACGACGTAGGCATAGTTATCATCGAATTCTACCACGCCAGCATCCTCTTCTATTACAAATATGCACTGAGGAGCCTTGGTATCGAATATGGTTGTCTTAAGAATAGGCTTGCTTGTCTTGTAGCAGCAGTGTTCGCTCCAGGCCTGTGCTATGGATTCCAACTCTATATCATATGGGTTTCTTCCTTCTTTCCTGAAGTACTCTCTGATCTTTTTCATCTCGTAAAGGTTCAAGCCCAAAGATCTCTCTTTGCTTATTCTTTCTAGTTCTTCATCGCTTGCTTCAATTAGATTTATCTCATAGAGGTGAAAAGGAACATTTACCTTTCTATAAAGTTCTTTCATACCACCACTTATGGTCTCAATTGTTTTAATGTACTAAAACATTTTTATCATTTTTAACCTTATATCAAATTTTAAAATCCTTGTACATATTTGTTGAAAAACCCGTAAAAATGTTAAGGGAAGTTAGATAAGTTAGTACATCTCTTATTAATAGTAGAAAGGAGGATATTTGCTTGAAAGATAATGAAGAGACCTTCAATCTCCTTGCAATTTTTTTTGCAGGAGTAGGTTTGATAGCTCTACTCCTTGGAAACGTACTCACCGCGGGAATACTTGGCATCCTAGGAGCGATCTCATTCACCATAAGTTTGAAGTACAAAGAAATTTATGAAGATTACGAATCTTTATCTGCTGAAAGCAATGCCTAGTCTTTTACGGTTATTTCATAATCCTGTATAACCGGATTCGCAAGCAATTTATTGCATGCATCTTCTATTTCCTTTAACACCTCTTCCTTTCTCTCTTTATTCATGCCTATTTCATATACTTTAATGGTTCTAACGTAGTCTACATCAAATCCTAAAAGGCGCAAAGACTTCTTTACCGTCTCTCCCTCTGCATCTAATACACCTGGTTTCAATTTTACCCTAACCTCAACTTTATGCAAAGGTCCACTCTCCTGTTTTTACTTCTTGATCTGTTCTACTTCAAATATAATTTTTTTACTTTGACAGCCTTGCAGGAAAGCCTTGAGTTGTCTACCACCCTTTACTACAGTATGGATATAAGGCATATATGTCTCGCTACCGCCCTCCTAGGTACAATACTCTTGAATGCACTTGCAAATCACATTGAACCCTTGCATACAGACATAAAATCTCTTGAGAAAATGTCAGAAGGGAGTTACGTTTCCGTAGAAGGCGTTGTAACAAAAAGTGGTAAAAATTCTTGGATAAAGGACGAGAGTGGCAGAAAATGTATGGTAAACGGAAGACTAAAAGAAGGAAGTAAAGTCAGGGTAACAGGTTATCTTAGTTATTACTACAATAAACCCGTAATTAGACCCAAGAAAATTGTTGGAATATGAATACGACTAATATTTTTCTATGCACGATTTTAGGCATGCTGTTGGGAATTTTGACAGGCTTAGTCCCGGGATTGCATCAGAATACAGTTGCTCTTGTGTTATTTGCTCTGTCTCCCCTTGACTCACTAGAAACGTCATGCTTAATATTTTCAATGAGCATATCTCATAACTTATTCGATTTTATTCCGGCGCTTTTGTTTTGTGTACCAGATCCTGAACTATCGATACTTCAGAATCCCACAATCATTTTAATCAGGGAATATGGATTTAAAGGGGTGATCAGTTGCATAAATCTTGGTTACCTATTGGGTTTTTTATTTTCATGTATCATCTGCATCTCACTGCTTCTTATGCCAGTCAGGGATCTCTATTTACTGATTCGACCTTATCTAGCATACATCCTAATTTTGGTATCTCTTTTCTTTATTTTGCACGAGAAAAATAGAATGATGGCTCTGATAGTTTTTCTCATGGCTGGTTTTTATGGTTTGGCTTCCTTTGATATGATACCCCTAATAAAGAAACATTCAATGGTAAAATATTCGGATTGTCTTTTTCCTATCTTTACTGGTCTTTTTGGGATGACTTCATTAATCATGAGCGAAAAAAGTTTAAAATCAAGGGAGAAAAAATTTCAAATCGACTGGAGAGGTTTAACTAAATTTAGTTTGATAGGATCCCTTGTAGCATTATTGATAAGTCTACTACCCAGTTTAAGTCCAGCTCAGGGTGTGGCAATGGCTCACTATTTATTGGGAAGAACAGGAATTGGATTTTTGGTTTCTTCTTCAGCAGTGAATTCTGGCGACACAATCTTCTCTGTAATTTCATGCTACACAATAAAAAACCCAAGAAGTGGTGTTGGAGTCTTAATAGAAGATTTAATAAGGGTAAACCTTTTTGAAGTCCTATTGATGTTATCCATAGGATTAATATCTCTAGGACTTTCTTCTCTAGTCTTTAATTTCTTAATAAAGAACCTAGAAATGCTTAACATCGAAAGAATAAAAATTCCCGTAGTGCTCTGTTTGTTCATCCTTCTATTCGTTTTCTCTGGTCCATTTGGTATTCTAGTTAGTTTAGTTGGTGTTAGCATTGGGTTGTTACCTCATTTACATGGAATTTCAAGGATACACTGCATGGGTGTTTTGATTGTTCCTACCATAATCTTTTTGTTGTAAAATAAAGCTAGAAGTTAAGGTATGAAAATTATCGAATATCGATTGAGTCAGGCCAGAAAATTACTGGAGAGTTGTAGATTGAATGCATCCATAGAGGTTCCTGAAAACCCAAAGGGAAATGTTGAAACTCGTGCAATAAGAGATTTAATCCAAGATTTGATTGAAATAGAAGATTTGTTGAGGAATAGAGTACCAGCAGAAGAAATAGAAGGCGAAGACGCAAAATTTATCGTAAACACGCTTTTAGAGATGAGAGAAAAAATCAACAATATCTTGCCGGATTTTGGTGTCAAGGGAGTTAAGGCACCGGAAAAGGAGATAGACCTGAATAAAAAGATGGCGAATAAGCTCATAATCCTGATGAGATCAAGCGATAGGAAAAAATTGAGCGAGCATATTGATGCAAGAAGAATCATAGCTACAGGAACTCCCTTGTTTATAGAAGACATGAGAGATTTAAAACCAGATTTACCTGAGACTGCTATCAAAAGTATAGAAAAGAAAATTCAGGGAGTAAAAAGAGAAATAGAGAGCAAAATAAAAGAACTCAATATAAAAGAGATAATCGTACTAATGGAAGACGAAGACAAATATTTAGAAAGGGCAAAAGAATTGTACGAAAATGTTAGGGTTGTGAGATGCTTTAAGATCTCGGATTTGAGTATAAAAGAGCTTTCGGAGATAATAGGATGAGAAAAGAGAATCTTACGAAAGAAAAAAGTCTTCATGTCGCTTCTTTCGATGAGATTAAATCTGGAAATACCGCTGATATTTATTTCCAGAGGTGCAAAGAGGTCTTGGAGAAATATGAAAAGTGCGATAAGAGAGTTGTTGCTGATGTTACGGCAACTTCCTTCCCGTTTAACTGGAAATGGGCTATTTTTGCTGGATTAGAAGAAATCTTAATTCTTTTTGAGGGTGTTGATTGTGATATATACGCCATGGAAGAAGGAACAGTATTCTATCCGTATCAGCCCGTTATGGAGATAGAAGGAAAGTACTGTAACTTTGGTCTGCTAGAAACTGCTCTTTTGGGATTAATATGTCAATCTTCTGGAATCGCGACCAGAGCCGCAAGGTGCAAAGTGGCAGCCAAAGGCAAACCAATTTATAGTTTCGGCATAAGAAGAATCCATCCCTCTATTTCTCCTATGGTAGATAGATCTGCTTACATCGGGGGTTGTGATGGAGTCTCAGGAATATCTGGAGCAAGATTGATAGGCATCGACCCTGTAGGTACCATGTCTCATGCTTATGTTATCCTGATGGAGTCGCAAGAAGAAGCATGGATAGCCTTCGATAAGGTAATGCCAGAAAAAATCCCAAGAATAGCGCTAACTGATACATATTTCGATGAAAAAACTGAGTCCATAATGGCAGCAGAGAGTTTGAAAGATAGACTACTCGCTGTAAGATTAGACACTCCCGGAAGCAGGAGAGGTGATTTTAAAAGAATAGTTGAGGAGGTCAGATGGGAACTGGATATAAGAGGATACGAATATGTTAAAATTCTCATATCTGGAGGGATCGATGAATTCAAAATTAAAGATCTAAGGGATATAGCTGACTACTTTGGAGTGGGGACTTTTATTAGCGGATCTCCTCCCATAGACTATGCAATGGACATAGTCGAGGTGGAAAATGTACCCTGCGCAAAGAGAGGAAAATATGGAGGTAAAAAACAAGTTTTTAGATGTAGTAAATGCAACACTGATATTCTTGCCTACAGAAAAGATGAGAAAGAAAAAACTTGTAAATGTGGAGGAACCGCTTATCCATTGCTGAAAAAGGTCCTTGAAAAGGGAGAAATAATCGTAGATCTTCCAAGTCCCGATGAAATAAGGAGAAAGGTCTTGTCTCAAATATCAAAGCTGACGCTGGAGTAATACTCATGATTTCAAGGGTGATGTTTGGAACCAGCCCGATGATTGGAGCGGGACAATTTGGCATGCGCTCTTTACTGTACTATCAGAAGTTCTACAGCAATCCAAAGAACATGACAAATTTATTTAAAAAATCCATAGAGAGCGGATTTCCAGACTTTCAACTCGTGGCGTTACCAAGGCTTGTGAACTCTTTGTTAAAGTTAAAAAAAGATTATGAATTCAGAGTGCTTGGAACAATTGATGTAGAGGACTTTGAAACTGAAATCAATCTAATGAATGAAATAGAGGCTTATGGTTGCGCAATTCATGCAAGCAAAGCAGAGCGAATGGGAGCTGATTTAAACGATAAATTAGAAAGAATAAAAGAAAACGATATGAAGAGGGGTCTTGCATTACATAATCCTCACAAGACAATGGAAAAATTAGATAGGTTAGATTTCGATTTCTATCTTCTTCCTCTAAACAAAAGAGGAGAGTTCATGGGGGATTTTAGAAAGACAATATCCTTGATAGAGAATACAGATAAAAAGGTAGTTTCGATAAAACCTCTCGCTGCGGGAAATATAAAGCCTGAAGAGGCTTTTGAGTTTATATTTGAATATGCTGAAGGAGTTACAGTTGGAATAGCAGACGAAAATGAACTTATTAGTCTCGAAATAGCAAAAACATTTGCAGAAAAAAAGTTCGGCTCGATTTTCATGGATTTCTAAACCTAGGTTTTTATTTCGAACGCAAGTATTAGGGAATACTCATCCCCCAAAGAACCTGTAATCACTCTTTTCCTATCAAGACTTCAGTAGCCTTTATAATCGCTTCTACTTTGTCTCCAGGTTTTATTCCAAGTTCTTCTATAGCCTCTCTTGTTATGATTGCAGTTATTATTGCAGGGGTTTTTATTTCAATTTTTACAGACGCAGTCACATCCTCTTTTTTAACGTCTTTAACAGTACCTTTCAACCTATTTCTAGCACTTAATTTCAAACCGCAAGCCTCCCAGTAATGTTCATCTTCTAGAATTCTATCTAAATAAATCCTGTACTTCCTGTACTCTTTCAAAAGTGCCTTTCCAAAATCTGTTAGTACAGTCCCCCCTCCTCCGTGTGCACCCCCTCGATAAGTTTTTACTATAGGGACACCCAATTTTTTTTCTAATTTAGATAAATATCCCCATGCATGACGATAAGAAATATTTAGGGATTTTGCACTTTTTGAGAGAGAGCCTGTTTTCTCTATAGCCTCAAGCAAGCTTGCTATGCCCTCACCCATTATCGACGTGTGATCGGAGGATAACCAGAGCTTTGTTCTCGGGCGCAGTTTATCAGACATGGAATTTTTCTCCCTTCCTATAGAAACTCATAAATACAAGATTAAAAATCGATATGCACATATAAACCTATCGTAAAAAGTGATTCGATGAGTATTAATCACAAGTTCTCGGCCGGAATCCTCTTAATGTTTTTAATATTGGGATGCACCGCACCCTATGAGACAGCGAAAGTTAGAGAAAGACTAGTAGTATCCACAACCACAAGTTTGTTTGATACAGGGTTATTAGACGATTTGGAGGAAAAATTCGAGAAGAAATATGACATTGACCTTTATTTCATATCGGTAGGGACAGGATTGGCCTTGCAGCACGCGAAAAGAGGAGATGCTGATGTCGTTATTGTACATGCTCCGCCAGAAGAATTTGCCTTCATGAGGGAGGGAGGGGGCGTAAACAGAAAGATCATAGCATACAACTTCTTTGCGATTGTAGGACCTGAAAAAGACCCCGCTGGAATAAAAGGACTCAGCCCTATAGAAGCCATGAAAAAAATATATGAAACTGGGAACGTTGGTAAAGCACTCTGGATTTCCAGAGGAGATAAATCTGGTACGAACATCAAAGAAATAAAACTTTGGAGTCTTGCAGGTTTTGATCCTAACAAACTCAAAGAAAAACCATGGTATTTGGAATCAGGAACCGGAATGGGGCGAACTCTTCTATTAGCAAACGAGAAGGATGCATACACCCTAGCTGATATGGGAACCTACCTCAAGTACTACAAGGATGGCACTATCACGCTTGAACCTCTCGTTACACGAGGAAAAGAATTGTTAAACGTTTACAGCGTCATTGCTGTTAATCCGAGGATTCATCCGGATATCAACTTCTATGGAGCCCTCGTGTTTGAAAAATTTCTGATATCAAACCAGACTCAAGAATTCATAGGTAAATTTGGAATGGAAAGTTATGGAAGGCCTCTCTTTTATCCTGCAGTGCAATTAATTAAAGAGGGCAAAGATGGCGAATTGGTAGAATGGATAAAAGATTATGCATTCTTCAATAACACCGAGTGTCCTGAGAAATATCGCTACAATCAATCTGGACTGTATGGTTAGAGTAAATCGGTTTACCAATTAAAACACAGTGATAGAAATGGTGGTAGAGATCCTAGAAGGTTTAAAAAGCGCTTTGGAACTAATAGTTTCAGGAGATCCAGTTGTGGTGAAAATCGCCCTGAGATCAATTTATGTCTCTGGGATGGCTACACTTCTCTCCTCCACATGGAGCATTCCTATAGGGATGCTAGTAGGTATGAAAGCGTTTAAAGGCAGACGCATTGTGAAAGGTTTTTTTAACGCCTTGCTTGGAATGCCTACTGTAGCCTTAGGTCTTATACTTTACATCTTTTTGTCTAAATCTGGTCCATTCGGTTTTCTTAACCTTCTCTATACTCCGGAAGGAATAATAATCGGTCAGGCAATCCTCATCACACCCATAATGGTAAGCTTTTCAATAAGCGCCATCGAATCCATCGAACCCGAGATAATGGAACTTGCCAGAACCTTGGGAGCATCAGAAATATATGCATCCCTCACCGTCCTTAGAGAGGCGATTAGTGGCGTAATACTGTCTATAATAGCCAGTTTTAACAGAGCAATCGCGGAGTTGGGCATAGCTCTAATGGTAGGAGGAAATATCAGAGGAAAGACCAGGGTCTTAACCACAGCGATAGCCCTTGAAACTACTAGGGGAGAAATAGTACTTGGAATAGCACTAACAGTGATACTGATCACTTTTGTTTTCGGATTGAGCCTTGCAATAAATCTTGTTCAGAGGGTTGACATTGGAAAATATCGTTGAACTAAAAAATGTCTCCAAAAAATATGGTGAGATTACTGCTCTGAGAGAGATAAGCCTAGAAATAAGAAGAGGTGAAATCTTCTCCATCATGGGTATAAACGGTGCTGGAAAAACCACTTTACTCAGAATAATAGCCGGAATCGATAAACCAACCTCTGGGGAATTTTACTACAACAAAAGATTGGTTGAAAATGATTACAGAAAAGAGGTAAGGAGAAATTGCACTATGGTCTTTCAAAAGTGTGTGCTTTTTAAAACCTCTGTTTACAAGAACGTTGCGTACGGACTTAAATTTAGGGGCTATTCAGGAAAAGAAATCGAAATAAAAGTCAGAGAAGTACTAAAAAAATTGAGGCTATCCGGGTATGAAAACAGACAAGCGAGAAGTTTATCCGGGGGAGAACAGCAGAGAGTATCCCTTGCCAGAGCCTTGGTCTTAGAACCAGAGCTTCTACTCCTGGATGAGCCTACCCTAAATCTTGATCCTAGTAACACGGCCATTGTAGAAAATGTTATAAAAGACTTGAGGGGTGAAACAACTATTGTTTTAGCGACCAACGATCTTTATCTGGCAAGAAACATATCTGATACGATAGCCCACATCCTTGATGGAACAATAATTGAGACAGGTACTCCAGAGGAAATTTTTAAAAATCCAAAGGACGAAAGAACCAGAAGGTTTATCAAAAAAGAGATAGTCTTCTAAACATCAATCCAATAATATTAATCGTATACCTCGAGCCAATGATAGGTTTTTGAGAGATAATCCTCTAGGAATTCTAGATCAACCTTTGCGTGGAATATTTCGTCATTCAAAAATATCTTAGATTCTCTTATAAATGGTGTAAGATGTTTTCCAAGATCTTTTTTTAACGCATCCTTTACTGATTCTATTGCATTCCTTCTTGATCTTTTCTTTTCTACCACCCACCTTTCTCCCTCTATCCACGGACCGGAAAGCGTTGATTCTTTGTTTAAATGTTTTTTGATGAAATTTTCTTGGAATTCAAAATCATCATATACTCTAGGCCCTATATGTCTTTTAACCGAGCTTAACTCTATATTTTCAAGTTCTAAGGTTATTATGCCAACTTTCTTTTCATCTGTCCAAAAATCAGATCTGATCAAAACGAAATCCTCTTCTCTAAGATGATCCGCTATTCTTTCTCTAGCCTTCTTTAACTGCGGATACAAAATGTCCATTGATATCCTTGGGATTTTGAACAATAAGAAGACGAAATCTGTACCCCTTTTAGAAATATCCTTATCAGCTCTCCTCTTACTCGGAATAAAAAATCTTTCACTTGGATATTTTTTGAATACCTTGCAAGCAGATATGAATTTTGAAAGACTTTCTAAAGAAACCGCGGATGCGACATTTCTCTTGGGATCTACTGGGTCTACGACCACCAATTTTTCGTCCTTTATTTTTCCATGTCCCTCAATGTCTATGAGTACAGGTAGCTTCCATTCACAAACATTTTTAATGGTTGATTCAAAGTCTCCGTAATAAATTATCAGAAGTTCGCATAGATAGCCTGAAAAACCATTCACCTTAGCTTCGGCTCCGTATACGCCAATACTTCTAAGAAAAGCTTTTAGCAAAAGAACTTCATCCTTCTGTTTGTCAGAAAGCCTAGATTTGATGTACTCATTGTGAAAAGGAGTTCTGTCCACGGAAGATATCATGTCTTCTATTTTTTTGATGGAATAGCATGGTACGAGATCAATGGCATAGCCTTTTTGATACATTGTGGAATATGGATGCTCGGCATAGTTAAGTTCGTATCTTTCTATTACTCTACTTTTCAACAAATTTTCAGAGATATGCGTAACAATACCTTTCATTTGATCCTTAGAGTATTCTAAGGGTAGAATAATGAATATGTCTATGTCTTTCTTGTCCCTTAAGAATGTTCCTCTTGTAGTGGATCCAACGTGCTCTATTCTGATTTTTGGATCCATGCTTTTTGTTATTTCATAAATACTGGATGTGATGTTTTCAATTACTATTTTTATCTCTTTAATCTCTTCTTCAGTCGGTTTTATCATTTTTAGAATATCTTCATACATGTTTATCCCAGTGGAATGTTCAGGAGGTCTTCGTAAACTGGTCCTTTCTTGGTTAGAGTACTTTTCTTAAAATTTATCTCTCTTACTTTAAATTCTCCAACTTCAATATCTTTTTTACTCTCGATAAGAGATGCTAATTCTTTTTTAGCTCTGTAATTTTTTACTCTGGCTATGGTAAGATGAGGATGGAATTTTTTCTCTTTTTTGAATCCAATACTTTTTAATTCATCATCTATCCTTCTCTGAATGCCCAGAATCTCCATCGCGCCCTCTTCCACACCTATCCATACTATCCTAATATATTTTAAACTTGGAAAACATCCAGCCCCTCTTAGTCTAACATTGAAGGATTTAAATTCTTTTCCAATTTTTTCTAGCCTTCTTCCTATCTCAGTGACCTTTGATTCCTGGATCTCGCCGAGGAATTTTAGGGTGATGTGCATATTTTCAGGTTCGACTAACTTGACATTAGATACATTTTTAATCTCTTCCTGAATTTCTCGTAGGCCCTCTGCTATAGATCTGGGTATATCTATTCCGATGAAAGACCTCATATTCACTACCCAAATTTTTTATTGACCTAAAGAATATATAATAGATACCTTACCTCTTAGGTTGGGGGTAATGAGCAATATGCAAACCCGGTTAGATTTTTGGATAAAGTCAAAATCTCAAAAACCCATATCCAAACGAAGGAAACGCATATCCTCTTCCTCGGCCATATACATTAAACTCAAACCAGTAGGCTATCCCCTCCGCTGTGACTGCCATGAGAGACACAGGATATCTACCGACGACATAAAGTTATTTGAGATGTACGCCAAGGAGCAGTGGCTGGGATACAGTGTTAAAAAGGGTGAGTTTCTGTTTGATCAGAGAATGTACCCTGATTTTGCATTTGAGGTTGTAGAAACGATTCCAAAAAAACACTGCAGGATTACAGAGGAGACGGTAATAGAATTAGAGGCTAATGAAGTTCCAGTATACAGGGAAATATTTGAAGAAACAAGGTTTAGAGACATTATTGGGCAAGAAAGAGCGAAGAAAAAGTGCGAAATTCTGGAAAAATATCTGGAGGACCCTGATTTGTTTGGTGAGTGGGCTCCCAAAAACATACTTTTCTATGGGCCCCCTGGAACAGGAAAAACAATGACCGCTAAGGCACTGGCTTTCGAGACGAAGGTTCCCTTATTTTTGATAAAGGCGACCGATCTAATAGGTGAACACGTGGGGGATGGTGCAAGCAGGATCCACGAGATGTACAAAAATGTATCTAGGAGAGCACCGTCCATCATATTCATAGATGAATTAGATGCAATAGGACTGGACAGACGTTATCAATCTTTGAGAGGGGATGTCCTAGAAATAGTAAATGCCTTATTAGCAGAGATGGATGGAATTCCAAGCAACAAAGGAGTGATTACAATAGCGGCCACGAACAACATAGCATCTTTGGATCCTGCGATAAGAAGCAGGTTTGAGGAGGAAATAGAGTTCTCCTTACCAAATGAGTCTGAAAGGAGAGAACTACTGAATTACTATGCGAAGAGGATTCCCATTGGAATCTCTGTAAAGTTGGAACCTTATGTTTCAAAGACAAGGGGGATGTCGGGGAGGGATATAAAGGAAAAATTCCTCAAAACAGCTTTGCACAAGGCAATATTGGACGGAGATAAGCAAATAGAAAGCAAACACCTAGAATATGCCTTAAAAGTATTTAACACAACGAAATCAGAGCCCCCAAGAGATATGTTCGTTTAACTCTTTTTTTCCCAAAAAACATTAAAGAAGAGACATTCTTCCGGAGAGATAAACATGTCGTTCTTAGGATTATCAGTTAGCCTTACTTTCGCACCCTTAATAAGAACCGCTGGGATGCATTCATCGGATTCGCCCATCAAGAGTTGAGCCGCACTGGTTAAGTCATCGGCTATAGCCCTGAAGGTGATCTTTAATTCCCTACCGTAAAGATCTTTTTTGCCTCTGTTATCTTCAACAGGCTCTAAACCTGAGACTGCTAATGCTCCACCAACAACTCCCTTTTTCAGTGGTTGTGTCCTGCTGTCCCCTATTATCACTCCAATCTTTTTTCCTGTCTTGTTTTCAATTTTTTCCCTTATTTTATTAGCCGTATACTGTATATTGTCAGGAAACAGTATCACATGACCCAAAGGTGCATTAGAATGATCTACACCCGCGTTAGCAATCAAAAAACCATTTTTCTTTGTGAGCAAACAGTATTTGACCCCCCCATACACTTCATCTGCCTCATTCAATATTACCTCAACCACCCTGGGATCCATTTCGTATTCTTTTGCCAATTTTTCTGCTTCTTTTGAAAATGAAACATCTTCTAATCTAACTATTCTTGATTGAGTTAGCGATACTGCTGTTTCCGCTATAACAAGGACGTCTCCATCTTCTATTTCTATTTTTTCTCTGCTTAATGCCTCCATTATCTTATCAACGAGGTCATCCTTGATTTTAATTAAACCAGTCCTTATGGGAAGAATTTTTATTTCATTCATTCAATATCCTCTAATTCATCCAATAAAGATGCGATGATAGGGAGATCAAAGGCTTGCTTTTTTAGTTTCTTCTTTAAACTACTGATTTGTGCTGATGTGCCAAATATAATTATACTTAAGTTATTGCCTCCTCTTAACGCAACTTCTGGTATGGCGGCCTCTCCCCCCCTTGCTAGGATTTCTTGCTTGAGGATCAAAGCCTCCTTATGAGTAACGTTCTCTATCAATATAGTCCTGAAAGATGCCTTCTCTTTCATAATTCTTATACCAGTCTCACCGACTCCTATCTTTTCCATTAAAGCAGCAATATCTTCTTTTTTTGAAATCCAATTCAGAAGTGTTGCCTTTTTCTCTTTATTCTCCACCAAAATTGGATCTTTCCTCAGAAGCTCGGCAATCTTAATCGAGTGCAAAGTTTCTCTCACATCATGAGTCCTCACGATGTGGGCCCCCTCATAAACGGCTATGGCAGTTGCGCCCAAAGAACCATAGAGTCTTTTCTCAGGCGGACCCACATTTAATATTTCGTCTATAAAAGATTTTCTGGAAATTGCCACTAAAATTGGCTTCCTTAACAACTTAAGAGAACTTAAACCTTTAATGATCTCTAAGTTGTATTCATAAGTCTTTTCTTGAATCCATCTTCCAATTCCGGGATCTATTATGATGTCATTTGGATCAACGCCCTTGGACTCAATTAAATTTATGGTCTCTTCTAGGCAGTTCTTAATTTCTGATAGTGTTAGCAGATCTCCTGGTCTTTTTTTAGAAGCCATTATTATAAGGGGACATTTATAATTTAAAATTACATCTAGCATCTTTTCATCTTTTTTAAGACCACTCACATCGTTAATTATACTTGCTCCAATTTTTAAGGCTCTTTCGGCGATTATGCTGCTTTGTGTATCCACAGATATAGGAACATCTATTTCTTTGACCATTTTTTTTAAAACAGGAATCAATCTCTCTTCTTCTTTTTCGATGGATATCTCCTTCCTGCCCGGTGCAGTAGAAGCAGCACCCAAATCTATCATTTCTGCTCCATTTTCTATCATGTTTATTGCTCTATTCAGAGCATCTTCTTCGTTCCTTACAATAGAACCCTCATAAAATGACTCTGGACTTAGATTTATAACCCCCATTATTCTAACCGGATGGAAATCTCCTAACTTTATACCACAGATCTCTGCGTCTATGATCACTTTACCACCTGATCTTTACTCTTCGTCCTTCGATTTCTAATTTGTCTTCTAAGAAGAGTTTAACTGCAAGAGGATATAGTTTGTTTTCTTCTTTGAGTATTCTATCAGCGAGGGTCTCTGGTGTATCGTCTTCTTTTACTTCAACTGCTTTTTGTAGAATTATAGGTCCTGTATCAACTCCTTCATCTACAAAATGGACCGTACATCCACTCACCTTTACGCCGTATTCAAGAGCCTGTTTCTGAGCGTTTAATCCAGGAAATGAGGGGAGCAAGGCAGGATGGATATTCATTATCCTCCACTTAAATTCTTTTACTACTTTGGGTGATAAAATGCGCATGTATCCGGCTAGCAATACTAGGTCGCATTCGTATTTTTTTAGAACTCTAAGTATTTCATCATCAAATTCTTCTTTTGTTTTGAACTTATAGGGATCTATGAATACAGCAGGAATTCCATGTTTTTTTGCTCTTTTTAATGCTAAAGCATCTTTATTATCGCTTATTACAACGGAAAGTTCAGCATTTTTTATTTCTTTCTTTTCTATAGAATCTATGATTGATTGTAAGTTTGTACCCCTCCCTGAGGCTAGAACTCCAATTTTTTTCATTTTTTCTCGTTTAAAATTTTTTTTGCGGCTATTATGGTATTCTTTAGAACCATTGCAACGGTCATAGGGCCAACTCCACCTGGAACTGGTGTTATGAAAGAAGTCTTTTGATATACATCATCGAAGTCCACGTCTCCATAAACTTTTTTATCTACTCTATTTATTCCCACATCGAATATGACCACACCATCTTTTACCATGTCCTTCTTTATTAATCCTTTCTTGCCTGCGCCAACGATCAGTATATCTGCTTCTCTTGTGTGTTTTTTTAGATCCTCCGTCATGATATGACATACGGTTACGGTGGCATTTCTGTTAAGAAGCATCATCGCCATAGGTTTCCCTACTAGGTTACTGTGCCCAACGACCACGACCTGTTTTCCTGCTACATCGATGTTTAGTTTATCTAGCAGGTAAATTATGCCTTTTGGAGCGCATGGAACTAGCTCTTCCTCACCCAAAAAAAGATTTCCAATGTTTAAAGGATTTAATCCGTCTACGTCTTTTTCCGGAGAAATAGTTGCCATCACGGTATTCGGGTTTATTTGTTTCGGCAATGGGAGCTGTACTATGATCCCATGAATATTTTTTTTCTCATTAAGTTTTTTGATAAGTTTTGTTAACTCCTCCTCTGATGTACTCTCCGGGAGCCTGTATATTTCCTTGTGCATTCCCACTTCTTCGCAGGCTTTTTCTTTCATCTTTACGAAGATCTTTGATGGCGGATGCTCTCCTACCAAGATAACTGCCAGACCAGGACGAATACCGTATTTTTCTTCTATATATTTTACATCCAAGGATACCTCTTTCTGAATTTCATTAGCATATTTTACCCCGTCAATAATCTCTGGCATGAAAGAACCTCTCAGAGCTCTTTATATCTTTGAAGCAATTTCTCGTATATAGGAAATCTACCACATAGGTCTATAACTTTTTTCTTTACCTCTTCTTTCGTTCTTTCATCATCTTTGTTCTCAAGGACCCTATTGATCAACTCACTGATCTCGATCATTTCTCTTTCTTTCATTCCCCTTGTTGTTATAGCAGGAGTGCCTACCCTGATGCCACTAGTAATCCTTGGAGGTCTTTTGTCAAAAGGTATCGCATTTTTGTTAACGATTATCCCCGCATCTCCTAAAGCATCCTCAGCTTCCTTTCCGGTCATGTTTTTTTCAGTTAGATCAATTAAAATGAGATGATTATCGGTTCCTCCCGAAATCAATGAGTAACCGCGCTCTATCAACGCATTTGCCATGGTTTTAGCATTTTTAACGATTTGTTTTTGGTATTCCTTGAATTCATTCGTCATGGCTTCTTTGAATGCGACCGCCTTGGCCGCTATAACATGCTCTAAAGGACCACCCTGTATGCCTGGAAACAATGTTCTGTCAATTTCTTGGGCGAATTCCTCTTTGCAGAGAATCATACCTCCTCTTGGTCCTCGAAGGGTTTTATGAGTAGTTGTGGTAACAAAATCAGCGTATGGAATGGGGCTCTGATGTAGTCCTGCTACGATTAGGCCTGCGATGTGCGCGATATCAGCCATGTGATACGCGCCGACTTCATCTGCTATCTCTTTGAATAAGGAGAAGTCTATCTCCCTTGGATAAGCGCTTGCCCCTGAGACAATCATATCTGGTTTGTATTTTTTTGCGAGTTTTCTAACTTCATCATAGTCTATAGTCTGAGTTTCTCTCGATACTCCGTAGTGCACCACCTTGAAGAACTTGCCTGAAAAATTTACTGGACTTCCATGAGTTAAGTGACCACCGTCAGATAACCTCATCCCCATTATGGTATCTCCCGTATTTAAAACCGAAAAATAGACAACCATATTTGCTTGCGATCCAGAATGAGGCTGTACGTTTGCATGTTCTGCATTAAAAATCTTTTTTGCCCTTTCTATTGCAAGTTCTTCCGCTTCATCAACCCATTCACACCCTCCGTAGTATCTTTTTCTTGGATATCCTTCAGCATATTTGTTCGTCATCACACAACCCTGTGCCTCTAAAACCGCCTCGCTAGCATAGTTTTCAGATGCTATAAGGTTTAATTGATATATTTGTCTCTCTATATCTTTTTTAATTACTTTTGCTATGTCTGGATCTATATTTTGGAGAAAACTCAATTTTTTCACCTTATTTTATCTCAAATCCATTAGAAGCTTATTAATGCTTTCAGATATTTCTTCTATGGGTCTGTTCCCGTCTACTTCTTTCAAAATGCCCTTTTTTTTGTAATAATCGATCAGAGGAAATGTTTGCTCCTCGTATACGCTTATTCTTTTCCTCACTGTTTCTTCGGTATCATCAGATCTCTGGTAGAGTTCCCCTCCGCATTCATCGCAGACTCCGCTCACCTTGGGAGGGTTAAATGTAAGATGATAGGGTTTTTCACAGGATCTGCATATTCTTCTCTGACTGATCCTTCTAACTAACTCTTCCTTATCTACCTTCAGGTCTATCACTAAATCCAGATCGATACCTATCTTATCCAATACACTGTCAAGAGCCTCTGCTTGGGCTATGGTTCGTGGAAATCCATCTAAAACAAATCCCTTCTTGCAGTCATCTTCCCTCAATCTTTCTTCTATAATACCTATCACAATTTCATCAGGCACGAGTTTTCCTTTCTCCATGTATTTTACCGCTTCTTTTCCTAACTGGGTTCCTTCTTTGACTGCTTCTCTTAAAATATCTCCAGTCGCTATATGCGGTATTCCAAACTTTTCTGCAACCATCTTGGCTTGAGTACCTTTACCTGCCCCCGGGGCTCCCAAGAGTATTAAGTGCATAAGAATACCCACCTCATTTTTTGGATGGTTTGTTATTCCCACTCCTATTGGCATAAATCAATATAAAACTATTTTCATTTCACTACTCATTTTTAGGTACGGTGGAGCATCCGCATTTTTTATGAACTGGTATGTTTGGAACAATTTTCTCCAAAATACTCTTAATTTCATCCTTCTTTTTCTCCATTATATCTAGTACTTCCTTTGCGGTTAATTTTTCCTTTGAAATCCCTGCAGCAAGATTTGTCACCGTGCATATAGAAATGTAGCACAAGCCTAATTCTCTTGCTAGGATCACTTCTGGGACGCCAGTCATTCCAACTACATCACAACCAAGTAACTTAAATACCTTAATTTCCTGGACCGTTTCAAATCTAGGGCCTTCGGTACAGAGATATACACCACGTGGGTGTATTTTATCAATTTTTTTTAGTACAATCTCTCTCATCTCAGGACAGTATGGCTCTGTCATGTCTACATGGACCGATTGAGTTTCGTAAAATGTGTACTTCCTTGAACGTGTAAAGTCAAAGAAATCGTCTATCAGTACAAAGTCTCCGGGTTTCATTTGCTCATTCAAAGATCCTACCGCATTGAATGCAATAATTCTATCTACTCCAACTTCCTTCAATCCCCAGAGATTAGCCCTGTAGTTCACTCTGTGGGGCGGAATACTCTGTTTTTCACCGTGTCTAAAAATGAGGTAAGAATCTCTATGGGATAATTTCCCCTCCAATATGGTCACTCTTCCGTATGGTGTGTTTTTTTCTATCCTTCTCGAATCTTTCAGTATGTTATCTACACCAGTACCTCCTATGATCCCAACAGCCAAAGAAATCCCTCCGATACAATAAAGAACAGGATGCTTGAGGTTGCAACTAAATTAACTGCCTTTTTAATATCCTCATGTGTCGGCATACGATAATCCCCAATCCTGTATACATTAGGCTTAACAAAAGAAACGTTTAAAAGGCAGGATGCACTTGCCATTGGATATCCAGAATTTGGGCTCTTGGTAAGGCATGCATATTTTTTAATTTCCTTTGTGTTTTTAAAATTCAATTTCAGAAACAACGATGCCCAGAGCATAAAAGGGACGCATAATCTAGCGGGAATGTAGTTCAATAGATCGTCCAATCTAGCCGCATAGTAACCAAATGCATCGTATTTTTCGTATCCTATCATGGCATCCAATGTATTTATAACCCTATAGAACACTGCTCCATACAATCCAAATAAAAGGAAATAAAAAATCGGCGCAACTATTGAATCGCAGAAATTTTCAGAAAGGCTCTCTATGCAGGCAGAAGATATTAAAGACTCATCGAAACCTTCTACATTCCTGCTCACAAGATTAGATACTTTAATTCTGGCTTCCTCGATCTTACTATCTTCTAAAATTTTTGATACATCGGATGCTTCCCCTAATAACATCCTGAATGAAAACATGCTTGAAAGCCATAAAGAAGAGATTATAATGTAGAGATAGAAGTTGAGGTACTTAAAAAATGACAATAATGAAGTTAAAATTAGAAAGGTAAATGTAGAGATAAATATTATTAAAATTCCTCCCTTAGATCCAAGATGAATTAATTTTCTTGATAATATCTCAATTTCTTTTCCCATCCAAACTACAGGATGAATATTATGAGGTAGTTCTTTGATCAGCAAGTCAACTATGATAGCTAAGAGCAATATGAATGATGGGGTTACGTCGCTTGAGATAACGTAATTTGAGGCGTGATTAGATATAAAATGAATATATAAGAGATGATTTTGCATGTTTCCTCTCACCTTTTTTACTTTAAATTCTTATTTTGTTATCATTACATTTCTTTATCACCTTTAGTACAGCAAGCCTATGACAATTAGAAGAGAGGCAATGCCAACAATATCTCCAATTGAGGCTACTATTGGGATGAAAACGTTATCAGGGTCGTATCCCTTTAAATAAGAGAGGAATATTATCAGAATGGTTAAAACTATCATGGAACTCACCGTTATGACACCCGCTAAAACCGTGATCTTGACGAAAATTTTTACTGTAACTCCAGACTCTTTTTGGGCGTAAACAATGTACCCCAAGAATCCCAGAGTGATAGATGAAATAATTCCTATAAATAGAGCCACCATAGAGTCCTTTACTGCTAAATTCCTTAAATCTAAACCCAAATGCATGAATGATGATATTCTAGATCCCAAGACGCTTCCAATACTTCCAGCTAGATTTATCATTGGGGGAACAAGGATTATGATTCCTGGAATACTGATGAATAATTCTTTTTTACTCTCTAGCATCCCACCAGACGCAAGATCAAGAAACATTGACATTATAAGGAAAGGTATGCTTTCCTTGAGAATTCTTTTTACCGTATATACCATTCAAAGCACCCTTACTAGCCAAATCGCAGGAAATAATGAGAATACCGTTATGATGTCTCCTATGGTCGCTAATAAAGGTGCAATGAAATTGTCTGGATTTAATCCATGTGAATACCCAAAGAAAGATATAAAAATCGCCAGAAAAGTGAGAAAGAAGCCTGAAACAATCCCTGCAATCAGAGATATTAATATTAGAGTCAGGATTCCAGCACTGGGAAGGTTTAGGAGTAAGCATGCATAGTGTGCGAAGATACCTACGAAGATGGACATGAAAAGGGTTTGCGAGAGTGACGCATAAATATTAACATTCAGTACTTTGCTTCTCCAAACGCTAGGATCGATAAGACCTAAATGCAGAGATGTGGTGAGACGAGATCCTAATGAGCCGTATATGTTCCCCCTGATACACATTACTGGGGGTAATAAGACAAGCAGACCTGGAACCGAGACTATCTCTTTCTGCATGTGACTTAGACTGTTTCCGGCTACCAGTTCTAACGTAAGGCATAACAAGATGATTGGGAGCCCCTCTTTTAGATATTTCTTCGCACTTATCATTCATATCGCCTCACCGGTTCCAGAGGATCTTCGTTGAATACTGTATCCGAAACCCACAACTATTTAAATGTTAGTACCATAGAAAATTCTGGTAGAATCCGTGACCACATCAAAAACTGTCAAAGAACTCCTTGTAGAGATGAAAGATGTGTCTGAACTCATGATAGACTTAGCCTATTCTGCTTTACTCCTAAACAACAAAGAAATCGCTAGTGAAGTAGAAAGACTGGAAAAGAAAATGGACTCTTTAAAATATGAAATAAGGATAATGGCTATGTTAGCAGCGAGGACTCCAGAAGAAGCCGAGCAACTGAGCGGTATCCTTCATGTTGCTGCCTCTGCAGAGGCTATTTCTAATGCGGCAAAGGACATTGCTGATGTTGTTTTAAGAGGTTTAGCTAGTCATCCATTAATAGAAGAGGCTCTAAGTGAGACAGAAGAAATAATAAAGATTTTTGAGGTAAAAGAAAACTCAATCTTGGTAGGAAAAAGTTTAGGTGAATTAAGACTTGCAACAGAAACAGGAATGTATGTGATAGCCATAAGAAGAGGAAATGAGTGGATATATGGGCCAGACAAAGACGTTGTGATTCAAGCCGGAGACAGTTTGATCGCAAGGGGGACGGAAACAGGTTCTGAGTTGTTAAGTGAAATCTCCAGTGGAGAGAGAAGATGGTTTTAGACTTTCTGAATCTAATAGTAAAAAAGACAAAAAATAAAAGATAAGAATAATTTAAGATGTTTAATTTAAAGAATAACTTAAGGATGACTACAGGGATTAATGAAGGATCGATGAATATGAAATTTGGCCATCAGTTTTATGAGGAAATAGACTTGGAGGATGAAGAGGATATAGTAGATATACTAACACTCGAAGATGCTGAGGAGATAATAGAAAGATTGGTCAGGAAGAGGATCCTGATATATATGGGGAAAGAATACGTCTTAAGTAAATGCGCCTTGGACAAGATTCTAGATTTTGCGAACAGAAACGACTATGTAGAAGAAGATCTCTTCGAAAGAATACTTAGAGGAATCAAGTGCCTCTTGGATGAATCCTTTACGGGGGCTTCCAGCCTAGACGAAAGCGAAATTATTCGATATGTTGTAATTATCTTTGATTTAGGAAAATTTACCGAGATGTTTCCTACAATAAGAGAGAGTTTTGAGTCTATTTGCCCCAACATCTCTCAAGATTCTTTTGAAGACTACTCGGATACTTGATTATTTCTCAACTTGATCGTAGATTATCAGCGTAAGATAATAATTATAATTCCTAAGAATGCAAGTACTATGCCCATTATCAGTTTTTCATACCTTTCTAGGTACGGATGTTCGAATTTCTTTAAACCAATCGAAGCGGTCGCAACCATGATTGCCATACCTCCAACGGTTCCTATAGCTAAAATTATTGCTAGGGGTACAATTATCTTCCATCCAAAGGAACTGGCTGCAAAGAAGATTGGAATCACTGCCTCGCACGGAGAAAAGGTTAGAATTGTAAAAAGGGACATTATTGCTGCCCTATTAGATAGGTCAACTCTCTCAGGTTGACTATCTTTTCTAAAAAATATGTGTATGTATGCAATTCCCAGTAAAAAAAGCATAATGCCACCTAAAAGTTCCACCAGTCTCGCTGCTACTTTTGAAATTTCTATTCCTATTCCTGCGACGATTAATCCAAGAACAGTTGTCACAGAAACATGCCCTAAACCAGCAAACACGGTTATAGAAATCGTTTTTAAGTAAGACCATTTTTGGGCTCTGCCAACCAGAACAAAAGGGAGCCAGTGGGTAGGCATTATCGCGTGTATTGTGGTCACTATCAATGTTGCAACTATTAGACTGGCAAATGATATGATCATCAAAATTTCTCCTTCAGATTACTCCATCGCCTCTAAGGTTTTCAATACTCTCTTTATCCAATCCAATCCAGGATTTAAGAACTTCTTCGGTATGCTCTCCCAATTTTGGAGCTGGTTGTGATATATTTCTAGAGGAAAGAGATAGTTTTATGGGATTTCCAGCCATCTTAACTGGGCCTACTTCCGGATG
The DNA here is from genome assembly GCA_046760505.1 of Candidatus Hydrothermarchaeota archaeon. GTDB lineage: Archaea > CAYFZR01 > CAYFZR01 > CAYFZR01 > CAYFZR01 > CAYFZR01. Next base: position 34,374 of record JBHIEG010000021.1, read on the forward strand.
ATCGATCTCAATTATCATACCCCTCTCTCTCACCTGAGGATGATTCACAACTTTATCAACCGTATTGATTGGACCGCATGGCACTCCAGATTTTTCCATTTTCTCAATCCACTCTCTTACAGTTTTAGTCCTTGAAATTTCAGCGATTATAGGGCGTAATATGGAATGATTCTCCGACCTTAGGGCATTAGTTTTAAATCTTGGATCATCGATGAGGTCCTCTCTTCCAATTTCTCTGCAGAAATTTTCCCAGTGAGCAGATCCAACTGCAAATATAACATAACCATCCTTAGCAGGAAAAGCTTCAAATGGTGCTATAGAAGGATGTCTGGACCCTAAAGGTTTAGGAATCTCTCCAGTAGTCAGGTAACGGATAACTGCATTTTCTAGTATGCTTACCTGACAGTCAAGCATGCCTACATCCACCATTTGTCCTTTTCCAGTCTTTTCTCTGTAATATAATGCTGCCAGAATGCCAATGGTTGTAAAAAAAGCAGCCGTGATGTCTCCTATGGATACGCCAACTCTCACCGGAGGCATTCCTTCCTCCCCGGTAATGCTGATAATCCCTCCCATTCCCTGAATGATCATGTCATAGGCTCCTCTATGAGCATAAGGACCAGTCTGACCAAAACCTGAGCATGCTGCGTATATTAGACGCGGGTTAACTTCTTTTAACACATGGTAATCCAATCCCAAACGAGCCATGACGCCTGGTCTAAAGTTTTCTACAAGTATATCTGCCTTCTCACACATCTTGAGAAGAATTTCTCTACCTCTTTTTTTCTTTAAGTTCAGTGTAATGCTCTTTTTTCCTCTGTTAAGGCTTAAGAAGTAGGCACTTACTCCGTCTATGAATGGCCCTATGCCGCGAGCCTCATCTCCCTTTTTGGGCTCTTCTATTTTTATCACTTCTGCACCCAGATCGCATAGAATCATGGTGGTGTAGGGACCTGCAAGCACGCGTGTTAAATCCAAAACCCTCAACCCCTCTAGAGTCAAAAATATCCCTCCATAAAATCCTCCCACGATAGGATTCAGTGAGGTATACCATATAGAGTATCTCATATAAAATAAATCTCGATATAAAATA
>JBHIEG010000022.1:0-34489 GCA_046760505.1 Candidatus Hydrothermarchaeota archaeon
CCGCTTTAGCCATAATATTTAGCATATCCGGATTTACTCTTTTTAAATGGAAATTTCCCACTTTTGTAGATATTTATTATCATCTAAGCGTGATGCGCGGCTTTGATATGGCAAATGGTATAGTACTTCATGATTTCTGGGAATTCGCTCCGGTAGGAAGACCACACCTATATCCTCCCCTAATTCACATAATAATGCTCTTTCTCTACAGATTGGGCTTGGATGTCTTGACAATCGGTAAAATCATGAGTTTTTCTATGTTTCCTTTATCTTTGATAACTGTATGGTTTTTTATGCGAGAGATTTTTGATACAAAGAGTGCATTCTACAGTGTTTTATTGCTATCCATCCCTTTTCAATGGTTTTGGAGTCAAACAACGACAAATGCGATTGCATTTGTTTTAATACTAACTCCTTTGATATTCTATTTCATCGAAAAGGAGAAAAAGATCGCAAGCATTGTTTTGATGGTTTTTTCCCTCTATTCTCATTTAAGCATGCCGCATATTATTACCATAGCACTGTTGATTTATGGATTTCATAGAAAAGAGAAGAGAAATATGATTCTTACTGTATTGGGTGTTTCATATCTGCTTTATCTTCCCTGGGGATTACATATTCTTAAAAATTTGGATGTAATAAACCCGGGTGTAGGATCTCTTTTTTACGTTGAATTTCACATAATTTTATTACTGCTTGCTCTTTTTGGAATTTACATTTGCTACAAAAACAAGGGAGAATACTACCTTTTATCGTCTCTTTTTTTCGCGATGCTCCTAATACTTTTGAGATATCCATTCAGATTTTGTTTTCATGTGATTTTGCCCATGTCCATGCTTGGCGGTATTTCTATTGCAATGGTGCATGATAGAATAAGTGAAAATAGAATAATGAAAAAGATTGATGCAAGATATCTTGAAATTCTTCTCATGATATTCATCATATTTGCATTAAACCTCGGGAATTTTACACTATATACAACAGTGTTTGAAAACAAGTTAGAATTTACAGTAGAAGACACGACCATTTTTAAGGTAATGGATTATAGACCAAATGAAAAAATGGTGATTGGCTGGTTTATGAAGTATTTTGGAGAGATTACCGATAAAGACGTTTTTAAACTAATAGAAATTGTAAGAGCCAATACTGAAGAGAATGATATAATATTCACTAATGAAGGAACATATGGTTGTTTTATAACATCTTTTACCGGAAGAAGACAAACAGGAGCAATGTTCCGCGAATTTTTGCCAAAAGAGCAATTAGATTACTCATTCATAGATCTTGTTGTGCTACACAGGATAGGAGAAGAAGACTTTAAAAGAATATACGAAAAACTTGAACCAGGAAAGAGACCGCCTTCATTGATTTTTTTAGATAGAATAGATGATATAAAGGTATATGGGGTAAAAAAAGAAGTCAAAAAGAGAAATTTTATGGCTCCTTCACCCGTAATATCTATCAACGCTGCCATGTTCTTATTTCTTCTAGGTATTTTGTTGATTTTTTTAGATGTCACGTCTCTCTCATCAAAATTATTATTAAAATGGGGATTGAAGACTAACTAAGATTTAGGGTGTGAACATGAACATGGAAAAAGTGCAAACAGAGTTTTCAATTAAAAAGTTAATTGTCATATTTTTTTTAATTTTCACCATATTTACAAAAACTTACCCTAATTCATGGAACGATGCCTCAAGAATGAACACAATAGAATCATTGGTTGAGAGAGGAACCTTTATAATTGACAATTCGACATTTTTCAATATCGGTGCAGATAAAGTATTCATAAATGGACATTTTTACTCAGATAAGCCTCCTGTACTTTCTTTTCTGGCATCTGGACTATATCTAATTTTGCATAAGTTTTTTAACTTATCATTCAATAGTAGTGATAGAAATTCCCTTCCCTACTACTTATTAACTCTTTTTATATGCGGACTTAGTTCAGTTTTATTATCATTCTTTTTTTATAAGTCATTGAGTCTATTAGGTGTAGAAGAAAGATTAAAATATATATTGGTTGGAAGTTTGATCTTCGGCACGTTAGTATTTCCTTATACAACGGTATTTAACAATCATATAGTAGCTGCTTGTCTACTTTTTATCAGCTTTTACTTATTGTTGAAAACTAAATTCTGTCAAAATGGATTTAAGGGGGAAATTTTTCTTACTAGTTTCCTTACAAGTTTAGCAGCCACCATAGATATACCATCAGGGGGGATTTTTTTCATATCATTTCTATTTTATATCTTGGCTGATAACAAGTTAAGAAAACATGCATACATCTACCTTTCAGGTGCACTTATTCCTCTTTCACTCCACGCACTTTTAAACATTCAAATAACAGGAGATCTAAAACCAGCTTATCTACATCCCGAATATTTCAAATGGGAAGGCTCACCATGGCTAGAAGAAGAGTTTAAAGGTGTTATATCAGGAATTAAATTTAATCACGACCTACTATTTATTCTAAAGTATTCTTTTCACTGTCTGTTCGGATATAGGGGATTATTTTCATATAGCCCCATACTGCTCTTTTCTCTACCAATGTTTTTTAGAGCGATTAAAAATAATACTCAAAACTTAAGAAAAGAGATACTTATGATATTTCTCAGTTGTTTTCTTATCGTGTCTTTTTACGTTACCTTTTCTACAACCTACGGAGGTATGTGTTATGGAATGAGATTTTTCATACCCTTTACGCCACTAATTTTCTTTATTTCAGCTATTTATATCTGTGAGAGTTCTTCAGAACGACTATTAAAAATGTTTTATGTCTTTTTATCGATTTCACTTATCATATCCCTCATAGGTGTTTATAATCCTTGGTCGGGCGGGGATTTTCCATTGTTGACAAATTTATCTCGAATTCTAAGGGTAAATAGGGAATTCATTCCGATTTTAAAGTATATTTTTGATTATATTAGAGATATTGTATAAACAGGTATTACGGAAATCTTTAAATTTAAGTACTCTAATTTCTGCTACATGAACGCCAAAAATATAGCCATAATATTGCTTTTCGTTTTTTTAGTGGGCGCAGCTTATTTCATGCTCACTTCTGAAGAAGAAATATACAACGTAGAATTACTAATAACGCCCTACCAGGAGCATTCGGAATTGCCCCCTAATTTAGGGAATATAAGGAATATAACTCAGATAGACGGGACTTTTTACTTGGATTTCAGGACTAAAAATCCTAATTTCTATGATTTGCTCAAGAATATAGGATATATCAAAATCGCTTACGTATCTAGCCAAGGAGATCCTACCAAGAACATCAGAGATACGGTCAAAAACGCCAAAGAAGTTTACATCCTTTATGAAAGGTCTCAGGATGATTATGCTTACCAAAGAGTTGTCCAATCTGTAATCGAAACATCTCACGCAGTAGGATTCGTCCATAAAGAAGATGTGGTTACAGCCAAGGAATACGGTTTGCTCTACAAGACTTTGTATCTATTGCATTACATAGGAAGGGAAGAGAAGCCAGTCATTTTAATTAAAGATCCTAAAAAAACAGATAAAAATGTTATTGTTGTAAAAAAAGGAAGATCAATCGAAATAAATGCCAAAAATCCTGACGATTTATTTGAAGTTACGATGAATTTGAAACAAGTAATCGTCTCGGTGGTATGATGAGGATATGCATGGTTGGTATGTTTCCTCCGCAGATAGGAGGAATATCAACTTATAACTTTAATTTAACTAAAGAATTGAGAAGAAAAGGTCATCACGTAGAGATAATCTCGTACGAAAAAAACGATGAATTCATCACTCACAAGGCTTATCACATAAAAATACCGATTCTTAGAGGAATTACATTTTTCATCTCTGCACTAATTACTTTCTTAATTCTGAATAGGAAGAATAGATTTGATGTTATTCATGGACATTATTTACTGCCAGCAGGATTGGTGGCGGTAGTTTCCAAAAAAATAGCAGGAACGAAGGCAGTAGTCATGACTTATGGTTCAGATATTCTTGTTTTGGGTAAAAAATGGTATTTAAGACCTATCTTAGCATGGATAATGAAATCTAGCGATTTAACAATTGTTTTAAGCAGAAAACTTAAAGAAGAAGCAATAAAGATGGGTATAGAAGATTCAAAGATAAGATTGGCTCCTATAGCCATTGATGAAGAGTTATTTAATCCAAACATAGAGTCGAACATAAAGAAAGAATTTGGAATAAAAGGAGATGTGATACTCTTCGTTGGAGCCTTGGTTAAGCAAAAAGGTCTTGAATATCTCATCGAAGCATGCAATATTCTAAGAGAAAATCTTGAATTTACATTGATTGTGGTAGGAGATGGTCCATTAAGAAAAGAACTGGAGAAAAGATCTGAAGGACTAAACATCATATTTACTGGCTTCAGAAAAGACGTAAATAGGTTTATGAAGGATGCCGATATTCTGGTGTTACCGTCAATCTCAGAGGGTCTTGGTTTCGTTGTTTTAGAGTCTATGGCAGTTGGAACCCCTGTTTTAGCAACTAAAGTAGGTGGGATACCAGAACTTATTGAGAACGGAAAAAATGGCGTGCTTGTAGAGCCTGGAGACCCTGTTGCTCTGGCAGATGGGATAAAAAAGTTACTCAAGGAAAAAGAATTTCGCGAAAAAATCATAAAGAGTGGTTTTTCAAAAATAAGAAGAGAAGATGTCTCTGCCATATATGGAGGTATCTGACTGAAGAGAAATTTGATATTGCTGATGCTATTCGTGGGCATAATTCGAGTTATACCTAATATGAACGGCATCGCTGGACTAGATACCTATTTACATCTCACAATATGTGATCTTGTATACAAGGGATTACTTATTCAGAGAGATCTTCTTAGCATCTTTGGATTAAGGGCATATGGTTATCCAACGGGATTTCATTCTCTTTTATCTTCCCTCTCTTATCTTTCCAATACACATCTAAATACGTTATTTATAATAATTCCATCTGTGCTCTCTTCTATTATAGCGGCTACATTTTTTTTATTTTCTAAGTCCTTTAATCTAACGGATAAAGAGGCTTTTCTTTCTACACTTCTTTTTACTACTGCTCCATCGTTTGTTCAGAGGAGTTCATACTCTATACCGGAAATAGTCGGTATACTGTTCTTTTTACTCTCACTATCTTTCCTCTTAAGATGGAATGAAAAAAAAGATAGAAAAATGATTTTTTTATTCCTTTTGGTCTTTTTCGCATATGCTTTAACCCACAGAGGAATATTTTTTCTCTTAATTGTTATGTTCATATTCTTTCTAGTTTATTTCAGGGAGGAGGTAAAGAGATATTCCATTCTTATTTTTTTTGCAATATTAATACTCATTTTAAGCGGCATAGGTATAGATTTGGTCCAAAGAATCCCATGGGAACCGGTTACCGCTAAGGGTTTTATTTTATCATTAGGTCCTATCCTATTTTTCCTCGGTATTATAGGTATTTTTAATGCATTCGAAAGAAGAGAAAAAAGGGATATATTTCTTTTATCGTGGATAGTCGCATTTGGATTGATAGGAACGATGAGTTTTAGATTCAGGGACCCCTATCTTGCTATACCTTTCTCTTTGATTATTAATCCGGTAAGAAAAGACTATCTAAGGATACTGATACCCATAGTAATAATCGTTGGGGCAATACAATCCTTTTATGTTATAGAAAATGGCTTATACCGATTAGATAAACCAACAAAATACAGTCTATCGTTTTTGCAAGAGAACAGCGATCAGAACTCCGTTGTATTGACATGGAGGATAGAAGGATACTGGATAAATGGGCTGGCAAAAAGGAGAGATATAATAATATGGAATAAATTTTATCAGGGTTTTTTTAATAAACCACCGTCTTATAAAGAATCTCTGGAAAAATATAAAGATGTTGAGGAGATATTTAGAACAATTAACTCTAGCAGATCATTTGAACTCATGGAGAAGTACAATGTCTCATACATATATTTTTCTAGGGATATGCTTAACATGGATACCTTGGAATATGGTTTGATAGAATATATAGATAAAAATGAAAGGTTTTCTCAAATATACGCGAATCCTATGGCTAGAGTTTATAAGGTGGATTTGAATGAGGCCTGAAATTATATTTTTTACGGTTCAAACTCTCTATTTTTTGGGTGCATTTATCGGTTTTTTGAATCCGAAGACTAGATACTTACTCGAAATAGGTTTTGAAGGCTTTCCTTATAAAGCCATTATTTTCCTGCTCTTAGGTGCAATATTCTTTTGTATTGGATCTCTTCTCGCGGATAAGAAAGGAACGATTCATGAATGGAAAAAATCAATCAAAGTTTTATTTTTATTGTTCTTATTTTTGATTTCTTTATCACTTATTAAGTTTGTATTGAAATTTACCATGCTACAGTCTTTTGGATTGGCTTTGATTACAGTAATTTCTGTTTTTTCCTTCCTAGAAATTCTGCCAAGATATCCCTATGAGACATGCCTTTCATATTCTATAACAGGTATAGGTTTTCTACTTTTGAATTTCTTTTACATAGGAGGAATTCCTTTTTTTAACCCGCTTCTGAAAGGATATACTCAAAATTTAATATGGGGTATTGGTTTCATCTTTAGTTTACTTGGGAGCATATTCTGTTTGAAACTTTGGAAGAACAAATCACAAATGATTTTGAGTTACTTTTTAAGCGTTATAGTAATTATTTTATTGGCATTATCAGCATACAGATCACAGTTCCTAGTATTTGTATTTGCGATTTTTTTTGTATTCGATAGGAAGCCCTATCTTAAATTATTATTTTTGACGTTGTTCTCGCTGGCTGTTTTCTTATCACTTACCAAGTTGACGAGTGATCTGGATTTATCTATGGTGGAGATATTGTTCTACAGACTAGGTTTTTCACTGAGTGTTTTGGAGAATATCATAGATCTAGGGATATTTGGTGTAACGCATGGAAAACTCTGGTTTTTGAAAGAGCCAAGGGTCCTTTTGGGAGAGATGGCACTCGGGTATAGTCATAATACCACCGCCACAATACTAGGCACTCTTTGGTTGGACGGCGGTCTGATAGAATCTATTTTGTTTATGACAGCAATTGGCTTCCTTTGTAGAATGCTCTATGAACTTAGAGAAAGTGATTTACTCTCTCCTTTGTATGCGATTTCAATCTCGCAGGTTCTTGTATGGATTGAGATAGGGCCTGATCTCTACTCATTAATTCCGATAATTCTCTCTGCTCTCTCGATTAAGTGGTGGAAGAAATGATAAATCCCGTCATATCTTTTCTGGTCACGATTCTCCTAACTCCACTGTGGATAAAATATGCGAAGAGAGCAGGAATAATAGGAACAGACCTGCATAAAGAGGAAAAAAAAGAAGTAGCGGAGATGGGTGGAATACCTATTTTAGCAGGTCTTTTTTCTGGTGTTTTTCTAAGTTTTGATTACGAATTGCTCCCAATCGCCCTCTACCTAATTTCAGTATCATTTCTCGGGATCACAGACGATCTCCTGAAATTTGACAAGGTAGAAAAAATCATTTTACCAGGCATACCAGCGCTAATTTTGGGTTTCAAAAATCCTCTTCTGATGCCTTATTTGTTTATAACATCTTCAGTAGTTTTAAACTGGACAAATATGCTTGCGGGTTTGAACGGTCTTGAATCAGGACTTGGAATTTTACTGCTGGCATCTTTCTCCATAATATCTTTTCTTACTAAAAATACTGGCGCATTCCTTTTATCCTCTTGCATGATGGCCTCTCTCCTTGCATTTTTATACTACAACAGGTATCCAAGCAGGATATTCCCGGGCGACTGTGGAACCATGCTTATAGGGGCGGTTTTCTTTTCTGTAGTTTATTTGACAAAAGTTGTAATTCCGGCTTTCATAGTACTCATTCCCTATTTGATGGATTCTGCTCTAAAGTTCCTCTCAGCAGGCATAATGAGAAGGGAGGAGAAAAAGCCAACTAAAATAAAGGATGGTTTGTTATATTCAGCGGGAGATTACAATTCCCTCATAAGGGTAATCATAAGTATAAGACCGATGAGTGAGAAGAAGGTGGTATATTGTATATGGATGATTCAAACAGTCTTTTCTCTTTTAGGAATTCTATCCTTCTTATTGTTATATTAACAATATCAATTTCATCTTTTTCTCTGCTTCAAAAATTTCCAATTGGTTACGATAGTTACTATCATATGAGAATAGCCAATGAAGTTTCAAACGGAAGTTTAATACAATACGATTATAGGAGTGCTGCTCCCCATGGAAGGCCACATTTGTATCCTCCAGCATTTCATATTCTATCTGCTGATTTGTTATTGCTTTCTGAATTAGATATAATTAACATATTCAGGATATTGCCAATGGCATTCCTTATTTTATCGTCTTTATCTTTTTGGATATTTGTAAAAAATATGTATAATGAAAAGATAGCCTCATATGCAACCGTATTATTTTTACTTTCTCCTACCTATGTTATAAGAGGATTAACGCCTACCCCAGAGAGTTTGGGAATAGCATTGATTCCATTGATTCTTTTTTTATCGCTGAGAAATTCTTTCATTTTGACTACTCTTTTTTTAGGATTTCTGGGAATTTTAAGTTCTTTTTCATTTATTGTAGGAGTAATATGCGTTCTAATATTTTCTAGAAGGAGGTTGCTTATTATAATCGGTTCGCTTTTGTTATCCTCCCCTTTCTGGTATACCTTACTCCATTACTATTTGAATGGATATGAAATACACCCATTCTTATCTTACACAAATTTAATATACTACCCAAAAAGGCTTGGATATGTTCAGACATTTTTGTCGCTCTTAAGCCTTTCATTTGATCCTTTAACCCTTTTCGCTTCTATAATCTTTATTCTATCTCAAAGCCATCACTTTTTCACGATTACATCAGATAGATTCGTTACTTTTCTAGCCATACCTCTAGGCGTGCTCGCTGGTAGAAAGATTGCAGGGATTAAAGATAGGATTGAGATAAAAAATGAAAGAATCTACATCAGAAAAGAAATCGTCATGCTTCTTCTATTAACAATCGTTCTGGCGCAAGCCTTATTCTTCTTAAGTGAGACGAAAGCTTCGCTCTCTAACCATGAACTGAATTCATACGAATTCCTCTCTACCTTACCAAAAAATTCGATAGTTTTATCTGAATGGCAGGTTGCACCAAAGATATTATTTTTCTCTCATGTAAGAAGCGTAAAGGGAGCTTTTGGATACAGTATAGCAGACTTGGAAGAAAGAAACAGAGATGTCAAACAAATGTTAAAGGGAAACAAAAGTCTCCTGAAAAAATATCGGATAAATGACATATACATCTCAAATAAAGAAAGAAAAGAGGGATTCAATGAAGAATTTTTCAAATCTAGCGTTTCAAAGGTATACGATGGCATAGATATCTCTATATACGAATACTTTCCGGTTAAGGTAAAGGTATGGAGCTGGCCCAATGCGAAAAAAGGCGCATTTACCATATTTTGTGATGACGTATCCCCTCATTACAGTTTTGATTGTCTGAATAAATTCTTATCCACGGTAAACGAAAAGGGAGGAAAAGTCGATTTATTCGTAATACCAAACCACATGGGTAAATATAAGATTACAGAAGCAAGTTCAGAATGGAAAGAATACGTAAAGAGAGCTTCAATTAAAAATGAACTGGGATTGCACGGATTTTACCATAACGAGAGAAAATGCGACTGTTACTGGGAAAAAGATTATGAAGAACAGAAGAAGAATATAATGGAAGGAATAAAATTGTTTAACATGGCTTTTGACAAAAAACCAAGAGGATTTCGGCCGCCGGGATGGAAGTACAATGAGGATACCATATCCGTTCTGAGAGATCTAAACTTTACGTATTCCGCTTCTACTTGGTATTATGGAAAGAATATGAGTTTTACTGATAAAATATTTCCATACTGGCGCGAAAATATTCTAGAAATTCCTTCAACAACAGGAGATTACTTATGGGAATTTAAAATGGATGAAAAAAATGCATTAGAGAGATTTGAAGAAGTATACGCTAAGAACGGATTGTACAGTATGCAGGTTCACCTTCAGTATTCCTGCAACGAAGAAGGTTTACGCCTAATTTCTAGCATCTTGGAAAAGGCAAAAAAGAGGGATATGTGGATTACCTTGCCAAAGGAAATCGCTGAATTTTATATTCTGAGGAAAAATGTACACATAGATTATAGCATGGTTGGAGATATATTAACAATCGATATTGAGAACGGCAACGATATCGATGTCAAGGGATTAACTTTAATGATAGGTAACGAGACAGTAGTATTGGATCTAAAGCCAAAGGAAATAAAAAAATACAGGTTAAAACTCGGATAGAGAACTTTGTTTCTTTCTTGACTTTCTTTTCTTCCCCTTAGTTCCATCTGTCTGATAATCACCAATAAGGAAGTTAACTTCTTCTTCGTCGAATTCGAAGAATCTTATTAAATCTTCGGGATTTTTATTGTTTTTTAGAATGGTTTTAAGGAAAGGTATCTCCATTGAAGCGAGTTTTGAAGACTTATGGGTCTTTGCTCCTATCTTTGTGGCTATTCTCTTCGTCATCTCCCTTTCTTTTTTTGTTCTCGAGAGACTATAGAATATACTTGGACGTTTATACCGGGTGAATTTTTTGTACGGAGAATTCTTTGCTGAAGAAACTCCACAAGAAATAAGATCGCTTACATAACCGAGAAAACCCCAGTATTGTCTCCTAATTATCCTTCCCATGAACACGTCTCCCCTCGATATGTATTCATAGGCATCTCTTATTTCCTCTGAATTTTCGTATTCTTCTGGTATATTGCTGGCTATCCATTCAATCAACAATTTAGGATCCTCGCTAGAATCCAAAATTGCTTTTCTAGCGGTATCAATTCTCCTAGATTTAAATATCTTGCTTAATGTATTGAATACGGATTCTTCCCTGTCCCTGGAGCTTAATGTTTCAAGGTCTTCCTGAGTGATCTTTTTTCTACCCTGAGAAATGGACTGAAGGTCATTTATTGCAGACCGCAAATCACCTTCGTTCATCTTGGCAATTATTTCGAGAATCTTCTTTTCAAATTCAATTCCCTGATCTTTGCATATCTTTTCCAGAATTTTTACTATGGTAGAAGAATGAATCTTCTTAAACTCTACGGATTTGCAATAGCTTTTTAAAGTTCTAAGCTGGGTTGCATAAGGATCGTTTGCTATCAGTATTATTGGATTTCTTGTATCTTTTATGATTTCAATGATTCCTTTTACTCCTCCTCTGTCCTCTCTTCCTGTGATGCCATCGATCTCATCGAGCAAGATTAGCCTTTTCTCTCCCCTGTTTAATGTAGATGTTTGAGATGCTGGACCGACTATCTCCTTTATAATCTTATATGATCTCTGATCAGATGCATTCAGTTCAATAAAATCGTAGCCCAAATCGTTTGCAATAGCTCTTGCAAGAGATGTTTTTCCTGTTCCAGGAGGTCCGTATAACAATAAAGCCTTGTATTTGCCTTTTTTCCATGAATCTATCCATTCTTCTACTTCCTTTATAGCCTTTGGGTTTCCAAGAACCTCTTTTACACTTTTTGGCCTGTAATCTTCAGTCCAGAGCATGATCAATCACGAATTCACAGTAGTCGTTACCCATTGATACGCACTTCGTTTCTTTAAAGCCTGAGCACCTTATTCCTAGTGTTTCAAAGTAGGCTGTCAGGTAGTGACCGATCCAGAAGCAATAAGGAGTGCCCAAGTTTATTCTTTTCTTAAATCCTGCATCCAGATAACACTCATGAACACGATATTTAGCGTATTCTTTAGAAATATCAACTATTTCAAACCTTCCAAGACCAAGTCTTTCCATTATATAGATTAAATCATTTGCAGCTTTTTTTATGTCCTTTGCGCCAGAAAATTTTCCCGAAGCAATTCCAATTGTTCTTGCAGAAGATTTCAATGTCTTCCCTGCTCCAACCCCCTTGAATTCCATTATTAATGCAAGTCCAAGCGCATGTATTAGATGCATCATTGCCATATCTCCCATTTCTCTGATTTCTTTACCTTCTAGGAAAGAGGTTAGATCTCTGATTAGAATTTCCTCTATTTTCTTGGATACGTCTTCCCAGTCAACCTCAACTCTAGTCCTTTCTTTTCTTTCGCGAGTATAGATAACGAACTCATCATAAGGATCGCCCATGGCCTCGCATTTTACCTCTGAAAAGCCAGATACATCGATTTTTGCACTCTTTAGAGCTGAAAGAAGGTATTCACCTATCCAAGTGCAGTAGGGAAAGTCCAAAACCAAATTAGAGTACAAACCCGTACTCAGATAGGAATCATATACTCTATAAACTATCTTTTCATCTGAATACTCTATCAACTCAAGGCGGCATATTCCCAGTCTTTCGGATATATCTGATAGTTCTTTGGATATGCCCTCCAGATCATCTGCGCTAACACTTTCTCCTGCTGCACCTCCAATTATGTGAGAAGATATCTTCAGGATGTCCCCCACATTCTTTCCCTTGTAATCATGGATCAGGGATATACCCAACGTATGGATGAAGTGCATCGATGTTTTGTCTCCCATTTCCCTTATCTTTTCTCCCTTTATGTACCTCTTAATCTGATTTTTTATGATGCTGAGTAGTTTATGGGAAAAGATATACCAGTCCACCACATATGGCTTAGATATGGGTATCAGATTTTCATCAATGTCGAGTAATGAATTTTGTTTCTCAGAATACACTTTTTTGAGTACTTCAAGCAATTCATCGTCGGATTGTATGCCTATTATCACCTCTTGCCCTATATATGTGGTTGGGGCTTTCCTTACGCCATATTTTTCTGCTACCCATGGATTTTCTACCGCGTCTACTGAATAGAGTTCTAATGGGATATTTGCATCTTCTGCAACTCCTATCAATAAGGTTGCCAGAAATTCGCAGTAAACGCATGTCGGAGTGGTAAACATTATCGATTTTACCGTATACATGTCGTTCTTTTCCATTACCATTCACTATCTCTCATTCTGTGAGTTTATGTAGTTATAATGGCGCCGGAGAAGGGATTTGAACCCTTGAGTTTCTTTCGAAACACTGGATCTCGAGTCCAGCGCCTTCCCGGGCTAGGCTACTCCGGCTTAAATTAGATTTTAAATAACCCCCTAATATTAAACACACTATATATATCAACCTTATCATAAATTAATTTGGTGAGGTTATGAGAAGGATTTATATGGATCATGCAGGAACTACGCCTATTCATCCAGAGGTACTCCAAGAAATGCTCCCTTACCTTAGAGAAAGATTTGGCAACGCATCTACCCTATATTCCATTGGAAGGGAGGCAAGAGAGGCCTTAGAAACCTCTAGAGAAAGAATTTCAAATTTAATTAACGCAGAGAGAGAAGAAATATACTTCACAAGCGGAGGCACAGAATCAGATAACTGGGCGATAAAGGGCGTAGCACTTGCAAGCAAAAACAAGGGTCACATCATCACATCATCCATTGAACATCATGCAGTCATAGATCCATGCAAGTATCTTGAAAAATTGGGCTTCGATGTAACTTTCTTGGAAGTTGATAAATATGGACTGGTAGATCCAAACAAACTGGAGGATGCAATAAGGAAAGATACAATTTTGGTTTCTATTATGCATGCCAATAACGAAATAGGAACCATTGAACCAATAGAAGAACTCGCAAGGATAGCAAGAGATCATGGCATATTGTTCCATACTGATGCTGTCCAGACGGTAGGGAAGATAGAAGTCGATGTAAAGAAGCTGGACGTAGATATGCTCTCAATATCTTCCCACAAAATATATGGTCCAAAGGGAGTTGGCGCTCTCTATATAAGAAAAGGTACAAAGATAGATCCCTACATGCATGGAGGAGGACAAGAAAGGGGAATGCGATCCGGAACTGAAAATATAGCAGGAGTAGTGGGTTTGGGAAAGGCATGTGAAGTAGCAAAGAAGAACTTAAAAAAAGAGGAGGAAAGACTTACCAACCTTAGAGACAACCTGATAAAGGGAATATTTGATAGAATAGACGACGTAATTCTGAACGGGCATCCCGAGAGGCGATTACCGAACAACGTTAATGTAAGCATTGAGTACATAGAGGGTGAATCTTTAATTTTAAGATTGGACGAAGAAGGTATTTGTGCTTCTACAGGCTCTGCATGCTCCTCTAGATCCTTGGAGCCAAGTCATGTCCTTCTCGCCATAGGCCTAACACCGGTTCAGGCCCATGGTTCCTTGAGGCTTACGCTAGGTAAAGATAACACGGAAGAGGACATAGATTACGTTTTAGAAAAACTTCCAAGTATAGTAGCAGAATTAAGAGAGATATCCCCTCTTTATGCAAAAAGAAAAGCTTAATTCAGTCCCCAATTACCTTAACCACAACCTTCCTTGCCCTGGGACCATCCAATTCTACGAGAAAGATCTTCTGCCATGTTCCCAGCAATAGCTCACCATTTTCCACGGGTATAACTTGGCTCTGACCGATTAAAGAAGCAAGGAGATGAGAGTGTGCATTTCTATCGATTATATCGTGCCTATATCCGGCTCCTTTTGGAACCAGTTTTAAAAACATTTCCATGAAATCATGGATCAGTCCGGGCTCGTTTTCATTTAGCAATACTCCTGTTGTGGTATGTTTGGTGAATATCAAGGCGAGTCCATTTTTTACATTGCTTTCTTTAACCATGCTCTTTACCTGAGCAGTTATATCAATCAACTCGAAATCTTTACCTGTCTTTACCTCAAATTTCATTACATCACCCCTAAAATTTAATATCATAAATGAATCTAACTTGGTGGGATATCCATGAAGATGTTACTTGTCCATTCAGATTATATAAGTTACGAGGCTAGGGAAAAGACAAAGGTTGCTGAAGAAACTGATTCAAAAAAAGGCTATTTAGAGGATGTCTTAGTTAGTTTTATAGCGGTAGAATCAATTGATGAGAAGGACAGCAAATATGTCATAGAGAATTCCGTCTCAGAAATATCAAAGATAGCGAAAGATGTTGGTTCACGAAACATCTGTCTTTATCCATATGCTCATCTCAGTTCAGATCTTGCAAAGCCCACTTTGGCAATAGATATATTAAAGCAAATGGAGTTTAGGCTCAGAGATCTCGATTACAATGTATTAAGGGCTCCCTTTGGCTGGTACAAATCTTTTGAATTAAAGTGTAAAGGACATCCTCTCTCAGAGCTTTCAAGGAGCATAACCCCTTTAGAGCAAAAAGAAGTTGTATCAAAGGCACTTATTGATGAAGAGAAGGCAATTTCTCACTGGTACATCTTAGATCAGGATGGAAAATTGATAGAAATATCAGATTTTGACTTTGAAGGATACAAAAATCTAGAAAAATTTGCAAACCATGAGATAGCGAAAAGCAGGATCGTGGATAAGATCCCTCCTCATGTGGAGTTAATGAGAAGATTAGAAATAGCAGACTACGAAGCAGGCTCTGATCCTGGGAATATGAGGTACTATCCTAAGGGAAGGTTGATAAAATCTTTGCTCGAAAGATACGTTTTAAACAAAGGAATAGAATACGGAGCCATGGAAGTGGAGACTCCTATAATGTATAACATGGATCACCCTACCCTGAGAAAATACCTTGATAGGTTTCCTGCAAGGCAGTATTCAATAGAATCAGAAAAGAGGAATCTATTCCTAAGGTTTTCTGCCTGTTTTGGACAGTTTTTGATGAACCATGATATGACAATATCGTATAAAGATTTACCTCTTAAGATGATAGAAATGACAAGATATAGCTTTAGAAGAGAGCAGAGAGGGGAATTGGTTGGATTGAAGAGATTGAGATCATTTACCATGCCAGATATGCATACTCTCTGCGCCAATATGGACCAAGCCATGAAAGAGTTCAAGAATCAATACAAATTATGCATAGATGTATTGAGAGAAATTGGATTAAGTATAGATGATTATGAAGTTGCAATTAGATTTACAAATGATTTTTATGAAAAAAACAAGGAGTTCGTCAATGAACTAGTAGATATAGTCGGGAAACCTGTTTTAATAGAGATGTGGGATAAAAGATACTTCTATTTCGTTCTTAAATTTGAGTTTAACTTTATAGATGCTTTAGACAAGGCAAGCGCTTTATCCACGGTTCAAATAGATGTTGAAAATGGCGAGAGGTATGGTATTAGTTTTGTAGACGTTGATGGGGAAAAGAAATTCCCCATAATACTTCATTGCTCTCCAAGCGGTGCGATAGAAAGATGTATCTACGCTTTACTGGAAAAAGCCCACCTTAAAATGGAGGAAGGCTATTTACCAACTCTACCGCTGTGGTTGTCTCCAATTCAGGTTAGAGTTATACCGGTATCAAATGCCCATCTAAGATATGCAGAAGAAGTTCACGGTGCTCTTAAAAAATCAAAGATAAGGACAGATTTAGATGATAGAGACGAAACACTGGGAAAAAAGATTAGAGATGCAGGAAGGGAATGGATTAACTACATTGTAGTAGTGGGAGATAAAGAGGTAAGAGAAGGCACTATTACAGTTACAATAAGGGAAGGATCTAAAGTAGATGAGACTAAAAGGAAGGAAATGAAATTAGAAGATTTGATAAATGAGATAAAAGAGCAGTGCAAGGATATGGTTTTCATGCCTCTCTCTTTGCCTGATAGAGTATCGGTAAGACCCAAATTCAGATAGGTGTCTTTTTTGGAGGTAAAAAGAAAAATATTGGTAGGCCTTGTTGTTATCATCATTCTGATTGGAACAATTGGATTTAAGCTTTTGGAAGACTTAGGATGGATTGATGCCCTTTACTTTACCATATCAACCATAACTTCAGTTGGATACGGTGATATCACTGTTAAGACGAGAGTCGGCGAGTTATTCGCAATCTTTATGATAATTGCAGGCGTTGGAATATTTTTCTCTACAGTATCCTACATAGTGCTATCTATTATCGAGTCAAAGATTGCATCACTGATTGGAGTGATTGAGGCTAGAAAGTTAAAGAATCACGTTATAATATGCGGATACAATCCAATTGCAGATCAGATTACAGAAGAACTTAAAAATTACGGGATCCCCTTTGTCATAGTTGAAAACAGGGAAGATGCCATAAAAAAACTAAGGGTAAAAAACATTCCATATTTTGAGGCAGATCCCTCGGATGAAACAACTTTGAAGACCTTAAACATCCACTCAGCAAGATCACTCATAGCAGCAACTGATGATGATGCAACAAACGCATATACGGTAATTACTGCTCGTAGCCTTAAACCAGACCTAAGGATAGTAGCAAGAGCAGATGACGAAGATATCGTGACAAAACTCTATAGTGCTGGAGCAGACAGAGTAATAATGCCAAAAGCGATTGGATCTAAGTTAATTTCGAGAGCAGCAATCACCCCCTACGTGGCAGAGTTCATGGATAAAATTACCTTATTCAAAGACGTTGAACTTGTAGAATACCCAATCGAGGAGGGATCACAGTTAATAGGACTAAGTTTAGAGAAATCAAGAATCAGAGAAGAGACTGGAGCTTCTGCAATAGGAATCTGGAAGAGAGGTAATTTTATACCAAATCCGGATCCAAAAACAATTCTGGATAAAAACGATGTGTTGATACTGATAGGCACAGATAAACAATTCAGGAAATTGAAAAAGATGTTATGATGGATCATGTAATTGTATGTGGATATGGAACAATAGGGGAAGGCGTAGTCAATGACCTGAAGGAAAAGGGAGTAGACATGGTTATCATTGATAAAGACGAGGAGCGCTTGAAGGAATTAAAAGATAAAGGTATTGTTGGGATAGTAGGAGATGCAACAAAAAAGGAAACACTGGAAAAGGCAGGAATTCATAAAGCCAGATCCTTAATAACTGTTCTTAGGTCAGATACATCCAATGCATTTGTTGTTCTAACGGCGAGATTATTAAATCCGGGAATTAGGATAATTTCAAAGGCAGAAGTTTTAGAGAGTATAGACAAGATGTATAAAGCCGGAGCATCTAAAGTAGTATCTCCTCTCATGATAGGAGGCAGGATGCTTGCAAAATCAGCTGTTTTACCTTTTGTAGCAGATTTCTTGGACAGAATTACGCTAATGGAGGATGTAGAAATAGGCCAGTTTACCGTGCAAAAGAATTCAAGTGCTAAAGATAAATCACTGAAAGAACTTAGGTTTAGGGAGATTACTGGTGCATCTATTATCGGAATATGGAAAAAAGGTAATTTAAATACGAGTCCAAGCCCTGAGGAAATATTGGAAGAAGGATCAATAATTCTTGCAATGGGAACTCGAGAGGAATTAAAAAAGGTTAGAGAACTCTTAGAAGGAATCTGATTGAAAAATCATTCAAATCTCAAGGCATCCACTGGATTAAGCCTCGAAGCCCGGTAGGCGGGATATAAACCTCCCAGCACTCCTAGTGACACAGCAAAAACCATGGCTTTAAGAGCCAGTGATGGCGTAACTACTGCTGTTAGTGCAGGAAAGGAAATTTTTATCGAGAATACAGTTCCAATTCCCAGCGTGATTCCTAGTATGCCTCCTATGAATCCAAGAACTAGGGATTCAATGAGGATATTCTTTAAAACATCTAGGTTGCTCCACCCCATCGCCTTTAATAATCCTATTTCTCTCGTCCTTTCAATTACAGACATTAGCATCGTATTCGCTATGCCAATCCCACCTACTATGGCTGCGATACCTGAAACAGCCCAAGAGGCTGTTCTAACTGTGGACATCAGACTTTCGAGCTCTTCAGTCATTTCCTCAGGGGTATGGGCGTCCAATTCATCAAACCTTAATTCAATAATGCTTGCTATCCTTTCCATTTCAGAGGGATCTTCAGTTTCAACGTTTATGGATGAAACTTCATCTTTGTCAAAGCCAACAATCTCCTGGGCGATTTCTAGAGGGATAGCAATATAGTTATCAATAGCTCTCGAGCCACTTTCATATATGCCCACAACCCTAAAACTTTTTCCTTCTACCTCAATTTTGCTACCAACGCTTTTTTTGAAGTTATCAGCTACGATTTTTCCGAGAACACATGAATATTTGTCATGCGTGGTCAATGTCCTTCCCCTGATTATTCTTGTGGAATAAGCGCCTCCTCTCCTTTTTCTTGTCTTTTCAGGGTCTATACCTATGATAGAGGGCATCTGAGGACCCATCTTAATGGATTTACCGTCTATATTCCATACGGGTGCAAATATTTCAGGCGAGGCGACTCTTACCCCCTTAATATTTTCTATTTTTTCTGCGTAATCTATCGATATTTTGCTGAAAACAGGGTCCATGACATCGTCTTCCCAAACCATTATGTTCTGTATCTTTCCTATGGCCTCTGATGCCTCATGCTCTAATCCTTCTGAGATCGATACGAGTGCGATTACAGCCGCTACACCTATTGTTATTCCTAAAATCGCCAGGAATGTTCTTGCTTTTCTCCTAGTTAGGTTTTTCAGGGCGAAATATATCATAAATATATTTAGATAACAATTAGGGGTTAATATCTTGTGGTTTGCCAATCAGATATCGAGTCAATATTTTCGATAAATTGCAAAAAAGTTACGTTTTCGATAAAAAATCCGTAAAAATGCCAAGACAAATTAAATAAATTACTACATCCAATCTTATATTGAAGGCGCCGTATATCTTTAAGGATGGGGAGATTTTTTGGCGCCTTCGCCTTTGCCTTTAATATCTTTAATATAATTCTCTTGATTAAATCCATGCATTGAAAATACCTTTATAATGCAGATTGATATAGTGTAGAATTGTCCAAATTCCAAGCTTAATAAAAAACACGGTCAGTTAGAGAAGGAAAAAAGATGAAAGATCTTGATCTGAAACAAGAAATTATTAGAAAAGCAGTTCACTTGACATCCGTTATCATAGTATTGCTCTACTATATGCTGGATAAAAATATCACTCTATTTCTCTTGACCGTGGTCTTGATCATACTTATAGAAATAGAATTTGTTAGAATAGAATGGGGTAAGAAAATTCCCTTTTTCTGGAGATTTTTCAGAGAAAAGGAAAGAGAGTCGCTGGGAGGAGAGGTATTTCTTTTGATCGGTGCAATAATAGCCATAAGTGTGTTCGATAAAGAGATAGCATCCGCAGCCATTTTAATGACGACGTTTGGGGACATGTCTGCTGCAATATTTGGAAAGGCATTTGGGAAAAAAAAGGTGCCTAAACTTGAAAGTAAGTACGTGGAGGGGTGCTTAGCCGAGCTTTTCATCGACATTGGGATAGGATATTTTTTCTTGCAAAATTTAGTTGTCTCATTGATTATGGCGGTTACGGCTACTACAGTAGAGACAATTGTGACAAAACTTGATGATAATCTTCTTATTCCCCTGTTCGCAGGTTTCAACGGTCAATTGGCTTTAATTCTATTCTAGTGGCTTAAAATTCAAATATGTTCTGCTAATGATTTTTGCACTGTAATCTTATAAAGCTGTCAAGTTTTCCAATTTAAGCCTCTTTCTTTCTTCATTCAAGTATTTTTTTAAGGCATTTCTGATAATTGCTGACTTACTTATCTCATAGCCAAACTTTTCTTCAAAATCTGTTATGAATTTCTCCATTTCCCGAAAGGTTTTAGCATCTATATTTACCGACACAATCATAACAGATTTAATATCTCTCTAATGATTTATAAATTTGATTCAAATTTCATACAAATATTAATTATACTAAATGATAAAATTTATATATATTTATTAATAATAATTAAGAATCCTGATAACTGGAGGTGAGAATATGAAATCCTGTGAAAAATGCCGCTACTACGGACATTACCACCCCAAGTGGTGTTACTTCCTTGGAATAGAAAATAAAAACACTGAAGTAGCCCAACACTGTGGATACTTCGTCAATAGGGAATTGAATTTCTGATAAACAACGCCACAAAGAAAACTTGGGGTTCAACCCATTCTCGACTTTTTAATTTTAAACCAGAATTTCATACGTTTGTTTATAAATGTCTTTAAAGATCATTTGTAAAAGGCAAGAGTATTGTTTCCCTCCAATTCTGTTGTTCCAATGAACAAACTTCCATTGGAGATCGCTGGACTTGAAAATAAACGGCCATTTGTCTTGAATTTCCATTTTAACTGCCCGCTTTTAGCATCTAGCGCATACAAATAGTGATCATCTGATCCAATGTATACTACACCAGATTTAAAGTATCCTTTTCCCCTAGAAACCACCGGACTTGAGTATATGCGGCCTCCAGTCTCGTATTCCCATTTAAGCTTCCCGGTATTGGCGTCTAACGCATATACGTGGTTGTCCCAAGATCCAACATAGACAATACCATCATAGACCGCGGGACTTGATTTCACATCATCTCTTGTCTCATATTTCCATATTAATTCTCCACTTTTTGCGTCTAAAGCATATAGGTAATTGTCATCAGATCCAACATAAACAATATCATTATAAATCGCGGGACTTGATTCTACGTCTCCTAAGGTTCTAAATTTCCATATTAATTCTCCACTTTTTGCGTCTAAAGCATATAGGTAATTGTCATCAGATCCAACATAAACAATATCGTTATAAATCGCGGGACTTGATTTCACGCGAGAATTTGTCTTCGATTTCCATATTAACTCTCCACTTTTTGCGTCTAAAGCATACAAACAACCATCGAGGGCTCCAACGTAAACTATTCCCTCCCGAGGTGAAGGACTGGAGTAATACAGTGGAACACCGGTCCCATATTTCCATATTAACTCTCCACTTTTTGCATCCAAAGCGTAGATGTAGCTGTCCCAAGATCCAACATAGACAATACCATTATAAACAGCGGGACTGGAGTATACTCTGTCTCCGGTTTTAAATTTCCATATTAACTCTCCACTTTTTGCATCCAAAGCGTAGATGTAGCTGTCCCAAGATCCAACATAGACAATACCATTATAAACAGCGGGACTGGAGTATACTCTGTCTCCGGTTTTAAAACTCCACTTGAGTTTTAGGGGCGGTTCTAAATTTTCTGAAGTTACGCCTGAGTGCTGAACATCATGTCTAAACATTGGCCAATTTTCATTAATTGATTTTTCAGATTTAAGACAGTCCACATTAAATAAAATCAGAATTAAAACCGCCATGAGGATGTATTTCCTCATTTTCACCACCTTTTAATAAAGGTGGAGGTAAGTCACACTGTCATACTTTCTAGGGGGGATAAATACATTTCGATCAGGTAGTAGAGCAACTTTTATCAAATACTGGAATTCTTTCCACGAAATTTATTTCTGCCTTAATATCTTAGATTATACTTTAAGAGAGCATAAGGCTTTGATTTTTCAATCTCGTAACCTTGAGTTGCAAATATTTTCTTTGTCCTTCAACATATCTTCCTTTGATTTTTTAGAGACATAGTTGAAGTCTAAATCAATTGATAGTCTACTTATTTTAAGATAGATAAAGTTGATAGCGGTTCCACCCTTTAAAACAAGCGTTTCTCTCAGAAAATTTTCTTCGTAAATCGCCTTCAATAAGAATGTTAGCCTGTAGACTTTTTCCAAAATATCCTTCTGAAACCTGGTTTTCTCTGATAAATCCTCGAAATATTTCCTATCGACCTCAAGCAAATCGAATCAACTCTTCTAAATTTCTTCTAGGCCTCCTGCATAATCCATGGATCGATTTTCTGACTCCATACACTACTCAGCGCCAATGGGGGTTCGAACGAAATTGTAAAACCTAAATTATCGCAAAAATATTGCTCTATTTATTAGCGTTTTTTGTAAAAAATAAGCAAGTACATTGGATTTTTAATATGATATTGGTAGTGCAGGGGAGGGGATTTGAACCCCCGAAGGCACTACTGCCAACAGATCTTAAGTCTGTCCCCTTTGACCTTCTCGGGCACCCCTGCACGACAAACATATTTAAATATAGGTGTCTTAAAAGTTTGCTGGTGCTTGAAAATGCCGATTCCACAACCAGAATTAAGGGAAATTGCATCTAAGAGACTGCTGAACAAGAAGATTTGCCGTGATTGCGGCGCTAAAAATCCCTGGAATGCTAAAAGATGTAGAAAGTGCAGGGGAACCAACCTAAGATCCAAGCACAAGGAACTAGGAAGAGGAAAGTAATCTACCTGATTCCAAGTATCTTTTCTACCGTGGGTTTAAAATGCTCGTAGTAATGGGCGGAATTGCTAAATGTGGTCAATGAAGACATTTCCACTCCTATTTTCTCCCCAACATATTTCCCCAATTCCGTAAATGCATATTGATTTGCCATCCATGCTTCTCCTAAATCATTAGATCTTAGATAACATGTGAGGTGCAACTTATTATCTCTAACTTTAAAGTCTGTTACAATTAGGCATGGAATATCTTCTGCATACAAATCAACCCATGGATACCATGTTATTGCGATGGCTCTCCTGCTCTCTTTAAAATCGGATAGAATCCTTATAACTTCATTTATTTGGTCTATTCTCTTCTCTCCTACACTATAATCCCTCAGTCTTTCTCCATACGTATAAACGAATCCTGTGGGATTTTCTGGGGTCAAGAGTTGTGGAACGTAGTTCTCTCTTACCGCTTCTTCCTTTAATGGATAGAGGGGATGAAGTCTGTTCTCAAAGGGCTTTTGAATGTGTATAAGTAGGCCTAAGATTTCCCTTGTCTTCTGTTCATGCCCTGCCATAATATCTCTTCCATTTCGATATATAACTTCAAGAGCCCTAACCCATGCTTCGCTTGGAGTTTTAGCATTAATGTAGTGAGGCATATCAACCACCTTTTTTGTTTGCTAAAAGTTTTTTTGCACTTACCATGTTTCTAAGTTTTTTAAATGCTACATCTCTCGGTAACAATCTCATACCACAGTCTGGGTCTATGATTATGTTTTCATTGCCAAGCCTTGAAACAGCGTAGTTTATTAAATCGAAAATAAAGTTCACATCCTCTACTGAGGAAGTTTTTGTGTCTACACATCCAAATCCTATTTTTTTATCTGATCGTCTTATTTCATCTACTTCGAGCAAATCAAGGTTTCCTGGATTTCCCCCAAACTCAAGATCTAGGTAATCAATGTATTTGACTTCTAGCAGATCCAGGAACACATCTCTGACATCTCCGCAAACGTGTAGTAAAACAGGTATGTTCAAATGCTTTGCTATGAACTCTACCGCTTCTATTCCGAGGGTTAAGTCTACTGTTCCTGTAGAGAAAACAGGCTCGTCTATCTGTAGGGCTACCGCTTTGTTTTGCTCAAGTTTCTTAGCCTCATATCTCATTACGATAGCCAGATCCATTACTAGATCTTCGATTCTATTTTTGTATGGAGATTTTTCCACATTGAGAGAATGGGCCATCGTACTTGGTCCGGTTATTATTCCTTTCACCCTTGCCTTTGAGTTTTTCCTCTCTATGATCTTTCGGGTGAAAATTAGATCCTTTACCGTAATCGGAGAGGAAGGAGGAAAGATCTCAGAAGTTACCTCGAGATTTTCATTTATACCTTCTATTTTTTCTGCAAAAATCCTTATCATATCTGCTCTTACCTGTCCATCCGAGATCCAGTCTATGCCAGCACTTATTTGATCTAAAACTGCCTGTTCAATCGCATTTTTATACGGATCAAACTTACCAAGCAAGAGATCTTTCAGATTTCTTCTTGGAAGTACTGGATAACTCCCCACTACCGTGGTTATCATTGTAAATCCTCTCTCAACTTGATTATGCATTTTCCACCCTGAATGCCTCCTACAGGCTTATTCGGTGTACCCAACGAGTGCAGACACCTTGCCAGCATTGCTGCTCCTCTTGCCAGGCCATCTTCCACGAATACAATCCTTTCAAATCCCATTTCTCTTAGTCTTTTATCTATTAACTCAGGCTTTTTTCCTGTTGTACCGGCTCTTCCTGTTATCCCTACAGCGTAGTGATAGTCGATTACATTCTTGGATAGGGCAAGTTCGATTATTCTGGATACTATCTCTTCAGAGGTTATATCGATCAGTGCTCCTAGATGAGATTTATTTTTTCTATAAACTTCAGCTCCAATTTTGTTTAGTTCCATAAAAGCGTCTCCGTTTTTACCACAATCACATCCTATTAATGTAACGTTTGATTTTCTTGCCATTTCAGGGGAGACAGGAATCGTCCCATATTTTGAACCGTTTTTTATTTCCTCTATGTTTATGAATTGAAAAACATCATCTATGTATTTTTTTGCCCTTCGATAGTCAATTCTACTTGCTCTAAATTTAAATTCTATTGCTGATTTTACCTTAAATTTTACTAAGGAATCCAAAATTGCACCAGCCAATCCACAAAGATTTCCTTTCGTATTTGCGTAAGGTAAATTATCATCACATATTCTGCCTGCTAACGTGGTTCCTAGATCAATGGAAACGCATGGATTTCTATAGTCTATGGGGGTGTCTTTTGCCGCTGATTTTATTCCTGCCGTAACAAGTTCACCTTCCATCTCATTTCCCGCCAGCATGCCGCTTGGAGGCAATACGCTTGCCACGGCACCATCAAAGTATACTCTATCAATCAACGTATATTTTTGAAACAGATAAGGCATGTTTTCTTTGTTCAGATAAGCAGTCATCTGTCTTGGTCTTATTCCCGCGAGAAGGCATCCATTCGCAAGTGCCTTTATAACGCTGTCCACTTCTTCGGGTCTTTCAAAGCCTGCAACCACGCCGGTAGATCTTACCACAAAATGAACATCTTTAACTCCGAGCCTAGATTCTTCCAGAGTTTTTTTTATTGTATCTGAAATGAACTTCGATACTCCTTCTTTCGTCAGGTCTTGCTTCCATACCGTCCTCCCAAATACTTCTCCTCTAGCGGGTATGTCTTGAGTTAGCCTTACGCCCTTGTTTACCAGATAGGTTTTTCCGGTTTCAAGGTTTGTGGCTAGCACAATGCATTTTGTCGTCGTGTTACCTAATTCCACAGATAAAACAACCAAGAATGGTCCCTTTTTAACATCATGCCACGGAATATAATCGCTTTTTGCACATACTACTGACAATTCAATCCCCTTTTAATGCATGATAAACCGCTTCTCTTGTGCCCTCTCTATCCATGCCTGCTAAGATAAATACGTAACGTCCTTCCTTCCTAAAGCCAATGGAAAGAAAAGGCTCTAAACTGTTTCTTGTAATATTGTATTCTTTCATGAGAGCTTTTGAGTAAATATTTACATCAGGACCTCCAATTAGTACTATGTCGTTTGAAAAATATTTTTCTAGATCTAAGTCATCGAAGAAGATGCCTTTTGTTTCTATTCTCTCAGAGAGTATTGATGCACTCTCGTAATCGTATTCTGGGGCTTTTTTTCCTACTATAACAATGGGAACTGTTTCTTTTAAATAATCATTAGCGTTTACCACTTTGGTCTTTTTAAAGGAAATAAGTCTTAGAATATCATTTAAATCGCCTTTCTCTAAGAGAAGATTTGATTTTCTTTCCGCGTGTTCTCTGTACTCTATGTTACCTGTTACTTTGTATAGTGTATGGAAGGAGTTTATTTCCATCCATGATGTTTTATTTGTCCATTTTAGATAATTATAGGTCATTTCTGCTTTTTTAAGAATATTTCTATCTTTTTTGAATGAATAATAAATTAGCAATGCATTTAGTGCATGAACAGTAGGCAAATAGGAGGCTTCTCCTTCGTATTTTGGTACCAAAATAGGAAAGCCTCCATTTGATTTTTGAGAATCCATTACGATATCAATTATCTCCTCCGAGCGTTTAAGATATGTCTCTTTTCCGCTAACTTCGTAGGATTTCAATAGAATCACCGAATAGTCAGAGAGTCTCACGATAAATTCTGAACCGCAATGACCATTGATCCAATTACACGCTCTTAAGATGGAAGAATAGACATCTCCTTCTCCAAGTATTTCTGAGTATTTTAGCAATGAAAGAGTTGCATATGCTGTATCTTTGAATTGAAATGATTTTCTACCCCAACTTCCCCATGGATTCTGCTCTGATAATAAAAAATCTTTCCCTCTTTCAATACTTTCTAACACCTCTCCGTCTTTTGTCACCTCGTAAAATTCTATTAACGCAACAATATTCTTTGAAGTTAGTTCTATACTTGGAAAACCTTTATCTCTCCAGTAGCCTTCCTCATCTTGCATTTCTAATAATTCCTTCGCGAGACTTTCATTTAAATTAGACAGACAATACGATGGATGCAACAACGTTACAAAGGAAAAAATAGATAGGATAACTAACCTCATGGTTAGAGTTTTGATGTCACTTTTTTTCCAGAACAAAATATTCACGCACCTTTTTCAGAAAAATTTAAATATATACATTGTCCTTATTTAATTTAAACCTCTAAGATCCCTGTTTGCGCAAGACGCTCGTCAGACTCTGGAGGGTATTGATGGTATTCATTAAGAAGATCACCATAGACAACTTTAAATCTTTTCCCAAGAAGACCACCATCCCACTGTCCAAGGGCTTCACCGCAATTACCGGACCAAACGGAAGTGGAAAGAGCAATATAATCGATGCTCTCTGCTTTGTCTTAGGAAAAAGCAGTGCAAGGTCCATGAGAGCATATAGGCTCTCTGAACTGATATACCATGGTAACGGAAACACTTCTGCCTATGTATCCATTCACCTCGATAATTCCGAGAAATCAATTCCTATTGATAGCAATGAGGTCGTTATTTCTCGAAAAGTTGATCCAGACGGAAAAACAACCTATTATCTCAATCAAAAGAGAGTAACCAGGTCAGAAGTCATAGACTTTCTAAGTTCAGCATTACTGCATCCTGATGGACACAATATAATACTCCAAGGAGATGTGAACAGAGTAATCGAAATGTCTCCCGTGGAAAGGAGAAAGATCATAGATGAGGTAGCAGGGATAGCAGAGTACGATGAAAAAAAGGAAAAGGCCATAAAAGAACTTGAAAAGGTTGAAGAAAATCTGAAACAAGTGGAAATAGTGTTAAAAGAGGTACAAAATCTCCTAGAGAAACTTAAAGAAGAGAGAGAAGAGGCATTGAGATACAAAGGACTTCTAAAAGACTTAGAAAGAAAAACTGCTAGCCTATATTATTCAAGGCTTTGCAATGAGAATGAAAGTTTAAGTAGAATAAAAAATAAAATAACAAGGCTCAACGAAAGAAAAAACTCTATTTCAGATGAAATTAAAAAAATAAACTCGTATGAAGAGGAAAAACTCAAAGATCTGGAAGAAATCAGGAATAAAATAGCAGAAATCACTGAAAAGGATAGAATAGATCTATTTAAAAACATAGAAGATATAAAAGGAAAAATTTCACACATATCCATCCTCATAGATCAGAAGAATAGAGAAATAATGAGCAAAGAAAACGAAATATCGCACCTGAATAGTAGAATTAATGAATGCCTGAATTCTATCAAAAACACAGAAACTTTAATAGAAAATTACCGGGAGAAAGAGAAAGATCTAAATGAAAAGATTAGTGAAAAGGAGTTCCAAATCAAAAGCATCAATGAGAAAATATCTGAAAAAGAGGCACGCGATCTGGAGATTAAACGGGAGATTTTCTCGATAAACAAGGAATTAGAGCAAAAAATAGAAAGGAGGTATATCATAGAAAAAGACCTTGATAGACTTAAAAGTGCTCTTGAGAGAAACGAAAATGAACTTGAATCCTATTTAAAACAGCGCGAAAGCGAAGAAAAAACTTTTAGAGAGTTAGAGGATAAAATTTTGAAAATAAAATCCAGAACCGAGAAAGAAAAAGAAGAATTCAAAAGAATTGCTCATGAGATTGAATCTCTCATCAATAAGGATAAAGAAATAAAAAGAGAGATTCTGAGAGTTGAGAAGGAATTATCCAATCTTTATGTAGATTTTAATAGAATAAATTCCAAAATCAAAGAAGAGGAGAAATTAAAAGGATACTCCAAGCCTGTAAAAGAAATCTTAAGATTAAGAGACGAAAATAAGATAGAGGGAGTATACGGAACCATAGGTGAGTTAATCGAAGTAGATCCAAAGTATGAAATAGCTGTAGATGTTGCTGGAAGAGGGAGATTAAACTTCATAGTTGTTAGAGATGAAAATATAGCGGAAAAAGCAATAAAACATCTCAAAGAGAACAAAATAGGCAGAGCTACTTTTCTTCCTTTAAACAAAATGAAAAAGAGAAAATTTTTTGAGATATCTGAAGAAGGTTCATATGGCTTTATTGTGGATTTAATTAAATATGACAAGAGATTTGAAGATGCTATATGGTATGTTTTCGGCGACACAATACTGATTGAAAATCTCGCTGTTGCGAAGAAAATTGGAATTGGAAAATTTAGAATGGTAACACTGGATGGAGACCTGATCGAGAAAGGGGGCGCAATGACCGGTGGTTTTTATGAAGGTAAAAAGTTATCGAAAGAAAAGATTGATTTAAAGAGAATTTTAGAAAAAATAGATGAACTGAAAGTTTATAAGGATAAATTAGAAAAGGATAAGGAGATTTTATTAGAAAACATATCAGATCTTGAAAGAAAACGAAATGATCTCGAGAATAAAAGACTAAAAGGTGAATTAGAGGAGGAAGAAACAAGAACAAGATTGGAAGGGCTTGAGTACAAAATTAAAAAGACAGATGATCGAGTTTTGCAAACCAAAGATCTTATTGAAAGGGTTAAAAGAGAAATAGAAAATAAAGAAGTTATTTTATCAGATTTAAATGCCGAAATCGAGGAGCTTGAAAAGAGAAAAAATGAATTGGAATCTGAACCTCTTTTTGTAAATGAAAATCTATTCAACGAAGTAAAGATCTTGGAGCAAGAGCTTATTGAACTGAAGAATCAAAAAATGGATGTAGTTACAAAATTAGAATCAGAAAAATCAAAACTGAATATACTCAATCAAAGATTTCTCGAACTGGAAAGCAAGAAAAAAAGCATCCATGAGGAGATAACGAATCTAAGGGAAGAACTGTCAGATGCTAGTAATGAACTTTTAATTCATCAGAATAGACTGAAAGAAATGGAAGAAATTGAAAATAAAATACTAGAGGGGCTAAAAGATCTTAAAGAAAAAAGAGATTTAATAAAATCTAAATTAACCGAATATAGAGAGTTAAAAAATAGAATGAATGACGAAATAGAGTCAATTGATCAAGAAATCTCTCAATTAAACACCAACAAAGCAAAAATAGAGGCGAAAATTGAGAATCTGAGCAATCAGCTTGAGAAGATTAAGTATGAAGGCAATCCCGAGAGATCAAGTATAAAAGAACTTGAGGAAGAAATAGCAAAAATTGAACATGAAATATCAATGATGAGCGATATAAACCTGAAATCAATAGAGGACTTTGAAAAGACGAGCGAGAGGAATAGAAAATTAATAGAGCAAAAACAAAAACTGGAGGAAGAGAAAGGAGCAATACTAAATTTCATGGATGAAATAGAGAAGAAAAAGCTGGAAGTTTTTATGGACGCTTACAATGCTATCAGCAAGAATTTTGAGGAAATATTCTCCTTCTTGTTGTCGGGTGGAGAAGCAAGACTCTCCCTAGAAGATCCATCTAACCCCTTAGAGTCCGGACTTCTTTTACATGCTAGCCCTAAAGACAAGCAATTGAAAAGAATAGAAGCACTTTCCGGTGGAGAGAAAACACTAACCGCTCTTTCATTCCTTTTTTCTGTTTTAAAATACCGTCCAGCACCTTTTTACGCTTTAGACGAAATAGACATGTTCTTGGATGATGAAAATGTTGAAAAAATAGCCTCTTTGATTCAAAAATACTCAAAGGAAGGCCAATTCGTTGTTGTTTCTCTTAGAAAGCCAATGATAAAACTTGCTGACCAATTGCTGGGGGTTACACAACAAAAAGGAGTTTCTAAGGTAGTGGCGATAGAGTTAGATGGAAGGTAGGTTATGGAGGTAGAATTACAACCCATAGACATATTGCTAGATTTGGTAATAAAAGAAGAACTCAATCCTTGGGACATAGATATAATAGAGATCACGGACAAATATGTAGAAAGAATAAACCAGATGAAAGAGTTAGATTTGAGTATTCCAGGAAGAGTTCTACTTTCTACATCAATTCTTTTAAGAATAAAGTCAGATATTCTTGTATTGGAGCAGAGCAGGGACGAGGAAGAAGAATACGAAGAGCAAATATTCCATGATTTCGATGAAAGTGAATACACATACGAGAAAAAGAGCAAACGTGAAGACATTAATATCCCCTCTTTTCTCCCAATAACAAGAGAGCATAAAAGAAGAGTTACTCTTTTTGAACTGGTAGACGCGCTAGAACTAGCATTGAACGAGGTAGAGATAAAGAAACAACATCCTAAGAAGAAAAGAAAGACTGAAGTAAAGATCGAACTTGACGAAAGACTGGTTAGAGAGCAAATTACAGATGTTTACGAAAGGATAACGTCCTTGACGAACAATGGACCTATAAAGTTCAAAGATTTGTTATTGAACAATGACAGGGAGGAAATTGTGTCTTTGCTTCTTATAATCCTTTATCTATCCCAAAAGGAGAAAATATATATTTGGCAGGATACCTTGTTTGGAGACATTTTTATCAAGAGGTTAGGTTAAATGAAAAAGGAGATAGAGGCCATATTGTTTGCTTCAGGAAGGCCTATCTCACTAAAGGAAATTCAGGATATCTTAAACAAAGATACAAGGAAAAATGCTCTAAAGGAGAATGAAATCGAACTTTTTGTCAGAAAACTTATGGATGAATACAATGAAAGAGATTCTGCCATAGAAATCATTGAATTACCTGAAAAAAACTATGTAATGCAACTTAGAGCTGAATATGCATCATTTTCACATAAATTTGCAAAATTAGAGATTAGCAGAAGTCTTATCAAGACTCTAGGTTTTATCGCTTTTAATCAGCCGATCAAACAATCTGAAGTGGTGAAGGCAATCGGAAATAAGGCCTACAGACACATAGAAGCCCTGATTGAATTTGATTTCATTCAAGCAGAAAAAAAAGGTAGAACAAAGGTATTAAAAACTAAAAAGAAATTTTCAGAGTATTTCGGATTACCTTATGAGCCTGAGAAAATTAAGAAATATATCGGGGCGCTGATGAAGGATATCTGAACGTTCAACGAGAATTTGGGAATTTAAAAAATCCTCCTCAAAGTTTTTAATTCGAGAGGTTTATATATTATTTCTAACGCATTTTTATATCAGATTGAACAAATAAAATTTAGGGGTGATGATCTTGAGTTGGGATCCATGGGAAGAATTTAGAGAGATAGAAAAGCGCATGAACAGACTTTTTAGAGATTTATGGGGATTGAGACGAGGATGGAGACCAAGCCTTCCAGCAAGAGAAAGGGCAATAGAACCCAGGGAAGAAGGATTGATTCAGCCCTTCACAGATATAATCGAGACAGATAAAGAGATAGTGGTAAGCGCAGAAATTCCTGGAGTGGCGAAGGAGGATATCAATATCAATGTCACGGAGGACAGCATAGAGATTTCTGCAGAGACGAAGCGCGAAGAAAAAGAAGAGAGAGAAGGTTATATACGCAGAGAAAGGAGTTATGGAAAGTACTACAGGTCCTACTCGCTGCCATCAAGTGTGAATCCGGATGAAGCAAAGGCGACCTATAAAAATGGAGTTTTGGAAATAAGACTACCAAAAACAGAGGTAAAAAAAGGTAAAACCATAAAGATAGAGTAATTCTATCTTTTTCTTTTTATTCTCTGAATTACACCTGAAAGAAATAATAAGCGACCAAAGTCAAATTTACTAATCAGGGTCTGAAATCTCACTTAATACTCCTTTCTCCATCTGGTATCTAAGAAGAGAAACTCCGCAATCGTCGCATCGATTGAAATAATCGTTAAAGCGGTGTGAATTCACAGACTTAAAGTCAATTTCGCATAGTTCGCATGACTTGGAAAGAATTCGCAAAACGTTACTCTTTTCTTTGGTCCCTAGGAATCTCCAACTTCTATCTGTGAGATCAAATCTGAGGTCTGAAAAATCGATCGTGCATTCTTCACAAGAACTTGTACAGATTCCATCTTCTCCGCAAAGGATTCCAATTATCGCTCTTGCAACTCTGTCCGACTTCTTTCGAACAAATAATGACTCCGTTAAAATTCTCTTAAGGTCTTCTTCAATCTCGATTATCCTCTCCATGTCCCTCCCCTTCTACTCATTGCAATCCTCTTATTGGGAGGACAAAATTAATTTACGATTTCCATACTAAAATCTCTTTCGAAAATGAATTAAAATTAAATTCATTCAAGTGAAAAAAACTTTTTAAATTTTTAGAATTAAAAATAATCACTTATCCGGAATAAGTCATCTTAAAAAGTGTCAGAGATCTTTTTTTCCTTCAAGTTCTCTGATTTTATTTAATATGGCCTTTGTGATATCGTTGTCCCGCTTGAAAATCGTGACTACTCCAGCACTTCCTGAGACGTTTCCCAAATCATCTGTCAGATAGACGTTTCCTCTTTCAAGAACTCCGTATTTTTTGAAATCAGCCTTTCCATAGCATGATTCCGTAACATATACGCAAGAACTCCAGTCTTTCTTTTGAACTTCTAGGCTCGAGGAATAGCAGATAAGATAACCTTCCTTGTACTCGAGAGTTCGCTTTCCGTGAATTATTGCGCATTCTATTATTTCATTAATATCTCTTCTTTCAGGATCCATTGGAAACTTTATCAAGGTCAATTTAATCCCTTGAAAAATTTCTGACGAAAAATGTTAAATAGGAATTATATAAAATTATGGAATACTCGAAGGTGTCCCAATGTTTAGAGAGCTGGAGCTGGAAAAAAAAGCCCGCAGAATATTGAATGTTCCATGGAATGCCACTCATTCGGACATCAAAAAAGCATATAGATCCATGATCAAAGATTTTCACCCAGATAACAGACCGGGAGACAAGTGTTTAGAGGAGAAGTTCAAGGCAATAACTGAGGCGTACGAAATTCTTACAAACAAAAGGAATTCCAGAACTTATACTCTTTTGAACATGACCGTGGACCCTGAAGATTCTAAGGTAAAATCCTATGAGGAATGGTGGAAAGAAAACTTCTTTTGGGTTATTTAAAAAATAGATGACAGAAATAGGTGCTTTTGGTATTATTTTGTTTTATCAGAGTATCTCCATGCAACTTCAAAATTTTGTTTAAGACACTTAACGCATGATGAATATTCTATTGTTGAGATTTCGAAGATGTCATCATCAAGCCACAGTAAGTTGTAAACCATATCTGAAAAGGTTACAGAACCCGTGTTTACATCTTTTCCCTTCCAATTCGCGTATATCCTACTTTAGTAACAGATACGGGGCATAATCTTTTTATTTCTTCTGAAGGTTCTTCTCCAAGGGGTAAAATTATCTTAAGATCTTTATTTTGGGATCGAATTTATTGCATTAGTCTTTTTGATAATTTTCTTTTTCGAGATTTTAATGGCGAGAATTCGCAAAATGGAAAGGAACTGAGATCTTGAAGTAAAAAATG
>JBHIEG010000023.1:0-28319 GCA_046760505.1 Candidatus Hydrothermarchaeota archaeon
ACAATCCATTCTTCCATGGAAAATATTATATAACAAATAGATCATGCGATTTTTTAGGTGATACAATCATCAAACGCGGATTGGTGCTCTTGAGTTTCTTACTTCTAACTTTCAGTACAGGTTACGCTGCGTATGTAAATTGTATTAACTGTCACAAAGAGCCCGAGAAAATACATCCTAGTGTAAACATAGAACTTTGCGCAAGATGTCATTCCATAGAGGGTAAGTTTGGTAAAAATGAGATACATGTGATACACAGACCAAAAGTAGATTGTACAACTTGCCATGGAACCATGCCCACGATTATTGAGAAGCCAGTGTGTGAAAAATGTCATACATCTTTAGTAGAAGCGCATGAAGTACTTGTAAAAGAAAAAAGAGTAGAAAAAACCTGCGATGCATGCCATAAAAAAGAAGCACCAAAAATTCACCACGCCTTGGATATTGCAAGAGAGTGCCAGAGGTGTCATGAAAAGCAATTCATAGAAAAAGCCCATACACTAAAGGAACAATGCAAAGACTGTCACCTAAGCAATAATCTTATAAAAATCCATGAAAATAAAGCAGACTGTTTTTCATGTCATAAATTGCCACCAAGAAAACCTGCCTGCTCAGAATGCCATGCGGTTACCAATCATCTATATGACCCAATATGCGAGGAATGCCATGTAGAAGAACAGTATAGAGGAGAGTCGGTAGATAAGGGTATAAGGGTTCACAATCCCCATGCATACAAAGTGGATTGTTGGGACTGCCATATCATACCTCTGCCTGATAAAAACTGTACAATATGTCATGTGATAAAAAAAGATGCTAAAACTATACATGATGTTCATAAGGAAGCCCCCATAAAAGAAATCTGTGATAAATGTCATAAGAAACGGGAATTAAGAGAGGCAAAAGCAAGCCAAAAGGCACGAACTTCAGTATCGCTAACAAAAGATAAAATCTTCAGATTTATTCTCTACGCAATATCAAATCTGACCTAAAATACATTCATCCAGTCTTATAGTTCCCTCGTTGTTACAAATTCTAAAAGTTCGGCAAGTTTTTCCTTAGCAGGAGAATCTTCTATGAAATTAAGATCTTCCATCGCAAAGTCCTTGTAACGATTTTGTAGCAGAGATATCTCTTCCTTTACACTATATTTCTCTATTAGTTCGTGAATCTTTTCTATTTCATTCCTCTCTATATCTTTTTTTCCCCAAAGACCGAGGAGAAAATCTTTTTCTTTATTATTTAGGTGTGCAAAGAGTTTTATTATTACTATATTCATGTCCTCTTCCTTTAGATCGTTGAGAACGGGTTTTCCAATCTTATCCTGAGTTCCGTAAATATCCAAGAGGTCGTCTCTAATTTGCCATGCGTAACCTATAGACTTTCCATATGCATGGAGAGCCTCTATCTCCTCTCTCCTGCCGCCGCCAACTATCGCGCCCGCCTTGGCAGCCAGTGATATGAGAGGGCAAGTTTTTAACTCCACAATCTCTAGGTATTTCTCAACAGAAAACTTTTCTAATTCTGACCGCTCTAACTCCAGAGATGCACCCAGTACAGTCTTATAAACGCTTTCAACAAAACATTCTATCAACTCATACAGCTGATTCTTGGAGAGTGTATCCTCCTTATAAAATTTTAAGAGTCCATAGGTATCATTCAATAGAATGCCAGAGGCCAGAGTGGCTATCTTTCTATTCCATTTTTTATGTACGGTAAGATCTCCCCTTCTCTTATCTGCATCATCAAACATATCATCTATTATTAGGGAAGATGTGTGAATTAATTCATATGCAAGGGACACTGGAATAGCCTTCCTTCTTTCTCCATTTACTGCCTCGCATGCTAATAACGTTAAAATTGGTCTGAATCTTTTCCCTGATCTCATTATTGCATATCTAACCGCTAGGCTTAGGGGATGATTGTCCAGACTTGAGTATAGTTCCCTTAGTTTATCGTTTATAAGGGAGCGATACTCATTATACCAATCAGGAAATATTTTATCCATTTATTCATTCCCTTTATTCCAAAATTTTTTAATATCATATATACATTTCCATAGAACATGCCTCTCCTGTCTCATCAGAAAAGGGCGAAAACATTTTTTGATTATCTCTCAAGATTCTATGATCACATAAATCCAAGAATATACACAAAAGAAATGAAAGAACTGTTATTAAATGAAATCGAGGGAAAAAACATCTTGGATGTGGGAGTTGGAACCGGTTACACCACAAAAGAGATTCCCAACTCCATAGGGATCGATCTATCCTACGAAATGATCAAAAAAGGGAAGAAAAATTACACGGGATCATTAATCGTGGGAGATGCTCTCAAACCTCCTTTCAAGCCAAAATCTTTTGACACGATAATTAGTGCTGGCTCTTTCTACTACTTTCCATCTCCTTTGGAGGCATTAAGAAAATTTCATGAGTTGTTGAGGGACAGGGGAGTTTTTCTCTGCATAGTTCCAAACACAAGAATACTCAGACCCTTCATCCATACATTCAAAGAAAAAGATCTTGAAGACCTCTACAAAAAGAGTTCTTTCAGACAGGAAAAGCTACTAAAGGTTTGCTTTGGAGGAATCGCATATTTCTCAAAGGCAAGAAAAATGTGATGTCCTTGTAGTAGGTCTTGGTCCAGCGGGCGCCTTCGCCCTTAGAGAAGCATCTAAACATGTAGATGTAATAGGAATAGACTCCAAGGAAAGAATAGATTATCCCGTAAAGTGTGGGGAACTGCTTCCAAAAATAAATGAATTAAAGGACCTATTGCCAGAGACGGATAGAAAACTTATCGAATACCTCTTCAAGGTGCCAAAAAGGTTTATTTCAAATGAAACAAGCAAAATCAGATTTAT
The DNA here is from genome assembly GCA_046760505.1 of Candidatus Hydrothermarchaeota archaeon. Classification (GTDB taxonomy): domain Archaea; phylum CAYFZR01; class CAYFZR01; order CAYFZR01; family CAYFZR01; genus CAYFZR01. The sequence goes on from JBHIEG010000023.1 coordinate 2,861, forward strand.
ATCACCAAAAAACAACTCAATAGAAATAAAATTTAAAAATATCATATTAAATAGGAACAAATGGATAGAGGATATCGTAAAACAGGGAGAAAAAAATGGAGCAAGAATTCTGTTGAATACCATGGCAATAGGCCTTAAAGAAAATGTTTTAAAGGTTAAAAAGGAAGGAGAAATCTTTAACATCAAAGCCAAGGTGATAATCGGGGCAGACGGTGCATACTCAAAGGTGGCGAAGTGGACCAATCTGTACACTAGAAACGATTCTTTATGCAAAGTAAAACAGCATCTCTTGGAGGGAGTTGAAAGTGAAACCGTGGACATGTACTTCGGGCGAAGAATTGCTCCGGGAACCTATGCATATATAATACCAAAGGGAAACTCCCTTGCGAATGTTGGAACCGGAGTAAGAAATTCTTTTATCGAAAAAGGAGATACTTTATCAAAAATTTTAGATAGATTCATCAAAAATAATCCTCTGCTAAGAGATGCAAGGATAAAAAATACCATTGGGGCGATACTGCCGGTCGGACAGCCACTGCCTAAAACATGCAGTGATAGCGTGATGCTTGTAGGGGACGCTGCAAGACAGGTAATATCAATAGTTGGGGCTGGAATCCCTCCCAGCGCCATAGCAGGAAGTATTGCTGGTGAAATTTCCGCTAGGCATATATTAGAAGATATCCCCCTCTCGTTATACGAGAAAAAGTGGAAAGCAAATCTATCCAAGGTCTTTGAGAGATCTATTTTCCTAAGAAAATTTTGGGATAAACTCGCGATGGATGATGACCTCATAGAGAAGTTTATGGGAAGAATGAACGAACATGATGGAGAATCCATCCTTAGGGTTAAGTTATCCCCAAGAATAAAGATTACAAACAAATTATTCCCGCTTATCAAAAATCTCATCTGACAAAAGGGAGTAGATAATAGAGTGAAATAATGGGATTTAAAGTAAAAGGAGTTAATAAGATGAGTGATCTAATTCTATTGCACCCTCCAAGCGTGTACGACTTTAGGGATATCTGTATATTTTACGGACCAGTCAGTGATCTCATACCTTCTACCCCCATATTTGAAATGTATCCGATCGGTTTTATCAGTATTGCAGAGTATTTGGAAAGACATGGATACAGAGTTAAAATTGTAAATATTGCGGCGAAAATGTTAAAGGACAATAAGTTTAACGTTGAAAAACTGATAAAAGGCTTAGACTCGCAGGTATTCGGCATAGATCTCCACTGGCTACCCCATGCCCAAGGTTCTTTGGAGATTGCTAGAATTATAAAGAAGTACCATCCGAATTCAAAGATAGTGATGGGGGGTTTATCTTCCTCTTACTTTCACACTGAGATCATTGACCATCAAGTTGACTATATTTTAAGGGGAGACTCTACCGAAAAGCCGTTTCTCATGCTTTTAGACTGTATAGAAAAGGAAAAAAAGCCTGAGAACGTGCCAAATCTCACATGGAAAGATGATGGGAAGAAAAAAATAAATCCAATTTCTCATGTTCCCGAAAGCCTAGACGATCTCATGTTGAATCCAGAGCCTCTGATAAAGTCGGTAATAAGAGACAGAGATATGAATGGATACATACCTTTCAAGGATTGGATAGACTATCCCCTTACCGCAGTTTTTACATGCAGAGGATGTCTTTACAACTGCGTAACCTGCGGCGGCTCAAAACACTTTTACTCGAGCATATGTATGAGGGAGAAAATAGCCTTAAGGAGTCCGGATAAGATAGCGGAGGACATGGCAATTATTCAGGATTATATCCAAGGACCAATATTTATTGTCGGAGATCTTTTTCAAGGCGGGAACAAATATGCTGAAAACGTATTGAACTCAATAAAAAAAGAGAATATAGAGAATCCAGTCGTGGTAGAATTTTTTAAACCCCCTTCAGACTCATTTTTGGAAAAGATTTCCAGAACATTTAAAGAGTTTTACTTGCAGATATCTCCCGAGAGTCACGACTATTACATAAGAAGAAATCAGGGAAGAAACTACGGGAATAAAGATCTGGAGAAAGCAATAAAAAAAGCGATAGAACTTGGATGTAGTAGAATAGATGTCTTTTTCATGATAGGCATTCCTGGTCAAACAATGGATTCTGTCTACGAAACGGTTGAATACTGTGCGCATTTAATAGAATTAGATAGTTACAGAAGCGTAAGACCATTTATTTCTCCCTTAGCGCCATTTTTGGATCCGGGAAGCCTTGCATATGAAAACCCGGCTAAATTTGGATACAAACTATTTTTAAGATCTCTTGAGGATCACAGAAGGGCTCTGCTGAATCCTAGCTGGAAGCATACACTGAATTATGAAACCAAATGGCTCAAGAAGGAAGATATAGTTAAGAGTACATACGAAAGCGCAATCAGATTAAACAGGATTAAGATGGAAAAAAATGTTATAAATCAGGAGGAAGCCCTTGAAATTGAAGAAAGGATATTGCTCTCGAGAAATATCCTTTACGAAATAGATAACGCACTGAAGTTTGACGGTGAAAAAAGAGAGAATAAACTATCGGAGTTAAAGTCTAAATTAGAGGAAGCCAATAAAGAGGTTCTATGTCCGAGAGAAGAGTTGAAATTTTCTAAAAAAGCGAAAATAAAGAAGATCAATGTACTCAAATCATTTCTGAGAAACTTTAGATGAATCTGTCTTTCTAGCCTTTATGTAAACTGGGAGCAACGTTAAAAGAGTTCCTGCACTTATGAAAAACAGGGCCATCGAGAATTCTCTTCTCGTAATAAACTCAATTCCAACCGTTACTATGAGAAGACCGAGGAGTTTAGTCATTAGGTCTATCGTGTAATAGGTTTTACCTTCCAAATTTATTCCTCTTTATATGCCCATCGACTGAAGAACCAATTCTGATACGTCTCTCACCTTGATTTGTGCGTTAGCCTTTTTTACACCATCAGAGAGATTTAATCTACAGAAAGGGCAGCAACTCGCTATCAACTCTGCACCAGTAGAAATTGCCTCATTTGCTCTTATTTCTGCAAGGGTAATTGCATCATCAGCAAATTGAGCCCTGAATCCCCCTCCTGCGCCGCAGCATCTCGCTAGTTCTTTTATATTTTCCATTTCTACTAACTCCAACTCAGGTATGGACTCCAATATCTTCCTTGGCTCCTCATATATTCCTACGTGCCTACCTAGATGACATGGATCATGATAAGTTACTCTCATTTCCATGTTCTTCTTCAAATCGATTCTGCCTTCGTTTAGGAGCTCATATATGTATTGAGAGATATGTTTGACCTCTACATCAAAATCTAGTCCTAAAGAATCAGCCCACTTGGGGTAGTCTATGTGAAGCGTACGAAAACAACCTGCACAAGCTGCCAAAACAGTTTCTGTACCTCTATTTTTGAACTCGCTTATGTTGTGGGTGATTAAATCATATGCTATGTCAAGTTGACCAGTTCTGAGAAACGGAGAGCCACAGCACCACTCATTTGGACCGAGAAAATCAAAATTTATTCCAGCGGCATTCAATATTTTTACGCTGCTTTTTGCAAGATCAAGCATTCTGTAAGCCGCTGTGCATCCAGCGAAGTATAAAATTGGAGAATTCTCTTTTATGTTTATATCTTCAGGAATCCAGGCTCCTCTTTGAGAGGGTTCTTCATTGTATGGATTGTGTTTTGCTTGCGTAGCCTTTTTTATCCTAACATGATTCGGCATAGGTCCTAATTCAAGTCGAACCAGTTCAGAGCGTATCTCTTCCCAGAGTTCTACCGTGGGTATGTTAACCTGACAAACCTCGTGGCAGTACCCGCATGTTGTGCACTGGTATATTCTTTCAGTCATGTTTTGGTCAAATCTTGCTCTGTTTTTTAAAACATTCTTCAAGAAAAATAACTTTCCTCTTGGCGTTGAAGATTCCCATTTGTTTAAATCATACATGCAGCAAACAGGTATACAATAACCGCATTGTGCACAACTGAAAGTTTCCCATGACATTTCGTCGGTTAACTTTACTCTCCAGTCTACCATAAAAAACCTCCTATTGGCTCTTAGGTCTTTTGTATTTAAATATTTTGCTTCCGATGCTCATAAAGGGTTTTGATAATTTAATTGCAAGAGAAACAGGCATTATTGGGAAAGTTTTTATCTTCGGCGAAAATATCTTCCCTGGATTCATGATGTCATTTGGATCCACTTCCTTTTTGAATCTCTTTATCTTTTCGTATCTTTCCTTTCCGAAGAAACTCTCGGATTCACCTGAAAACCATATTCCAGTAGAGTATATTCTTCCGCCGAACTTCTTTGCTACATCGATAATTTTAAATGCGTTGTTCCAACCAAAAGTGAATCTCAAGAAAGAGCGTTCGTCATCAAGGAAGAATGCTAGAATAGCTGCTTCTCTCTCGCTGATTACCTGTCCCTCCGCACCTATATACATGCCCTTTGTCTCTTTTTCGATTGCCTCGAGCGCCTCACCCAGTCTCTCCAATGGGACTAAGGCCTCGCTAGGTATTATACTCGGACCGAGCCTTTTTAATCTCATTGGATAAAATCTCTCTTCCCATTCTTCTTTCGAGATTTCACCGCTAACTATTTCTCCAGCGTTTGAATATATTATGTCCACGAGTTTTTCCTTAGAATTGTTGTAGTCAGATTCGTAATAAGCGATCAATGCATAGTACTTGTCTTCTGGTAGAACTTTATGCCCGGTAGCCTCCTGCTTCAGTTTAGTGAATCCTGGAGTGCCAAAACCTATTGTAAATGGTTTCACTTCCCTTACAATTTGATTTATTGCTCTATTTAGGGTTGCTGCATTTTTGAACAATACGGTTACTGGAACGATTTCCTCCTTGTCCTTTACCTCAATCTTCAACTTTGTTATGAATCCGGTTATTCCCTCACAGTCGCACACAAGGTCTAGATCATTGCCCTTGAACGTCATTACCTGTCCATTGGGAGTTACTACCTCTGCCTCTCTTACCACATCGCATGCCCCTCCATGGGCTAGACTGCCGATTCCCGTGCCTCCCTGGGCAATCCAGCCCGCTACAGTAGCAGATGGAGCGCTGGATGGATAATTCTTGAGCTGTAATCCTTTTTTGTTTAGTTCCTTCTCAAGATTCCACCAAATTACGCCTGGCTCTACCGTAGCGGTCTTTTCATCTTTATTTATCTCGATTATTTTACCCATCCTCGAAAGATCGACCACTATTCCTCCGTACACTGGTAAGGCGCCTCCGTATCCTCCAGATGCTGATCCTCTGGGTATCAAAGGCATTCTGAATTCGTTAGCCAAATTAACAAGCTTTATGAGTTCTTCATTATTTTCTGGAAGTACCACCGCATCAGGAAATGTTGATAGCATAAAAACTGAAACCAAATCAGGAAGCATGCCTACATCATGTGAGTAGAGGAGTCTCTCGTCCTCGTCAAATCTTACCCTATCCCCAAATATTTCTTTCAACCTGTATTTTAACTCAACATCCATTCTATCACCTTAATGATGCACTACTGCGTATACACTAAGACCTATCATGGCTATTATTGTTAGGACACCGATTATAGTCCAGAAAGGTCTTTCCCAAGGGTAATATGCTTCTTTTCTGTCTATAAATGGGAGCAGAAATAACAATAGAATGAATAGTGCCGGGCCTATGATTCCACCGATTAACTTAGCCGGTATAGGACCTATTGGCCAAGTCCATGTCTTGAGAAAGCCAAAAACCGGGAAGAAGTACCAATCCGGATAATTTGAGGGCGGCATCTTGAAAGGATCAAACGGTGGATGAACAGGCAACTGGAGAAATGCGGCTAGGAAACACAAGGCTGCGAATACCAAGAGCATGACTGCTGGATATCTGAAGACCTCGTCTTTAAAGAGTATCGCGTGTCTTTCTTCCTTTTTTTCCAATCTTCTTTTTACTTCATCTATCTTCATTTTCATTCCTCATAGAGGTTCTTTAATGCCTTGGTTTCTCACCAATATGAAGTGTATCACGCATAAACCCATTAGGATAGCGGGAAGTACTAGGATGTGTAGGGTATAAAATCTTGCTAGGGTTCCGCCACCAATTTCAGCTCCTCCAAGAAGTAATTTCTGAAACACAGGTCCAATTACCGGTACAGAGGCTACCAACTGGAGCCCTATGGTGCTAGCCCAGTAAGAAACCTGATCCCAAGGAAGCATGTATCCTGAGAAACCCAGACCGAGGGTACAGAACAGAAGCAGCAATCCTATCATCCAATTCAGTTCCCTTGGCTTTTGATACGCTCCTACCAGATAAACTCTAAACATATGGAGATAAACCGCAGCGATCATTAGGTGAGCAGCCCAGTGATGAAGACTTCGCATGAAGCTTCCGAGATAAACCTCCGTTGAGATGAACTTTACGCTCTCATATGCCATTTCTGCAGAGGGCACGTAATAGAACGCAAGGAAAATTCCTGTGAATGCATCTACTAAAAAAGCAAAGAATGCTATCCCTCCCAAGCAGTAGGCAGGATTCATTGCCTGCCTCGGTACAGGTCTATCGAGTATGCTTTTTAGTAGTTCAAATACATCTATAGCGCCTGTTCTTTCGTCGATCCACTGAAGTATCCTTTCCTCCGGTTTAATCAAAGGCATTTTAACCCACCGAAATTTCTTCAATAGGCATAAATTTTCTTCTCAGCAGTGCAAAGATCATAGCTAGGAAAAGACTGCATAGTCCAATTAAGAAGCCAATAACATCAATCTTTTCTCCAAAGATGGCTTTGAGGACATTTCCTCCAAGTTTTTCAGGTCCGAATATAATCATGCCAAGAATAAGGAGAGACGTCAGAATTATCAATCCAGATAGTATGGTTAATGTAATCACGAATGAAAGAGAGAGAACGGATCTTTCCATTCAATCACCTTACAGTTTCAGTGCGAATATTATAGAGAGCAACACGAAAAGCGTTGCAAAGGCAATTATACCCATGTCCCATTGGTGTAGTTTGACGCCAACATTTGGTTCTTCAGGCTTTTCCTCGATTGTTTTTTCTGGTGGATGATAGCCAGCAAATGTATGATGCTGTGCATAATACATGCCAAGATCATTCAAGGCGGGTGGGGCCACATCGTGGCAGAAAGTGCAGTCTCTGCCTGTTTCTTCCGCATATTTAGGCTTTGCTTGAGAGATGCCTAAAGATGAGATTATAAAAATGATGATAAGTAACATCCTCTTCATGATTCCACCTGTGATAAACCTTCAAAAGAGACTACATATATATACGTTTCGACTTTGGGTTCTGTTAATTAATTTGTGATGATGAAAAATAAATCAGAAAGTAGAAAATTCGATTGTATCCTCCCAAAAGAGAGAACCATAAATTTTCGCCTTATTATCTAAAATGAGTCAAAGATAGATAGAAGTATACACTTAGAAAAATATGGAATAAATTTAAATAATAAAGGAGAAGGAATCATTCACTAACAATAACTTTTAGGAGATCCCAAAGACCAATTAATCCTTTAAAATTATCATTTTCATCCAATACGAATAGACAATCAGTTTTCTGTTTAAATAAAACAGTCATAGCATCTGGCAGTAATGTTTCCTGATATACAATAGGCACCACAGGCTTTAGTATTTTCTCTATCGTCTCATATTTCTCGCCAAATTTTTCAAATGCCTCTTCAATTCTAACGATGCCTTTAATTTTTTTGTCCTCTATTACGGGTAATACATGCGCTTTGGTTTTAATGAAGGAATTGATGGCGTATTCTATCGAATCAGTTGTGGTTAATGTTACTGCTTCCTTCTCCATTAGTTCTTCCACCTTTACAGTGGGTATGCTAGATATCCACTCGATGTCTATGAGGAGGGAGTTTTCCGTATCGTCTCTACCAATTACTGTGCCATGGATTCTCATTTTGTTGGCAGGAGTAGGTCCGATAGTTATTCTTTCGCCTATGTGGATGGTTTTTATGTCCCCGATGAGATAAACTTCAGCCTTGCATTCTTCAGGATGGGGAACTCCGGTTAGATCTATCTCAGTTACGGTTATGTTTGGGAATGGTATGCCTTCAACAGATATAGGAACTGGCACCTCTTTTTCAATTAGACAAATATTTAAAGCATCATATGCTTTGCTGGTGGGTCTGTATCCACCTTTAGGTCCGGGAACGCCTTCTACCAAGCCTAATGCCCTCAGGGACTGCATCTGATTCCTGATTGTACCTGGATTTTTGTCCGTCAAACTGGCTATATCTTTCCCCTTTACCGATGCACTCTTCTTCCTCCGGTAAAGGTCTATTAATGCTAGCAAAATCTCTCTTTGAACAGAGGTCAGCTCAACTGACATATTTTTTGCCCTCCGTTGAAAAATAGTTTCTAAAATAAATGATTATTTATTATAGATATGTTTTATGGTTGGGTATTTAACCGAGAATTGATAATCATTATACATGTTCCAATCTTTGCCAAACGTGATGACAGCTGATGAAATGATAGACAAAGCATTTAAAAAGGCTTCGAAAGTTACGGTTCCAAGGAAAAGGAAGAGAAAATTGGCTAAAAAAGAGAAGGAAATGCAAAAGATAAAAAAGGCTAGTCAGATATTGAAGGATAATCTTTCATACATCATAGATTCCTATCCAAATATCGATGAGGTGCCAATTTTTTACTTAGAACTTCTTGATGCATTGGTCGACAAGAACAAACTGAAGAAATCCCTTGGTGCACTAAACTGGGCAAAAAAGACAATAGAGTCTATTGAAAGACAGTCTATTAGAGAAATTAGAGATAAGGATCCTTCAACGGTGAAGAGAAGTGCTTTTGGCAGGTATTCTTCTGTAATGAGACGGATTTCAGAAGAAATAGATTTTCTCATCGAAAGCACGAGAAAACTAAGGAAAATTCCCCAGATAGATCTCACCATTCCAACCGTGGTGGTGGCAGGACCTCCGAATGTGGGAAAATCCACCCTGATTCGCTCAATTAGCACAGCAAGACCTGAGATAAAGACTTATCCTTTCACAACGAAGGGCATAATGGTAGGTCTCATTAAAAAAGATGGCGAGAGGATTCAGATAATAGATACGCCGGGCCTGTTAGACAGGTCCATGGAGAAGCGCAACAAAATTGAAATTCAGGCAATAATAGCCCTGAAACACTTGGCAGACTTAATTGTATTCATGATAGATCCTACAGAGACTTGTGGATATACTTTAGAGGAGCAATTAAATCTTTTGGAAGAAATAACTAGTAAATTCGACCTTAAAATTCTAAAAATTGCAAACAAATGCGATATCTTTGATGAAAAAATCAATGGTTTCCTTCCGATTAGCGCAAGAGATGGCACAAATATAGAATATTTGGTTAAAAAAATTCTGCAGAGCATTTAAGTTATTTTTTATATCTATATCTTTCTTTCACCTTTTCCAGAAGATCTAAAAGTTCTCTGTGAGCGGTCTTGTATTCAGAATCAGATATCTGACCTTTTAAGTAAAGAGTATGTATTTCTTCAGCATCTCTCTCAATCTCCTCCAGAAGACTGGGTAAATCTTCCCTAAACATTTTTTCCTCTTCCCCTGTTATTTTCTTCATTTCAACTTCCAGATCTCTTATTTTGAGTATGAGATATGTCTGAAAAACGATTATCAGCGTCAACAATAAAAAAACATATAGATAATAGATATCATTCAAGACCTACACCGTCCACCTCTATGGTAGAGAATCTATCCAACCCGCCCCCAACCTCGAATTTACAGTTCAAAAACTTCTCTGTAATATAGATATTCGTCAAGGCATGTTTTGAAAACATAGAAGTACTTATCTTCGATCTTCCCTCTGCCAAAGCCATGTATGGAATTATTTGATCTGCTAGATGAGGGTCTGTTCCAGGATTTGATTTTACCATATCAAAAATTTTCTTCGAGGCTTCAATGCCTATTTTTTCTGCAGGTACGCCTTTTTTTCCCAAACAACTTGCTCCTAAGAAAACTTTTTTTGAGTCAACCCATAATACAATCCCGCTGCCTGGCGAGACACCGGGATCTCTTGAACTAGAAAATTCTCTTTCTATTTCGCATGAAATTCCATGATCTCTCAGAAATTTCTCTGCAGAATTAGCCTGTCTATCGGAGACGTGCCTGGGCAATTTTGTACAGTATGATATGCCCTTGATTTTATTGAATTCATTTCCTAAGGCTTCAATTTTTTTTAACCCGCTGCATGGCTCTATATAGGCATTTACAATCCCTCCTCCCTTTGGATAGTGACCTCTTCTTACCAGTTCTACTTTGCAGCGGATTCCCATCAATGAGAGAGCGCTAAGCGTTACGTTTTTGAAATAATCTATGGGTGGAGACCACTGAACGTCCGTTCCTCCTATGAGTTTAATGCTTGATTCTTCTTCTGCAAATGAAAGAACAGGCAACAGTGCTTGTAAAATTAAGGTAACGCTTCCCGCAGTCCCAACATCTATTACCATATCTCCTCCTTTTATCTTTCCAGGTTCAAAAGTTATTTCTTGCGATCCTATTTTTAAGCCAGTCACTTTTGCATCACATATACTAGCAACAGACTTTATTGCATGCAGGTGCTGGGCTGCTAAACCCGGATTCGGACGTTTAGAGCGAATATTATAAATCTTGAAGGGTTTTTTTGTTACCGCCCCAAGTGCAAGCGATGTCCTCAGGATCTGACCTCCGCCTTCTCCAAAGGATCCATCGATTTCAATCATGTTATCATTTTTGGGGGCAAGGGTATTTATTGGTTTAGATAGAGTTTCTTCATGTTCATCCCAAATCTTATCGAGTACATGAGAAAGAATAGCGATTACCGAATAGAATTCCACTGTCCAACCATAGTAGTTAAGAAAAATGGAAGATTTTGCGCTTATATTGAAAAATTATGGAATGAAATCATTATTTACTGGATAAATCCAGAAAAAAAAGAGTATTTTGAATTAGAAAGGCTGATATCTGATTTTTTAGGGAAAAATCATGGATTCAAAGTAGTTCAAAAGGAGATGATTAGATGAAAGAGAAAAGGCTCATCCTATCAATTTTATTTCTTTATCTCATTGTGATTGCTCTTCTATTGATAGACGTTTACGCTTTTTTCAAACTAAAGAAAATTTCTGTAAGGATAGAAAAACCAATAGAAATAGATCTGGAGATTCCTATCAAGAAAAAAGTAGATTTGAAGATCAACGAAACTTTTATCTTAAATGCTACCGTACCTGTAAAAACAACGGTGGAAGTCCCGCTCAACACTCCATTCGGAAGTTATAAAATTAGTATACCTGTGGAAGCGAATATACCTGTAAACGTTCCAATAAAGATAAACACGAAAGTTTCACTCCCGATAGACGAGAAGTTTCATCTAAAAAGTACTATCGTATTCAACGAGAGTATTCCAGTATCTATAACATAATTGTGCTATAAAATACTTCTAGAGAGAGTACTTCTTTCCAATCTCGATTATCTCCCTTATTTTTTCCTTGGGAGTATCTTCTATCAATCCTTCGCAGCTCAAAATAATTTTTTTGTTTGACTCAGCCAAAGACTCTATTTTTCTTTCTATTTCTTCAGTTTTTTCTTTGTAGATTTCTTTTGAATTTATGCCACCCATAAGAATTTTTTCCGTATCAATTTTCTCTATATCTGCCTCCAAACTTAATATCTCGGCTATACTTTCCTCTAAGGAAACTTTTAAGTCTCCACAAATGTGCAGTATTCTTTCACCTTTTAACTTATTTAAAACCATGTTTTGATACGGAAATGCAAGTTCAAAGAAATTTTCTGGTGAGATAAGGTCTTGAGATGCGCATGGATCTCCTACGAAATAAAATGAAGTTTCAATAAATTCAGATAGTTCAATAACTGTCTTTGCCGCTTCTTCTAGAATACTTTTAGCCTGATCGATGTCTTCCTTAATTTTTAGTAAAAAATCTGTTCCAAACTTCTCGTAGCAGAGAGTAAATGGAGCGGTAATTATCCCTACAACTGGCACGTCCAGAGCGTTACACAGTATTTCATTGCATTTTATCAACTCCTGAATTCTATCATGATATACGAATCCTTCCTCGAAGCAATTTCTGAATAAATCCGGATCGAAATAGGATAGACTAAGATCGGGTTTATAAAAATCGTAGGCCTTTTTTAATGCATGAGCAGCCTTTTCTCCATCCGAAAGAATTTCTTCATACGTATAAGGGGTAAAAACTTGAGCATGGCGGAGTCCAATTAGGGGGGCAACCTTTAAAATCAAGGGATCACCTAGTACTGATATCTGTGGGGACACTCTTCCCCTAGAACTTCTTCGTACTTGTTCAATTCCTCCTTTGTTAAGGGTGGATTGATTCTTTCGAAAGCCTTTAAGAAATGCTCCATTTTTATCTTTTCAAATTTCTCTTTGCCTTCTTTTATGGCAATCAATGCGGCTTCTCTGCAAAGAGCCACGATGTCTGCACCCACGTAATATTCGGTCATTTTAGCAAGTTTTCCCAAATCAACTTCGATATCAACAGGCATTTTTCTTGTTTGCATTCTCAGGATTTCCAGTCTATCGTTAAAATCTGGCGCGGGCACATATATTTTCCTCTCAAGTCTTCCATTTCTCAATATTACAGGGTCCAGTATGTCTGGTCTATATGTGGCTCCTATTGTGACCACTTCTCTCTCATTGCTCACACTATCAAGCGCCTGATTTATAATTCTGGTCGCCTCCGGAGTGGCAAAACGCATTGGTGCATCTCTCGTAATTCCAGAGGTCCATAGAGACATTTCTTCTCTTCTTGGGGCTAAAGAATCGATTTCATTAATAAAAACAACGCAGGGCTTTAGTCTCACTGCTTCTTCAAACATCTCTTTTATTACGTGAGGTTCGCTTATTACCTCTATCCCCTTTACAGTTATATAACTTGCATTCGCCTCATAGGCAGATGCTTCAGCAAGCATGCTCTTTCCGCCCCCAGGAGGGCCCCAAAGCAATATACCCGCTGGTGGTTTTAGGTTTGCTTTTTCAAAGGAATTGTGATACTTCAAAGGCAGGGAAACCATTTCCTCAAGCCTTTCTTTAACCTTTTGAAGCCCTCCAATTTCTTCCCACCCAAACCTCGGTTCCAAAACCTCGTAGTACATAATGTAGATGTATCTTTGAGGAGAGGATATATATTTTATTGACCAAAACCAGTTTTATCTGTATGAATTCAAGAGAAAGATTTGAAGCATCTATACGTTTAGAAGAGCCAGATCTTATTCCAGTGGCTCCAATGGTTAACGTTCCACACGCCTCAAAGGTTTTGGGAGTTAAGCCATGGGAGTACGTGACAGATAACCATCTCTACGTGAAAGGTCAAATTGCTTCCCTGAAAAAATATGGTTACGACTGGATATTCAATCATCAGCCCATACAGGGAGTCACAGAAGAGGAAAAAAAAAGTATGAGAATTGAAGAGGGTTTTGTTGTTCTAACTCATGAAATGGGCTCAAAGATAAAAATACCTTTGGAAGGAGGTCCTTCTATAATAGAACCTGTTTTGAAGGATTATAGCGATTTAGACTCCCTTGAAATACCTGATATGGACAAAAAGGAGAGAATGGAGCCATTGATCAACTTAATAGATCTGACGAAAAACGAGGTATACATATGCAGTAAGGTTCAGGCCCCGTTCCATTATTCGGCAGAATGGATGAGGGGTATGGAAAAATTTCTGCTTGACCTATTTGTAAATCCAAGGGATGCGAAAAGACTGCTCGCATTCATGACAGAATATGCGATAGAGGTTGGAAAAAAACAGATTGATGTGGGGACCCATGGGATAATGATGGAAGACCCTTCTGCAGCCAGCCAAGTGATATCCCCCAAACACTACGAAGAATTCGCCTTTCCCTATGAAAAAAAGGTATGCAAGGAGTTGAGAAAATACGGAGGAGAGATTATCATCCATATATGTGGAAATACTACTCCAATACTTGATAGCCTTGTGAAAACAAAAGCAAATTGCCTGAGCTTAGACGAAACAGTAGATCTTGGATATGCAAAGGAGAAAGTTGGGGAAAAGGTAGCAATATTTGGTAATGTGTCGGTTGATACGGTTTTTAATGGACCAACAGAAAAAATTCAGGAGGAAGTGAAGGAAAATATTGAGAAAGTGGGCAGGAGAGGATATATTGTATCTACGAGTTGTGGACTGCATGCTAACACTCCTTTCGAGCATGTTCATGCCTTGGTTAATGCAGCAAGGAAATGGGGTAAATAATTAGGAAGACATATCTTAAAAAAGAAGGAGGTTGCTCCTTCACTTAGTCTTTTCCTATTGGAAGAAATGGAATCAGAGACCTCGCAAACTCAGGAAGTTGTCTTGTCTGCAATTGTATCTGACCTGGACCTGTGAACTCAAAGACGAGTCCTTCTCCGCTTAGCACTGTAGACTTCAAACCTCCAACTCTCCTTACCGTGTAGTTCATTGTGTCGCTGAATGCCACCACATGTCCCGTATCCACGATGAGTTTTTCTCCAGGTTTTAACTCCTTCTTCTCTATCCCTCCAAAGGAAGAAACCCAGACTATTCCTGTACCACTCGCTCTAAGCATTATTATGTCGCTTTCTCCAAGAAAGCCCTTCCAGCCCTGCCATGATGTGTCTATATCGATTCCAGGAGTGTTTGCTATGTAACTACCGCTCTGTATTATCAGTCCCTCATTATTTAATTCTATGGCCTCTATATCTCCAATGTGTGGTCCAGTAAGCGCAATTTCACCATTTTCCCTCGCATGAAAAGTATTTGTCCAGAAAGATTCTCCTCCCAAAAATGAGGTTTTCAGACTTTTCAAAAGCCCACCTAAACCTCCTCCACCGCGCATATGGGTTTCTATCTCTATCGTTGGGGTCATGTGCACCATAGCGCCTGCCTCGGCAGTTATGCTTTCTCCCTTATTGAGTTTTATCTTCAAAAGAGAGAAAGACGGTCTGTAAAGAACTTCATATTCCACAACATCACCTCGCTACTTCAACATAGACATGAGTAACTCTAACTCTTTTTCGTACGCATTTATATACTCTTTGTAGAGTTTAGAGGGTATTTTTCCCTTTGAATAATCATCTATTAACCTCTGTATTTCTTCTTTTACCTCTTCTATCCTCTTTTCTGTTTCAGATTCTAAGGTCCGCTGTACCAAAATCTCTGCTTCTCTCTTTATCTTGGCAAGATTCTTTAGACTTCTTAATGCCTCTTCAGATGCCTTTTTCTCTTTTGGGCTCAGGAACTCAGGCTCAAAATAGTGAGAAGGTTCGAGTGCCAAATTTATCCTAGATAAAATAGCCTCTTCCGCTTTTTTATGGAATTTTCCTAGTCCTTTGGAGAGAATGCTTGCTATCTGTACTACATCTAGCACATCCTTTGGAGACATCTTCAAATGCACCACGTTCGTGGCTATGGTGGACAGGATTCTGTTGTATTTACCGCTGTTTACTTTCTCAATGAAATCCTCGGCTACGTAATTCAAATCTGTTTCCAATTTTTTGCTAAAGGACATCACCTGGGCGCCCAAAGCGGTGATCGTGCTCCCAACCACAAGACCTAAATCTCTTTTTATTTCATTTTCTAACAATTCCAAGGACTGCAAAAGAGTTTCTTCATCCAGTTCATGCCTATAAGTTATTAGAACCGCTATCGCTCTTAGCAATGTATCTATCTCGTCCTTCTCCAGTATTTCCTGGTCTTTTATCTCCTTCAATAAATGCTTGTATACAAAATGATCAATTTCTTTCTTTGGCAGGTTTTCTGATGTTAATCTGTGAAGCGTTTTCTTGAAGAAGGAAAACAACTTAGATATGAGTACTTGCCATTTTCTCTTCCCGGTAGATTCGATTCCAAACTGCTCAAAGACCTTTGGAATTGAATCATTCAACTCGGTAATGCCCATGGGAAATGGTTTGTCTATCTCTCTCAGGGTCCAAACGTATTCGACAAAGTCCTTGTTGTTCAGATACCATTCATTGAGACCATCAATATTGTAGGTTAATATGAGATTCAGTTCCTCCTCTAAGTTTGGTAACCCTTCCTCCATGTTACCACTTCGTAATTCTCTATGATTTCCAAATATTTAAGCATCATGTGAACAAATCTGATCTCAGCAGGTAAATTTTTATAAAAAATTGGGTAATTCCCAAATATGGTATATCGCTACAGAGAACTGGTAAAGGATCTATTTAATCTCTCTGAACTTAAAAGGTTAAACGAATTACCTAGTCATGCAATCACAGATGTTTTAAGAATTCGCAAAAGAAGTTACAGAAGGTCAATGCTTGATCACTCCCTATCTGTTTCTAGGACTTGTTATTTAATCGGAAAAAAACTGAAACTAAACGTAAGGGATCTTGCAAGAGCCGGTCTACTGCACGATGTAGGCTTTACCGTAAAAGGTTGTAAAATATGCGAGATTGATCCCATATCCTTGTACAGCTGTGGGTTCTGTCACCACAGATCCAGCGCAAGGATAGCAAAAGAGATAGGAGAAAAAGAAAATGTTGTCAATATGATAAGGTCTCATATGTTTCCTCTATGCTTGAGCCCTCCACTCAACAAGGAATCCATGGTTCTCTGGTTTGCTGACAAAATTTGCGCTCTAATGGATTTTTTATTTTTGGATCGAATTTTTTTCAAAGATTTAGAAATTTTTAAGGTAGAAATTCTAAAATCAGATGATGGACAAAATTGATTCTTCATAAGGAGGTCTCAGTACTCCCTTCTCTGTGAATATTGCATCTATCATATTCGGCGGAGTTATATCGAAAGCGGGATTAAATACCTCAATTCCCTCTGGGGCGATTCTTTTTTCCCCTATATGGGTTACTTCTTCAGGGTCTCTTTCTTCGATGATTACCTCCTCCACGCCTTTTTTGAGATCGAAGGTGGAAGACGGAGCTGCAACATAAAAGGGTATCCGGTGCTTTTCTGCAAGGATCGCTATTCCATAGGTTCCAATCTTATTTACCACATGGCCTGTCCTCAATATTCTGTCTGCTCCCACCAGAACAGCATCCAGCATTTCATTTGCCATTAAGTGTGCCACCATATTGTCTGTAATGAGAGTGACAGGAATATTTTCTTTCTTAAGTTCGTATGCGGTTAGCCTTGCCCCCTGGAGAAGCGGTCTCGTCTCAGTTACAAACACCCCAATCCTATGACCTCTTGCCCAGCATGTTTTTATAGGGGCCAGAGCAGTTCCGTATCCAGAGGTTGCCAGACCTCCTGCATTGCAGTGAGTTAGGACTGATTTTTTATCTTTTAAAAACTCGTATCCGAATTCACCTATTTTTTTATTTGCCTCCATATCTTCTTCCATGATTTTATTCGCTTCTTCAACTATTTTTTCCCTGAGTAAAGTTACATCATCGTACTTATATATTAGATCCAGAATACGATCGATTGCCCAGAAGAGGTTTACTGCGGTAGGACGTGTTATTTTCAATCTTTCCGCTGCTTTATTAATTTCTTCGCGAAAAATTTCAGGGTCCTTTGCGCTGCTTTTTATTGCGGATATAGCTAGCGCGTACCCTGCCGAAATACCAATTGCCGGGGCACCCCTTACCTTAAGATTTTCAATCGCTCTTGCTACACACTCCAAATCTCTGCATCGAATCCACTTCTCTTCAAGAGGAAGTTTTGACTGATCCAGGATCAATAGAGAATCTCCATTCCAAATGAAAGGTTGCATGATCTAAATTATGTAAGTTTTAAATATAATTTTAGTTCCTCTTAAGTTAGCATGCGGTGATTACGAATGTCATTATTTTACCCAAAGAAAGAGGAAAGGTTAGATAAGCTTGAGGAAATTTCAGAAGAAAACAAAGTGAAAATAGAGAAACTATACGAAGAAATTAAGGCTCTCGATGGAAAAATTGAGGAATTGAAAAAAAAGGTTGAAGAAATGACCATAGTATACCCTGAGAAGAGAGAATGGTTAAGAGAGGTTCAACTAAGAACCTTAGTCGTCCTCCAAAAGCTTGAGGGAGCCTCTCTATCCACCGTAGCTCACAGACTTGGACTCAATGAAACTTACGTAAAAGGAGTGCTTGATCAGTTGATAGAACTTGGTTTGGTCACCTCCGAGGATAGGGGAGGAGAGACATACTACAGGTCAAAGTAGTTAGATATGTTATTCTTATTGCATTTATCCTCTCTATCCCACCTGGATGTATATCCAATCCGGAAGAAGTCTCCATAAAGATAATATCTCCAACGATTCAATCAATGCTTAATATAACTGAAGAAAATACAATGTTATCAAGATACCATGGAAAACGTGTCATATTGATTGTTGTTGATGGAATGGGATGGTACACCTTAGAAAATGGATTGAGGGTAAAGGAACTGCCGACATTCAGGTATCTTATAAAAAACGGAATCTACGTGAAGGCGAGATCTGTTTATCCCTCGGACACAAAACACGGTCACAGGGCTATATTCTACGGAAAATCAGAGAAAACGATATTTCAGATCTTAAAGGAAAAAGGACTTAAATCAGCATCTATTTCAAATGAAAAACTCTATGAAAAGGCTTTTCCTTACGGAGCAGAAATCATAGAGGTAAAGGATTTGGACATGGACGGATTTGTGGGAGATGATGATGACATCGTGCTAACCGTAAAGAAACTTAAGGACGGTTACTCACTGATGTTCATCCACCTGAGCGTTGATTATACATCACATAAGTATGGACCTTACTCTTATCAGGCTATTAACGATCTTGAAGATGCAGACAGCCAAATAAAAGAGATAGTAAGGAAATATCCCGGAAGTATTTTAATCATTACCGCTGACCACGGCATGCATGAAACCCTTAGTGGAGGAGAACACGGCAGTATGCATGAGAAAGATATAAGCGTTCCTATAATAATTGGAAGAGTATAGATGTATGATAAAAATGCCCTTTTAAAATGGATAGATAAATGTAGAAACGAAGATGGAGGTTTTGGAAGAAGACCAAAAAGAGAATCCACCCTCAAAGATACATTTAACGCCCTATCGATCTTATCTTCTAAAAAAATGGATGAAAAAAGAAAAAAAGAAATAATTGATTTTGTAATCAGTTGTAAGGATTCAAAAGGCTATGGAAAGAGACCGGAATGGAAAGAAAATATAATCGATACATACTTTGCGATAAAGATCCATGAACTCTTAGAAATGCCTTTAGAAGGAAAAGAAAAGGTATTAGAACTACTAGAAAAATACAAAAATGATGATGGAGGCTATGGATTAAAAAAGGGATGGAGATCTTGCCTTTGGAATACGAGGTTTGCGGTTCAGATATGTAGTTCTCTGGGTAAAAAATCGGATTTAAACAAAGAGAAGATTTTAAAACTAATTTCAGATAGAAAAAACAAGGATGGATGTTTTTCTTATTCAAAAGACAGTTTTTCAAGGCTAGAATACACATATGATGCCTTATTGATTCTGAATGAATTCAATGCTCTCTCTGAAATAGAGAGGAACAGAGTAATTGAGTTTGTGCTAAAATGTAGAAAGCCTGATGGCGGCTTCGGCGCTTTTCCCCAAGATACTTCCTGGCTTGAATATACCTACGATGCCCTCGGGATACTCAATATGCTAGATTCACTTGATCTTGTGGAAGAACATACCCTGATGTTTATTGCAAGATGTCAGAACGATGATGGAGGCTTTGGCTCTAGACCAGGTGAACCATCAAGGATGGATAACGCCTACGATGCTTTCAACTCCCTGAAGATAATTGAATCTCAATCTGAATGGTGAAAAAATGGTTTCTTTGTCTATAAAATGTAAACCAAGTGTAGAGGTTTTAAAATCCTTGATGGATATTATAGAGGAAGTGAACGTTAAAACCATTTACTTCGATAAAAGTTTAGCCTATCCCATAAGGATAGAAATAGAAGGAGAATTTGAATGGATGATTAAAGAATTGGAGAGGAATGAGGCAGTGGAATCCATAAGGGTGGGAAAGTCATTTGACCAGGTTTATGGAAAGAGAGTTCTAGTATATGGATGGGGTGCACAGATAAGTCAGGTAGTTCTCGGCGCTGTAACGGAGGCAGATAGACACAACATAAGAGGGGAAAGAATAAGCATTGATACGATACCCGTAATAGGAGATGCACTCAGAGAGGCTATTTTTTCAACTTCAGACCTGCCAAGAGCAAGCATACTCGTACTCGCATGCGCTGTACTAGACAGGGAACTGGAGAATGCAATAAAAAAACTTAAGGAAGAAACAGATATTCCTATAATTGCTCTCAATTCAATTGGCGGAGGGAAAGAACTCGCAGATCTTATTGTAACCGATCCTGTGCAGGCAGGGGTGATGGCGGTAATGGCTGTTGCAGATACCGCATTATTCGATATAAAAAAGATCAGAAAAAAGAAATTTTAATTAGAAGGTAAGATTATTAGGGAGGTGATTTCATGGATGATACTATCTATGTAATCGGACACAAAAGTCCAGATACGGATTCAATATGCTCCGCAATAGCATATGCACATTTTAAGCAAAAATTGGGAATGAAAAACGTTAAAGCAGCTAGATTGGGAGAGCCAAACCTAGAGACCAAATTTGTACTTGACTACTTCAAGGTAGATCTACCAGAGATACTTGAAGATGGAAGTGGTAAAAAGCTTATTCTCCTAGATCATAACGAAGTCTCCCAGACAATAGAAAAGATAGATGAGGGTGAAATCCTAGAGATCATAGACCATCACAAGATTGGAGATATCCAGACTCCAAATCCTATATTCTTTCACGCTGAGCCAATAGGAAGCACTGCCACAATAATTGCTGATTTCTACTTTGATGAGGGAATAGACTTAGAAAAAGATATTGCTGGAATATTGCTTGCTTCAATCCTTTCTGATACGGTTATATTCAAGTCACCTACCTGCACTCAAAAAGATAAAGACATAGCAAAAAAATTAGCAAGTATGGTTGGAATAGAAATAGAAAAATTTGGAATAGATATGTTCAAGGCAAAAGCAGATCTGGCAAGCAAAAGTGCTAGAGAAATACTGGTAACGGACTTCAAAGAATTTGATTTCAGTGGAAACAGGGTCGGAATAGGACAGATAGAAGTCATGGATGAGGAGGAAGTTCAAATGAAAAGAAAGGAAATACTGGAAGAAATGGAGAATCTGAGAAATGAAAAAGGACTGGTCATGGTAACCTTAATGATAACCAACATATTGAAAGAAGGAAGCGAGCTTCTCTTCGTTGGGGATAAAAAGGAAATATTTGAAAGGGCATTCAATGCAAAGGTGGAGAATGACTCCATCTATCTAGAAGGAGTTATGTCAAGAAAGAAGCAGGTTGTACCTCCACTTGAAAATGCTTTTGCTCATGCATAATTTATTCTTTAAGCGCCTTAGATAACATGAATGCGCCTATAATGATGCATGGAATTCCGAATATTGCTAGGATTATTGTGAGGGTCAGTTTAATCCCTATCAGAATCGCTATCACGCCGCAGGTGATCCAGATAACCTTCGCGAAGGCATGAAGTCCCAGTCCATCCATGATCAGTATTCCGCCCAAGAATATTAAAGGAATACCGAATATAGCGGTGAGTACTGGAACGAGCAATTTGACTCCGAATATCAGCAGTATTATCCCGAAGACTATCTCAACTATTTCGCCTGTAGATATCTCCATGCGAACACCTTTTTCCCGCGGAATCGTTTCGATATAATTATATATTTAAAAAGTTATATCTTTTCTTTTGTTCAGGCTCAGATTAATCTTCAATTCTTTTAAAATGTACCCTCTCAAAGAGAGAAACCTTAAACCTTTTGGGTTATTCGATGATAGGAAGTTTAACTTCCTAATTCAAGGTAGTAAAGATATTATACTACAAAATGGTATTACTATTAGGTGAGAATATGGGTTCTTACAAGACGGTATCCGCGAAAATTGATGCTGAACTGAAAGAAAAGATCAACAGATACAATATAAATGTCAGCAGGGTGATAAAAAAGGCTCTGGAAGAGGAAGTTAGAAGGAGAGAGGAAGAAGAAATAAAAGAGATGCTGAAAGAAGCGAGTAGAATACTCTCCAAGATTGGCAGAGAGAACATAATACAGTTCATAAGGGAAGGGAGAGAAGAGAGATGATGTTATTCGATGCAAGTGCCTTACTTAATATTTTGGAAAGAGAGAACAGCCTTGAGATTCTGAAGAACTGCTTCATTTCGGATCTGACCTGTTATGAGATAGGAAATGCAATATGGAAATCGGTGTACAGAGAATTGCTTACCGAAGAAGAGGCTTTGAAACTCCTAAAGATTTTTGGTGAAATGGCCAAAATACTTAAAGTTGCAGCTCTAGAAAAGGAAAAAATGAAGGATGTACTTGAAATCTCTATAAAAGAATCGATCTCGTTTTACGATGCATCTTACATTTTCATTGCAATTGAAAACGGTCTAGACCTTGTTACAGATGATAAAAAACTGGGAAATTTAGCTAGCAGATACTTGAAGGTCCATAGCAGTCTGGAATTGCCTTTAGATTTTTAGCAAGTATGTTTGTTTTCAGAACAAATGAAACGTATATGATCGGGCTTTCTCCCAACCATTCAGGTACGTTATGTTAGGATGTGTAATTTTCATAACATGTCCTTTTCCTTTAAACTCTTAATGAGTGATTCTATTTCTTTCATGAAGGCAATCCTTCTTTTCGCACATTTATAAGCAATGGGCTGTTAACTCTATGATAGTCTTCCTCAGATACAGGATAAATTGATATCAGCACGCCGTATTTAAGATTTATTTCTGTTATTATATCTATCATTCTGTCTATTTCTTTCCCGGGAACAACTTTTCCTTCAAGAACAATAAGTAAGTCTATGTCCGATTCCTCTGTCGCCTCACCCCTTGCCCATGAGCTGTAGAGGATGATATTCTTTAATCTCTTGCCATACAATTTTTCAATTTCTGTTCTAAATTCCGTGAGTATCTTTTTTGTTTCCATGATGCTCTTCTCTCCTCTCTAAAATTTTTGTAGTTTTTGTTATAAGTCCAATGTGTCCCTTGTGTTGCATCTTGCCTAGCATTTCACGAATAAAAGAAGTTGCTGATATGCGATTTGGTGAGGATGTTAATAGCGATTAGACTCAAGTAAAACCTCCTCTTACACCATATGTTTCATCGTAGGAAATATCTATTATTGGAAAGCCTTCATCTGGTATTTTAACCATCCAAATTGGTATTGGAACAGTATATTCCTTTATCATTGCGAAAATTTTTCTTTTTTCCATGTAAGTTTCTTTTTTCATTTGATCATATAGTTTTCTAACCTCTTTTTCATAGATACTTGGAATACCAAGCACTGTAAATTCATCTCTGAACTTTAAGAGTTTCTGAGCAAATTCATCTCTAACTCTCCAAGAATATAAGAAGGCAGTATTATCTTGCCAGTCGCTCAACAAATTATATATCCTCCTTTGCTTTACTTCTGAAAGAAAAATTTCTTTATCGTATTCTTCTATCAGTTGAAGTTCATTTTCAAGATTTTCGCTCTCTAAACGCTTTAGGAATTTCCAAGTTCTACGAACATCTTCCTTTTCGTATGGATATCCTTTATTAGAATTTATCTCGTTAGGAAAGGTTATCCACGCATTTATTTTCTCTGTTTTCTCTTTATACCTATTTACTCTACCAAACCTCTGAACAAGAGATTCTAAAGGAGCACATTCAGTTACCATAAAATCAAACGATACATCGAGAGAGACCTCTATGACTTGGGTAGCAACTAAAATAAAACTCTCTCCGTTTCTTATCCAATTGGTAATTTTTTCTTCTTTTTCACTTCGATGCTTATAAATGAAACGTGAGTGTAGTAACTCTGTGTTTACGTCTGAATTCCTCAACAAGTTTTGCAGTTCCTTAAATACATTCTGGGATTTTTCTACGGTGTTACATACTATCGCTATCCTAAATGGGTTTTTTTGAGAACTAAAAATATCAAGAACGCTCTCAACAATCTCTTGTAAATCTTCCTCAACAATCTTGTACATTACTCTTCTTCTCTTTCTGAATTCATCGTTTAACCATAATTTTTCTACTTTTCCTCCAAATATCCCAGTGAAATGTTCTAGAAGTTTGGAAGGAAAAGTTGCTGACATTACACAAAACTTTAAGTTGTAAAGTTCAGCAAAACGTTCAAGGAAATAAGAAAGAATGTACAGCATATTCGGTGAAAAAGTATGGACTTCATCAAGAATAATTACCGAATTTCTTAAATGGGGGCGTTTTATAAAGTATTTTCCCACTTGAAGGAATGTCAACAATAGCTGGTCAAGTGTGGTAATGATAACAGGCTGAACGAAATAGGAAGAGAACATTAATTCCCTGAAATCGCTGTCCTCTCTTTTTACGGCCTCTACATCAGCATAATAAAAAAGTTCACCCACATTTTCTTTCCCAAAAAAGCGACACAGATCATCATAAAAACTCTTTATTGAAGTGATTGTGGGCAGAACATAGATTATCCTTGAGCCATTTCCTATCGCATATGAGAGAGAGGCTGCCGTCTTTCCCCAACCAGTGGGGGCTCTGATGAGCAAATTCGTATCTATTTTACTTAGATTTAACTGTGTTTTTAGAGTATCACTTCTTATTTTTAGTCTTTTTTTCTTGATTTTCTCATTAAGCCATGCTTCTAGGTCTTTAACATTTTTATTCGGTTTCTTTATCGTGTAATTTGTTAAGTTGTTAGCTGATAGAATATCCGCAAATTTGAAAAGTCCATAAACATCAACAAAGTTGATCTTCGACATTAGATCGAGTTTAGAGACTAATCTGTAAAGATTTCTTCTCCAATTTATCATTTCGCTTTCAATCCATTTTTTCTCGCTTACAATAGCCTCATTTTTAACCCTATATACATCCTCATCCTCTATGCTTGTTAAACTACTGTGATGTTTAAGTATAAACAAAGGAAGAAGAGGATACTTCCCCAATTCCTCCCTACCCATGATAAAAAGAATGAGAGTTGAAAGGGGAGAGTGAAATGGATTTTTTTCGTTATGGACGCTCCAGTCATTTCTAAGTTTTCCTAAATCATGGTAATAGCAAAGGAGTTCAGCAAATTCTTGATAGTTCTTCAAATCATAAAAATTTAGAAATTCAAAATTTAATCCTTTGCATTCCTCAATATGTTTACCTAACTTTTTACCTTCATGCGATTCTTTACTCCAAATTCTCTCTTCTAAATCGCTCAACATCACTTACATCCCATATAGCTATACCATTTACTGTTTTTATTGGTTTTTTAACCTTAAATTCTACATTAAAACCTTGATAAAAGAAAGTGTTCAAATATAACACTGTTATTAACTTTGTTCTAAAGCGCCTCTTGATCAAATTTTCTGTGATTTTCAGGATATCTTTCTCTCCTCTTCCGGTAACGCAACCCTCCATTCTCTGGACTTGCTTTCAAGAAGAGAAATCACCTTGGAAATTTCTCGTTCTCT
>JBHIEG010000024.1:0-27704 GCA_046760505.1 Candidatus Hydrothermarchaeota archaeon
TCACTGGATTACGGGGGGAGCACTCAGTGTGGTTGTATATCATGTAATTGATTTCCCAGACAGGGTCTCCTTCCCATACGTCGTCAGGGTTACGATAACGCCTGGTTTGAATCCATATTCGACATCAAGCCAATTAAAGAACTCATTGGACATGAATTGGATGTTCTCTTTACTCTCATGACCTTTATGTTTAACATTAACTGTAAGAAGTAATTCCGCAAGTTATTGACGCCATCGTACACGTCACCGCTCTTGATTACTACTTTATCCACCCAGACATGTACTTCTTTTACTTTTGGTTGGGGTCCAGGTCCGGGAGGACCGAGGTGTGCCTCTGCAACCGGCAAATATGTAAGAATTAAGAGTATACAGAAAATTGGTTTCCAAAAACCCTTACTCATCTTCATCCTCCTTTTCTACTCTTGCTTGGATTAACAACAACGGTGAGTTTCTCGGTGACTGTTTGAACGCCCTCTGTTGCCTTGACTTGTAAATTGTACGTTCCAGGAGCGACTCCAGATAATGGCATCTCAATTTGAAAAACCGGGTATTGAGGATCCGGCTGGATAACGATTGTGTGTATGGCTGTATGTCCAGAAACGCTCAACCTGACCCGATCTTGGGAGCCAAAAACCACTGCCGTAACCACAGGCTCTCTATTCTCCTTTGTGCTCACGAAATTCGGAACGATGGGAATCTGGAAGGGCAGCAAGATCGGCTCTGAGCTGATATTTCCGGCTGATTTAACCATTAAGGCCTTGCAAAAAGCTTTCTTATAGAGTTCAAGAGCTTTCTGAGGATCTTCCTCTGATATTTGCTGGACAGCAGCCTCAAAGCGGTGAGGGGATACGACTTGTGGTGGAGCACTGACTCAGGGGCTGACCTTAAACAGGTAGAAATAGAGTATGTTAAGAAATTGGAAGAAGAACTCTACGAGGCCCGTTCAACATGCATTATAAAAATCACGAGGGCGAAGGAATACCATCCAAGCGAGCCTCCTGAGGAAAGTACTGCAAGGATAACAATGAAGGTCAATGATGCTCTGCATGTGGAAGAATTTGATTTTGAATGGGTTTAGGATTAAATCAACTCAAAGAACTTGTCAGATGAGCGTTATCTAAACAGGCCCCATTCCCCTTATAAAAGAGCGTAAAAACATCAATACCGGTATAATTTCTAACCTTCCTACCCACATATTAAATATTAGCATTATCTTAGCCAGAGCAGGCATGCTTGGATTTGTTATTCCCGTGGATAAGCCTACATTTCCTTGGGCGCTTGCTACTTCAAAGAATACGTCTCCTAACGTATAATTGGATGGTACAAGATGTAGAAGTACAAGTATTCCTAGAAACAAGAAAATTATCCAGAGAACCGCTATTAGTGCTACCTCCCCAAGTTCCCTGTTTAGTTCTTCGTCTGATAGTTTTTTATCTCCAAGAGTAAAGTATACAACCGCGCTTAAAGGGAGGGATGCTCTCCTAAACCACCATCCGACTCCTTTATAAAAAATAACCATTCTTGCAAGTTTTATTCCTCCTGCAGTAGAGCCTGCTGCCCCCCCTATTATCATAGCCAATCCTATTAAAAGACGACTTGTCTCGCTCCACTTTTTCACATCGAATGTTTGAAATCCCGTGCACGTAAGACCTGATATGAACTGAAATCCTGAGTATCTTAGAGAAAGGGAAATATCTTTATAGTAAATGTAATTTTCTCCTACAAGGATCAAAACTCCTAGAATAATTAATGAAAAAAGGGCTTTACACTGAATATCTTTTAAAAATGCTTTTATATCGCCCTTCAATACCTTGTAGTGAATTAAAAAAGGTATCGCACCCATTATCATTATTGGTACTGTCATTAGTTCGATCAAAATGTTGTTGTAAGATCCTAAACTTTTGCTCTTAATGGTAAATCCTCCCGTCGCAATACCGGTCATAGAATGGTTTAAACTATCCCAGAAAGGCATTCCAGAAACATAAAGCAAAACAAATGATACTCCTGTGAGTAATAGATATATCCACCATATGGTTCTTACTGTAGATACTATACTAGGATATATGCGCTCTTCCCTTGCCTCGGATTTATATAATCTAAACAAACCAGTTCCAGGACGAGTGATAATCGATACCATCAGTACAATTACTCCTACGCCTCCTACCCATTGCATGAGACTTCTCCAGAATTGCATGCTGTGGTGAAGGTTTTCTGGAGTGGATACCATGGTCAATCCAGTTCCAGTCCAGCCCGACATCCCTTCAAAGAATGAATCTAGAAAAGACATTTTTTCTATGAGAATAAATGGTATTGAGCCTATTAGTGGGGCTATTAGCCAGGAAATTGCTGCTATGATCATTGCGTGTCTTAGTTCAGGCTCTTTGGCACCTTTAAAGAAGTATCTTAGAAGATAACCAACTGAAACTGATGTTAATCCAAGAAGTAAAAAGATCCTTACCGCGAAAAATTCTTTAAATACGATTGATGGGATTATCTCGATGAATGAAACAAATCCTATCACAAGCATTACGTTTCCAAGATCCCTTAGCACGATCCTTTGATCCAAGCTAAGCAAAGCGACCACTTAGAATAATGCTGTAACCCTTTCGACCTGATTTTCTGGTACAAATATGTATGCTATATCTCCCGCCATTATCTTTGTGTTTCCTTTTGGAATAATCAGCTCATTGTTTCTCTCAATCGCAATTACGAGTACATCTTCACCGAAAGGTATGTCAGCTATGTTTTTTCCTGCTATTTCAGAGTTTTCTCCAACTATTATAGAAAGAATCTCAGCCTTACCACTCATTACTTCCATGAAATCCTTTATGCTTGGTTTTTGAATTGACTTATATAGGTGCTCAGCTACAAGTAGATCTGGATTCTCTTGTATACTTACTCCTGCATTTACGAACATGTTTATGTGCTCTTCTTTGTTTACTACCGATACAACACTCTTTATACCGAGATCTCTTGCCACCAAAACCGTCATTAAGTTTACCGCATCATCGCTTGTTGTAACTATGAGAGCATCTGCTCTAGATCCTCCTGCCTCTTCCAGAACCGATTTTGATGTAGAATCTCCCACTATAGAGATAACATCATATTTTTGGGCTATCTGTTTACATCTCTCGGCATCTTTGTCTATCACGACGACATCGTTTTTATCTCTTGTAGCAAGGCTTACAAGATTCTTTCCTATTCCCCCTAATCCAACCACGATTATGTACATGAGGATGAGGTTTTATCTTTCTATGGTATAAGCCTTTGCCTGTCTCTGGGAAAAAGAACCGCTTCCCTTATATTCTTTAGACCACATATGCTCATGAGGAGTCTCTCCAAGCCTAGGCCCCATCCTGCATGAGGCGGCATACCGTATCTAAAAGCATCTAAATAATACTTGAAACTCTCAGGATTCAACCCTTGAGATTTTATTCTCTCTATAAGTTGATCTACCTCATGCACTCTTGTGGCTCCCGAGGCAAGCTCTATTTCTCCTAGCATTAGATCAAATGTTTCTGTGAGTTCTTTATTTTCCTTTTGCTTTGCATAGAAAGGTTTTGTCTGAGTTGGCCAATCAATTATAAAGTAGGGTTCCTCGTAAAATTCAGAAAGTTTCTTCAAGGCTGGTGTTGACAGGTCTTCTCCCCAGTGCACTTCTACATGGGATGAAAGTATATCTATTACTTCAGAGTATGTAAGGGTCTCAAATTTCTTTGGTATGTTCAAATCTCTGTTTAGAGTATCTAATTCGTCTCCGCATCTTTTTTTTATTTCTTTAAAAATTTCTATCAGGAGATTTTTTAACAGATCCATTACGTCTTTATAATCAGAAAACGCGGCTTCTATATCTACGGATGTAATCTCGTTAAGGTGCCTTCTGGTTGAATGTTCTTCTGCTCTGAATATTGGACCTATCTCGAAGACCTTATCAAAGCCGGTAGCCATCAACATCTGCTTGTAGAGTTGAGGACTTTGTACTAGGAAGGCTTCCCTCTCAAAGTAGGATATGGGAAAAAGCTCAGTTCCTCCCTCTGTTGCTGAAGCAACTATTTTTGGTGTATTCACCTCCAAAAAACCCTCTTTTCTTAGAAATCTTCTTATCGTGTCGAGTGTTTCATCTCTTATCTTGAAAATTGCTTGTGTCTCTATTCTTCTAAGATCCATTACTCTTGCGTTCAATCTTGTGTCAATGTCAGCGCTAACCTTCCCTGTTGGATCTAAAGGCAGTTGTGTATCTGATCTGCTAATTATCTCGATTTTCTCTGGAATTATCTCTACTCCCTGAGGAGCTTTTTCAAATGCTCTTACCTTTCCCTCAACTCCGATAAGGTCTTCTCTATGTAGCTCATCTATTTTTTCAAAGATTTTGCTATCTATTCTTTGTTTTGGGGCTGTTATCTGTATGAATCCGCTCCTATCTCTAAGGACTATGAACTTAATTCCCCCCAAATCTCTGATCTCGTGGACCCAACCGGTAACCGAGACGTTTGATTCACTCAATTCCGGCCTTACTTCACTAGCGTAGTGAGATCTCTTCATGTTAGAACTCCAGTATTCTTTTATTTGAGAGTTCTTTGAGTCTGTCAACTATATACTTAAGTGTTTCCTGAAGACATCTGTTGTTGTCGAACTCATTTACAATTCTTTCTAGTTTTGATTTCTCCATGTTTTTTAAATTCTTCACATCTTCTATGAGCAAGGGCATAGCTCTGATTATGTTATCCACTATGGTTATGGAAGCGGCTCGAGAAGTTCTTGATAGAGGATTCAGATCTACAGCAATTACCGTCTTATTCATCTTTCTTAGAGCTTCTGTCCTATCTCCATCTTCTAATGGAACAAAAACTACATCAGAAGAGTAAATACCTTCTTTGCTTACTCTTGACCTCTCGCTACTCAGATCAGGTATTCTCGCAGTATCATCTGCCAAAATATTATTTGCCCCATTTTCAACCAGTAATTTTCTTATTTTTTCTATCCTCTCCTCACTCCTATGAAAAAGATTTATTTCCAGAGGAACGTTTAAAATACTGGAGAGCTCTATCAGTTCTTTTGTTACGAGAACTGCGGTATTTCCATTAACAGAAATGACAGGTTTTTTTGCGAGTATTAATTTCGCGGCTGAGACTCTTATTGCCTTTCTAGCAGGAGGAATTGTTACTTCTCCAAGCAGATAATCAAAGGTCTCTCCCCTTCCATGGGCTATTAAACCAGCGACTGCAACTATTCCTTCCTCTATACCCTCCACCAATTTTTCTCTCTGACGAAGGGATTCAGCTCTTGGGTGGTCTTCTGGTATCATAGTAATCTGGCTCCGTACCTAGAAACATTAGTCACCACAAGATTATATCCCTTTAGGAGTGGGATAGCATCTAAGTCTCTTGAGACCACAAACACAGTGTTGCCGAGCATTGCCATGCTTGCCATGAAGCCATTTTCTTCCATCTTCTTGATTATTTCAAAAACCTCTTTGCTCATCAAGCCTATCGAAAAGGCGAAATTTCTGGAGAGTTCCATGAATTTGTCAACAGTTTTTTTCCTTTTTAGGTTTTCAAGAGACTTCAAGCCGAATTTGTTTATGTTTTCTTTATGTAAAGGATCTGTAATGATTCTTTTCGTATCTAAAGGACTTAAACAGGCGCATATAACCTTGTATCGCTCATCAGGTATGTGGTCTACCTTCCCTACGGCTGGAGCACCAGGAGAAACCCTGATCTCAAAGCCATGAGTAGTTTCTGCAATAACGTCCCCAAGTCCGCTCATGTTAGCTATCTCCGCTCTATGGGCTATTTGGGCGAGATAATTATAACTGTAACCTAAGCCTAATGCATCGTTCAGTGCCAAGGAGAGACTTAGGGCGCATGCACCACTGGTTCCGAATCCAACACCTCTTGGAACATCGAGTACGTGTCTCACCTCTATTTTCAGATTACCTTTGGCAAGTTTGTCCACTACGTATTTAGAGACAGGGTAATCCTCAGGTACATTGTTTATGAATATACTCAGTTCCCTCTTGTCACTCTCCTTAATTCGAACTGAGGTCTTTACGCCCTTCGATGTAACGATTCCAGCGCCCATGGATCCTTTGTGAAGAGGATCATTGTCTTCATCACATATAACAAAAAAACCGGTTATATGTCCTGGTGAGTAAGAAAGAGACTCCATTGAATCACCTTAGATGAGAGAGAATGGAGTCAAGTATCCTATGTGCCACTTCTAATTTATTTGTCAGAGGTATGTGCTCCACCTTCTTCTCTTTGTCAATTATGAAAACCTCATTTGTTGGGGTACCAAAGCCTACACCTTCTCTGGATACGTCGTTTGCTACTATCATATCCATATCGACTGATTTTAATCTCTCGTATGCTCTTTCTATCAATTCTTCGTCCGAGACATCATACTCTGCTTTAAAACCTACCAAAAATATGTTTTTATCAAAAGACCTCACATAATCCACGATTTTGGGGGTTCTCTTGAGTTTAACAACTAAACTCTCTTTTGTAGAGCTTATTTTTCTCTCTTCTCCCTCACAACAGAAATCTGCTGCTGCCGCGGCTCCGATGAATATATCAAATTTGTTTGATTCTGTTTCTTTTTTCACTGCATCGTACATCTCACTGGTTGTATTCACATTTATTACCTTGCATAAAGGAGGTCTAACAGTTCCAGGTCCGTATACTATGGTAACATCTCCACCTCTTGCCAATGCAGCCTTAGCGAGTGATATTCCCATTAAACCGGAACTTTTGTTCGTTATTATCCTGATGGGATCTACAGGCTCTATCGTTGGTCCAACAGTAATTAATATCTTCTTTCCTGAGAGATCCTTATCCTTGTAAAGGATCTCTATTACCTTCTCTACAATGTCGGTTATGTTTGCTATCTTTGCTTTTTCCTCTTCTATTCTGGGCTCAACCAAGTATATATTCATTTTTTTTATTTTTTCTATATTTTCCTGTATGGAAGGGTGTTTATACATTGACTCATGCATGGCAGGGGCGATTAGAATAGGTATGGAAGATCCAATAGCCGTTGAAACAACGGTCGTTACAGAGGTATCATCTATACCGCTCGCGATTTTTGAAAGTGTGTTTGCTGTGCATGGTGCTACCAGTATCAGATCTGCTTTTTCAGGAAGATCTCCTGCAAGGGAAACATGCTCGACGAGACCTGTGAGTTTTGTTATCACCCTTTTACCCGTAGCAAATTCCATGGCATTAGGGTGAATTATCTCCCTCGCAGAGGGAGACATAACGCTATAAACATCTGCTCCATGTCTTACTAACTCTCTTGCTAATTTAGGAGATTCTATTGCTGCTATACTACCAGTAACGCATAGAACAATTTTTTTATTCTCCAGCAACCTGCTTTTCGATCCCTTTATCCTTTCTATGGGGTGTTTCAAATAACTTCCCCCTATTCAGGGACTATTTCCATATATTTACCTGTCAGCAAGCATAATATTTCTTCAAGCACCTTCATGTCTGCTGGAAGTCTCTTTTCATCATCCTTTGAGATTCTTACCTTAAACCTTTCTTTTCCATCCGGCAAAAATACGATGTTTATTCCGCGGACCTGAGCAGGAGTCAGCAACTCCTGAGCGATCACCTTTTCATCTTTTGTGTCCTCTATAACTCTTATAGTCTTTCCTATTCTCTTTGATAGTGTTTTTATTATCTTTCCTCCCTTACCAATAAGACCTCCAACCTTCCCTTCCTTTATTATGATCGCCACAAAATCATCCTTACAAATAGACCTCTTAAACGAGATATCCCTTAGCGTCTTGTACTTGTCTTTCATACCATAAAGCGCCCTGGATATCTCTACGTCAAGCTCAGAAATTTCTCCTTTTTCAAGTTTATATTCGCAGCCCGGACAAAGGAGATCGCTTTTAACACATATTGAACAAACTGGAAATTCCACTCCTCTCCCCTCCATTCAAAAAAGGGATGAAAGATAAAGGTTATTTTGTTTTAGGATTACAGTGGGTTAGGTTTGATAGAGTTATATACTTTTCGTTCTTTTCAGGAGGAATACGATAATTTTTTCTATGATGCTACATCTCCAACTCTTTTTTCAAGAGATCTTTTCTCTTTTTAGCATTGTAGCCTGTAACTCTTTCTAAGAAATAGTTGAATTTTTTGATGGTTTCTCTCGCAACGAGAGGATCTACATTTTGCTCTGAATTAGTTTCCACGAAAAGTTTTTTTCCATTCGTCCATACCTCTAGTTCCTTGATTGCCCCGTATTTTGTAATGTATTTTCCCTCCCTCTCTTCATATTCTGAGAAGATTTCTTTCATCGCCTTTTGAATGTTTGCTTTGATGTCTTTGGTTAATCCTCTCTTTATGGGGTATTCTCTAATTGTACCACCATCCCTATCCTAGTTTTCTATTTTTTATTTTAATTCATCTTTAATCTTACATTATCTTAAATCGATGATTTGATCTCTTCTCGGACCCACGGATATGAATTTTATTGGAACGCCTGATAATTTCTCTATCTTATTGATATAATTTTTAGAATTTTCTGGAAGTTTATCGAAATCTTTTATCTCTCCAATATTTTCCTCCCATCCTGGCAGTTCCTCATACAGCGGTTCACATCTTTCAAGATCCTCAGTTGTCTCCGGGGGGTACATTAGAATCTCTCCATCTAGTTCGTAGTTTAAGCATATCTTTATGGGATCTATACCGGTAAGCACATCCAATTTAGTTAGCGCTAGGCTGGTGTAGCCGTTTAGATATATTGCTTTTCTCAACAGAACTCCATCTAGCCATCCACATCTCCTAGGTCTTCCTGTCGTAGTTCCATACTCACCTCCCGCCTCTCTTATTTTGTCTCCAAGGTTATCTTTAATTTCTGTTGGAAGAGGCCCTTCTCCCACCCTTGTTATGTAGGCTTTTACCACCCCTATGACTTCATCTACCTTGGTAGGACCGACTCCTAGATTCGAGCAGGCACTTCCAGCCACTGTGCTTGATGATGTAACATACTTCTGTGTGCCATGGATAACGTCCAAGAATGTTCCTTGAGCCCCTTCAGCAAGGATTTTTCTTCCTTCTCTCAAGCCTTTATTGACCTCGAATGATACGTCTGTCATATAATCCCTCAATAATTTACCCAGTTCTATGTACCTGGAAATATTTTTCTCACTCATAACCACGCTTTTGTCTCCGCCAAGACTTTCTATCATTACTTCTTTAATGGGGGCTACTTTCCTGAGTTTTTCCATAAAAATATTTCCATTTGTAAGGTCATAGAACCTAATTTCATCGCGGGAGGCTTTGTCTTCGTAAGCAAGTCCTATTCCTCTCTTCGTCGTTCCAATTTTATCTGATCTTGTCATCTCTCTTAAAGAATCTAATTCCATATGATAAGGCATTATTATGCTGGTCTTTGCATCAACACCTAGTTTTTTTGGGTTTATATCTATTCCGGCTTTTTTTAATTCAGATATCTCTCTTAAAAGGGTTTCTGGATTCATAACAACGCCGGGACCGATCAACAGCCTTTTATCGTAAAGAACTCCAGAAGGAATGAGGTGCAATCTATATGTTTTTTTATCTACAACAACGGTGTGACCTGCGTTGTCTCCTCCTTGAAACCTTACGAGAATGTCAAATTCCTTTGCGAGATAATCAACTATCTTTCCCTTTCCTTCGTCACCGAACTGGGCTCCTGTAATTATGGTAAACATGGGATTATTGAGAATCAATATCTATATAAATAAATTTGTTTTTCAATCCTTTTTACTGGAAAATTAGTAATATTCTAAATAATCCTCTACTTTATTTTTTGCCTGTTCTCTTCTCTCTTTATGTCTGTTTAAAAAGTCTATTATTAAGTTAAATGCTCTGTCTTTACAATCCCCACAAAGAATTGATCCTGCTTTACATTCTTCATAGATCTCTCTCAATCTGTTGTCATCCTCTACCAAATGATAAAGGTATAGCTCATAGATCATGCACTCTTCAGGAATTCCTCCTAATTCTTTCTGTCTTTGTGTGGTCTCTCTTCCACCTGTTTTTGCCTCCCAGATCTTTTTTATCACTTCTTCTTCGGTGTCAGTAAGAAATATCGCGCTTTTTGGATCGCTGCTGGACATCTTCTGTCCGGTTAAACCGGTCATGAACCTATGATATGTGGAAGCAGGAGGTATCAACTTTATATCCTTGTATCTAGAAGCAACGTCTCTTGTCAATCTTATATGAGGATCCTGATCAACTCCTACCGGCACCACAGTGGGCTTTGGACCATCAAGCTGAGGATGAAGGATGTCAGATACTTGTATTATAGGAGACCAGAGATGAGAGATGTTTGTTTCTCCTGAAAACCCATAAATAGCCCTCATTTCTGAAAGATTTATCTTCCTCGCGAGAAGAAATGCAAAATCTTTCATTCTATCGTTCTTTGATTGGAAGTATATTCTGCATTTCTTGGGTTTCAGACCCAAAGCAATGTAGTTAACGACGTATTCCTGTATCGCAATACTCTCCGCCTCCTTCAAACTTATATTTCTGGTTGCATAGGATTCAAAATCCGCTATTGGGATGCATATCTCTGCTCCTCTCTCTTGATACCATATGATTTGATCCACTACCATTTTATGCCCGATGTGCATCCTGCCGCTTGGCATCATTCCGGTAAGAACAACGAATTCGCTATTGCTGTTCAATGCATCTAAAATTATCTTAAAACCCCTTTGACCGAAAACTATTCCTCTCCGCATTAGATGGTGAGGATTCTTTATCTTTTTTTCAAAAGGCTCGAAGGGCTCAATTCCAAAATCATCTCTCAGCCTTGCGTAGTCGAATACATCGCTGCCCCAAGGATCTATTCGCAATCATATGCCTCCTAGGGAGTGATTCTTTCAAACTTATAGTAAGAAATATCTCCCTCATCATCAACTACTGCTAGGATTAAAAACTTTCGCACTCCATGGGATAGTCTAACCGCGCGAGAAAAATCATGCAAAGGGAGAATCTCTCCTTCAGATAGCACATGAACTAGGTATTTTGAGTGTTCTTTGGTTGGATCTGCACCTCTTTCGTATACCCTGAAATGGGATCCAAATTTATATCCTGTCTTCACAATATAGCCTCTTTCCCTGAGATCTTTATAAACCTGATATTTTATTTTTATACTGGTATCTTCTCTGCTTGCTAATTCTATTAACCTTAGAAAGTTTATTTTTTCTCTTCCTGCTATAATCTCTATCTTTTCGTTCTCCAATAAAAAAAGACCTTCTATTAGAGATAATTCTAAGTTTCCATCCTCTAAAATTTTACCGAAGTTTCTCTTCTCTAATTTATCTATCATCTTTTTATCAGACTCAATTATCTTGTTTCCCACCAGAGTCGCCATGATTTTCAAATCCTTGAGGCAATATTTAACCTTAGCGCGTCTGAGCTCATGTGGAACGTATAAATAATTGCTCCTATTTTGAAATACCGAGCATTTGATAAATTTGATAATATAGGAATGGTTTATCCTATATCAAAAGGCTTTATCTCATAAAATTATCTGATAAAAGGGAGTCTGATGAAAAGAGGAAAGGTATTCTTGGTGGGGGCAGGACCGGGCGATCCTAAATTAATCACTATAAGAGCCTTAGAGGTATTAGAAGAGGCAGAGGTTGTTGTGTACGATAGACTTGTACCTGCCGACATTTTAAAACATGCCAAAAAAGCAGAGTTGATCTATGTGGGAAAATCAAAGGGCTTACATACCATTCCACAGGAAATAATAAATGAAATCTTACTGAAAGAGGCCAGTAAAGGTAAAAAAGTGGTAAGATTGAAGGGTGGAGATCCATATGTATTTGGAAGGGGAGGAGAGGAGTTAATCTATCTAAGGGAAAGAGGAATTGAAGTGGAATATATTCCCGGTATAACATCTGCCATAGCGGTTCCCGGAGTTTGCGATATCCCCCTAACTCACAGAGGTTTTTCTTCTTCTCTCGCAATAGTAACTGGACACCAAGATCCAACCAAAGATTCCTCTATAAGATGGGCAGAACTGTCTAGGGCTGTAGACACGCTTGTAATCCTCATGGGAGTTGGAAGAATAGAAAAGATAGTGAATGAGATGAGAATGGACGGAGAAACTATGGTAGGTATAATAGAAAAAGGATACTCAAAAGAACAAAGAATAATTACGTGTAAGCTAAAAGATCTGGTGGAGACAGTTAAAAGAGAAAAAATTAAACCACCCTCAATTTTTGTATTTGGAGATGTGGTAAAGATATATGAGATGGTAAGATGAGGATTGCGATAACCAGACCCAGAGAACAATCCTCAGAGACTAAAGTTAAGTTAGAAAGCCTAGGAATGAAACCTGTTTGTTTTCCACTCATCGAAATAGTTCCTGATTTGAAGAATATTCAAAGTTTCAAGGAAGATTTAAAAAATAGAAGTATTGACATAATTGTTTTCACTAGCATCAATGGTGCGAGAGTCGTGCTTGAGGAGATGAATGAAGAGGAAATTAGAAGGTTGAGGAACATAGAAATATTTTCAATAGGGCCTAAAACTAGGGATTTTTTGTTAAATTATAAAATTTTCTCAAAAATTCCGGAAGAATACACGAGTAAAGCGCTCGCAGATATGTTAGATGTAAGAGGAAAGGATATTTATCTGCTAAGAACATCATCCGGATCCAGACTCCTGTACAATACCTTGATTCGAAAAGGAGCTAACGTACACGACGTACATGTATATCACTCGAGAATGCCTCACATAGATAGAATAAAGCCTCTAATAGGGGAAATAATTAATAAAAATTTGGATGCAATCTTATTCACAAGTTCTCTTGCCGTAGAACACCTTTTCAAATCTGCCAGAGAATTAGGTGTTTTGGAAGAAGTGTTAGCAGGGTTAAGAGATATGAAAGTGGTGGTTATAGGTCCTGTTACCGCCAGAATTCTAAGTGACTTTGGCATCTCTCCCTTGATACCAGAGGAGTATACCGTAGACGCAATGATAGACGTAATTATGGATAAAACTTAATTTTTTGTTTAATCTTAAATGAATACATTTCTTATACAGGTCTTCTACAAGTGGTGTTGCAAGCCATGCTATAAATGCAAATCAATTTATAGAATGGAATTTATCTAGTATATTAAGCCTATATATTAAATAAATTAAAATTAATTATAGAGATGGAATGAATTAATTAAATTATATGAAAATATATTAAAGGTTAAGAGAGTTTAAGTTTGGTGTTGGAAATGAAATACAGAAAGAGGCCGATGCAAGGCTCAAAATGGAAGGCAGTGGTAGACATAGTGGATGACTTTCAGATTCAGGATTTTCCAAAGATGAGTTTCAGGGTAGGAGTACTGTATGATGAAAAAGAGGAACCATGGATAGCAGTAGGATTCTTCCATGGTAGGACTTATAGATACGCTGCAATGGATGCTGAAACAGCAAAGAAACTAAGGGGATTTATCAAGGAGGCAATTGAGGTTGCAGAAGGGGAGGCAGAAGTAGTTGAAGAGGAGTGACATAACCAGCCTACCCACCTACCGGTGCCTTATATGCGCGCATGAATTGGGCTCAGGAAAGGTAAATTTTGATGAGATCCACTGGGACATACTTGTGGAGCTTACTGAGGAAAGGATGGTTTTCTGTGAGGCGCATCT
Organism: Candidatus Hydrothermarchaeota archaeon; assembly: GCA_046760505.1. GTDB lineage: Archaea > CAYFZR01 > CAYFZR01 > CAYFZR01 > CAYFZR01 > CAYFZR01. The sequence continues at coordinate 13,649 of JBHIEG010000024.1, forward strand.
TGAGCAGTACCTCAGATGGTTTAAAGGATACGTCGAAATTTTGAGGGATGATCAGAAGAAGAGAGCAGAGTTACTGAAGGTATTTAAGGAAGAAGTTCCTCTGCTTAGAAAAGTTATACTAGAAAGGATCCAATACAACGATAAACTCTTGAGAGGGCTTGATGATTTAGACAATGATATCAGAAGACATATCTGAAAGATGATAAATCCTGTCCATGCAATATTAGGAAACGGATCCATTCTTGTAACCTATGGAAAAAATGCCAAGATAAATCAGATATTCTGGCCAAATATCGATGGTCCTTGGCATGTAAATGATATTCGGTTTGGAATACATTACAAAGATCTGAACAGGCTCTCTTGGATATCTGGTCAAAGTTGGGAGCACAATTTTCATTATCTCAACGACACAAATATTCTTAGAATAGAAAGTATAGATAAATCAACAAATCTTAAAATAACTTCTTTAGATTATGTATTACCAAAAAAAGACGTTTTAATTAAAGAATTTTGTGTAAACGAATATGATGCAGGATGTAACATAAAGAAAGATGAATCCATGAATTTGAGTCTAGTGTTATACGAAAATCTTCACGTAAATGAAAATTCAGATGCAAACTGCGTATACTACGAAGGGGAAAATGATATATTAATACACTTCAGAAGAAATTATGTTTTCGGTTTCTTTGGTAACAAAAAACCAAAATCACTGAGATGTGGAACGCCGAGAAAGATTTTACGGGATTTAAAAGATGGAGACCTTAAAAAAGAAGATATAGCCCTTGGAAATGTTTCATCAGGAGTTATTTGGGATCTCAATTCCAATCTAAGGATTTTTCTTATCGCAGGTAATTCAAGGGAGGATATCATAGATCTGAAGAATAGTTTGGATGAAAATGTCTTGAAATCAGTCTCAAATTACTGGAAGAACTGGATAAAAGAAGTTAAGTTTGAAAAAAATCAATATTATGAAATATATAAAAGATCTTTGCTTATTCTTCGATTACTGTGCGATAATGGGGGCGGTATCATAGCGGCTCCAGAATTCGATAAAGAATTCCTATATAGTGGAGGATACGGTTTCTCTTGGGGCAGAGATTCTTCTTTTGTTGCAATGGCATTTGATAGAGCAGGATATCATAATATCTCAAGGAAATACTATGAATTCTGCATGAAGACTCAGGAAAAGGATGGAATCTGGTACCAGAGATATCAATGCGATGGAACTCTTGCCCCTTCATGGGGTCTTGTTCAGATAGATGAGACTGGGAGCATATTGCACGGCATTTCCTATCATATAACAAGAACTAAAGACAGGAGTTTTGCCAGGAAAATATTTCCATGCATAGAAAAAGCAGTCTCATATCTAATATCGAACTTAGATGAGGAAACAGGATTACAAAATCCATGTATGGATCTATGGGAACAGGACAATGGAGTTTTTGCATATTCAAATGCTAGCGTCTATGCAGGTATTTTAAGTGCCTCAAGATTAGCCTCTTTTTTAAACAAAAGCAAGAAATCAAAATCATGGAGAAATCATGCGAATGAGTTAAAAGACAATACAATAGAGAAATTCTGGCTCGAAAAAGAGAAGAGGTTTGCAAAATCCCTGAAACCTCTTGACAAGAGTTTGGATTCTAGTTTGATCGGACTCTCGACGCCTAATAGGCTGTTAGATCCTATGGATCCTAGAATCATATCTACAATTCGGCAGATCGAAAAAAATCTTACGAAAAAAGGAGGCATAATAAGATTCAGAGGAGATAGGTACTGGGGAGAGAATCCATGGACAGTTACCACGCTTTGGCTTGCGTTATATTACGCTGAGGTAAAAAACCGGGTAAAGGCATTAAGTTACATAAACTGGTGCCTAAGGTACAAAAACGAGTTAGGCTTAATCCCTGAGCAATTGGACGCTATTAGTTTAAAACCTGTCTCAGCGATTCCATTGGGATGGGCTCATGCATTACTGATTTTAGCATTAGATGAGTTGTTTTGATTCGCGTTTTTTAAAATTACGCACGAATTTATATTTTTGTTGATGATATTAAAGAGTATATGTTGATTGAATAAAATAGGTTTAAAATAAATTGGAGAATAAATTAAATCGAAGAGATCAGATATGATGAAAAAAGATATCTTTAGTTTAATCGTATTGTTCTTATTCATCCCTGTATTAGGCAGTTACCATTTAGAAGACTATAATGTGAAGGTAGATTTGCAAGACGGAGTCTCTTATCAAGTAATTGAGATGCTAATTGTAAATGACGGTGGAGATTCTATAGAACAAATTTCTTTTGAATTCCCTGCAGACGTATACGGGGTCAGAGGTGAATCTTCACTGGGGAGAATTCCTGTTTTGATAAAAAAGAGCGAAGGAAAAACAAAGTTATCCTTCCAATTTAAAAAACCCATAGAAGAAAAAGATTTTTTCAGATTAGAATTCAAGACGAGAGACTTTGTTGGGAAATTGGGGGAAAGAAGAATCTTCTTTTCAACTTTCTCCTCCGAGGCTCCGGTTAAGAACTTCACGCTGAGGATTTATCTTCCACCCTCCATGGGTCTTGTAGCCGGAGAAAGGTCCTTGCCAGAACCATCATATATATTCTCTGATGGAAGAAGAATCATCCTCGAATGGCATAAAGAAGAGTTGAATCCAGAGAATCCTTTAACCGTCTCTTTACTTTACGAGAATACTGGAATTCCTGTAGTAATTGAGAAAAAGAAAAACGAATACTTTTTAATTTCAATATTATCCTTTTTACTAGGCGTTGTTTTCTCTATTTTCGCTTATAAAGGAATCGAAAAGAGAAAAAAGACTAAATTAACATTAAATTTACTAAATGATGGTGAAAGAGAAATAATTCAAAAATTAATAGCATCTGGCGGAAGTTTAACTCAAGATGAGATTACTAAACAAACTCAATTCTCAAAAGCCAAGGTGAGCATACATTTAGCAAACCTAGAGAAGCGCGGGTTAATAGAAAAAACTCCACATGGAAGGACAAACCTTATAGTATTGAAAAAAGATCGTTTTTAAACAGAGATAAACAGTCTCCATTTATTTTGAACATTTTATCCTATTGTTCCTAGAATCTCAATTCTCAGACTAAACCGTTAACTAAAAAAGTTATATATAGCTTTAATTTCAAAATGAAGAGTAATAAGAAGAGATTGGAGGTGAAGAGATGGAAAAACTGATCATCGTGCTTGTGACATTCATCATGCTACTATCTCCGATGGCAGTAATTGCTGAAAACCAAACACAAGGCGATACTGAAAACATGGATCAACTTACGCTAGAAGATCTGGATGCAATGAGTGAAGAAGAAGTCGTAGATATGTACCTCAACGGAGAGTTAGAGGAAGATTTATTCATAAAGTATTTAGAAACACACGAACTTTCTCAGGAATCTCTGAAGAGACTTACAGAATCCGGATCCCTTCCTGAGGATGTGGTAACCGCAATGCTTGAGAATCAGAAGTTCATTCCTGGATTTTGGCACAGGCTTCTAGGACATAATCCAGTCTTAGAGGAGTTAATGGAAACATATCAGCTGAATGACGATCAGATAAGGTATCTAGTCCAGCAGCCCCACCTACCTCCGGCTACGGTGAAAAAAATATTTGAGACTCAGAAACTGAACGAAAATCAGATAATAACAATATTGGATAACGTGGACATGAGACCTGGCATAATAGATCAAATTCTCCGAAGAAACCCATATATAGAGACGCTAGCACAAAATCAGGTTCTTACCGAGGCAGTTATAGATAAACTTATCAATGAAGAAAAAATGCCTCCTGGAACCGTGAAAAAACTCATTGAAACCCAACATCTAACAGAGAATAACATACAGAACTTGTTGAGTAATGACAATATAAAGTTGAATCCTGATGCGGTAGAAAAATTAGTGACAAAACAAGATCTTTCGGAGGATAACATAAATACATTACTAAACAGTGAGAAGATAAAGATGAATCCGCACACAATAGAACTTCTCGTGGAGAATCACGAGCTTACAGACGATCAAAAGAAGGCAATAAGTGAGAAATTGACAAAGGGACAGTTAAAGAAACTCGGAGAGAAACTAACCATACAGGAGACAGGCGAGACCGGTGAGGAAGCAGGTGAGGAAGTAACTGTCGAGTCCGCTGAGGAGGTTACTAAAGGCAAGGGTAAAGGTAAAGGAAAAGGAAAGGGCGCTGAAGTAACAACCGAGACTGAAAGTCCAGAAGAAGGAACTGGGGAAGAAGTGACCAAAGGAAAAGCTAAAGGCAAGGAAAAAGGAAGAAATAACAGCAAAAGTCGCAAAAAATAACCTCTTTAATTTATTTTATGGAGATTTATTTTACAGAAAGTATTACAGGAGGAATGCGATTGTTTAACCCGCTAAAACGTTTGTTTAATAATAATGATAAAGGTTCTGAAAACATTGATCACTGGGTTAAAGAGGTCTGGAACGCTTATACGGTCGTCCAAAGAAGATTTGCACTTGGTGAAATAAGCGAAGAAGATTACAACGAATCTTTGGAAAAGATTTATTCAGAACTGGAAAAGATAGAGAAGATTGTGAATAAAAAATATTAGTTTATGGTTTTCTTACACCTCCTATTTTTTGAATCTCTCTTTTATGAAAGCCAGAATTTTTTCTGCAGATTCCTCGATACTCAATTTATCCGATTCTAAAATTAAATCAGGGTTTATTGGCTCTTCGTAGGGTACATTTATACCTGGAACTTTCCCTTCCCTGATTTTTTTGGTGTAAATATCTTTAGGTGATATTTTATCGTCTCTAATTATTTCTCGCTGGATACAGATCTCTAATGGACATCTGACATAGACCTCTGCAAAGTTGTCTATCAGTTGCCTCGCTTCTTCTCTCCATATTCTTCTGTTCCCGGTAGCATCTATGATAACATTTAAGCCCTCATCTGTGAGAAGTTTGGCCATGTATACGAGGGATCTATAGACAATATTTCTCTCTTCTTCTGTATAGGTTGGTCTAGGTGTTACAAACTTCCTTATCTCGTCTAATCTGAGTATTCTTATGTCTTTCTTCTTCTTTATAACTTCATAGGCAATTGAGGACTTGCCACTTCCAGGAAGTCCTGTTATCCATAATGCAAAGCCTTTCATCTCTTGATATAAGAATTAATTTCCTTTATTGAAAATTCTTCTGAATCTAGAACTCCATGCACGAAGTTGAATAATTTTCTTCTGTGCTCTTCAGTTATATCTGGATAGAATATTGGACTTGCAACAACCACTCCTCTAAAGGCATAGAAAGGAGCAACTACCGAGAATATTTCATGATCTCCAGTAAGTTCAATGTAATAATCATAGAAGAGGCTTAAAAGTTTCTCATATGGATTTTTCAGTTTACCATGGGTAGTGATAGAATAGAAGATGTAATTGGTAGTAAAAGCAGTTATATCATCCGCTGCATCTCCGTATTCCCCCCTACTCCTATCTAAAATCGTGAACTCCCTATCAGATGTAAACCATATGTTACCCGGATGAAAATCACCGTGAATCCTGCACAGTCTTTTGTACTTTGGTTTTAATTTTGCCCTCCATTCTATGCATTTCTTTTCAATTTCTGCCATCTCTTCATAGTTTGTAAAATCAACATCAGGATACGTATCTAAAACACCCATCAGACATTCTCCGTGCCCGATGGTATCTCTTATCTTCCTCCAGTAGAGTACCTTGGAATCGAATTTTTCTGAATGAAGCTCTGCAAGGTATTCTACCAATAGTTTAACTCTCGCTAAATCTAGATCATCAGGATATTCTTTTTTCCTAAGATTTTCAAGATCATGGAAGTAATCTTTCCCTTTGGCCTCTTCCATAAGCAAGAAAAACTCTTTTGCCTTGCCTATAGATATTATTTCGTCTTCTGCAATTCCTCCTACGTCTATAGCCTTTATATGCCTTGGAATCTTGTTGAAAGTATCATTCTGCCATAGTAAAACTTGCGCCCTGTCGCTGAAGTGGTCATGTCCTAAACCTATGCCACCCTCCAAAATCTTTGCTACCAGTTTTTCCCTTTTACCTCCTCTGTTAAAATCTATTAAAAAGCCAGATCCATGGCAACCTGCGCCCAGTGGGATTATTTCATTGATTGATATATCTTCTCCGAATAAATCTTTTAGATATTTTCTCATAGGTTCCTTTGATAAAATAAATTCTGATAGAATAAATTCTTCTGAGGGCATAAATGAATTTCCCATTCAGAATATTTAAATCATTCTGGTACTAGGACTAAATAGATATAATTGATCCTCCCTTTTTTATGCATGCTTTCCATCATAATACCCACCAAGGATGAGCCAAGAATACAGGAATTGGTAGACGAAATAAATGGAATCTTAAGTGGGGAATTTGAAATAATTGTAGTAGACAAGAGTAAGGCTACTCCAAAAATAAATGGGGCTTTTTTGATTAAACAAAAATCAAATGGTTTGGGAAATGCTTTTTTGGAAGGTTTAAAGGAGAGCAGGGGTGAAAAAATACTCTTAATGGATGGAGACTACCAACACGACCCCAAAGACATTCCTTTATTGCTGAGAGAAATCGAGGATAACGATATTGTTCTCGGCTCTAGATACGTAAAAGGAGGGAAGGTTATAGGATTTCCTTTTTATAGAAAAATAATAAGCCAGGGCGCAATTTTTCTTACTAAATTATTTCTGGGACTAGATTTAAAGGATCCCATTACAGGATTCGCCTGCTTCAAGAGAGAAAAACTTGAGAACATAAAACTTAGCCCAAGGGGCTTCAAGATAGTTCTTGAGATAATCGCCAAGAACAAAGAAGCAAAGATAAAAGAGGTACCAATAACCTTTAGATCAAGAGAAGAGGGGAAGTCAAAGTTTAATTTGAAGGAAGCATTAGAATTTCTCAGATTACTGATACGCCTGAGGTTTTTGAATGAAGATTGATTCTTTCGTAAAGGATGGAGTAAAGGGTTTAAAGAAGGCTATTCATGGAGGAGATGTCTGGGATTATTATAAGAAAAACTTAATCGACTTCAGTTCTAATATAAATCCACTTGGCCCCTCTAAAAAGGCATTGGAAAAAATAAAAGAATCTTTATGGAAGTGTGCCTATTATCCCGACTTAGAATCAAGAGAATTGAAGAGTGCACTCGCAGATTATACGAATATGGGATATGAGAATATTACGGTTGGAAATGGAGGTACGGAGCTAATAAAAAATTTTCTAGAGGTCTTTTTGGACAAAGGAAACGATGTCTTGATTTTGTCTCCAACTTTCTCAGAGTACGAGGTTTTTTCAAGACTCTATGGAGGAAATATACGTTATCTATTTGCAAGAAGAGAAAATGATTTTGAATTTAATCATGGAGAAATAATGGAAAAAATTAATGAAAATACGAGGGTAATATTTATTTGCAATCCAAATAATCCCACGGGAAAGTCTCTTGGAGAAAAAGATCTTTTAAAAATAATTGAGGAGTCATATCGAAATGATACGTTTGTATTTTTAGATGAAGCATACATAGACTTTACAGAGATGAAGAGTTTTTGCAGTAAGGTTGGAGACTTTGAGAATCTCTTTATACTAAGATCTCTCACCAAGTTTTTTTCTATTCCAGGATTGAGGATAGGATTCGGTATAGGAAATAAAAAAGTAATGGAGTACATGGAAAAAATAAGGATGCCATGGAACACAAACATATTGGGTGAGATCGCGGCGATAGAATCAATTAAGGATAAAGAGTACATAAAGGATACCAAAGATACTATAAAGAGAGAAAAGAATTTTTTTTATAAAGAGGTCTCGAAGATTGATAACTTAAAGATATACAGTTCTGATGCCAACTTTTTTTTAATAGATCTGAGAGAAAGCGGTATTAATGCGAGAGAAATGAAGAATGCCTTAATAAAGAAAGGTATGTTGATAAGGGACTGCAGTTCTTTTAGAGGTTTGGATGATTATTTTATTAGAATTGGAATCAGAACAAGGGAAGAAAATTTAAAATTGATTGAAGAGATGCGCAGTATTTTGGAATCGATTGGATAGACTTTTTACGCATAAGGATGAATCAGTGATTGAGAAAACCTTTGAAAATATGAAACAGTTTATAGTTTTAAAAAGTTTATCTGTCTTTGATTTTCAGGTACATCTCCCCCGTGCTCTATTCCTGCATGCATGAATGTCAGATCTTTCATTCAAACTACTTTAATTTCTAAAGTATATAAAATTTGGATGAAGAAATAGATAACAATAACAAAAATTCGATACGTGGGTTCAAGATTGAATAAAAAAGAAAAGGACATTGAAAAGAAAATCAACGATCTATATGAAAAGATAGATCGATTAGAAAAGATAATAAGGGAGATATCAAAGCCTTACGAAGACATGGTTGAATATATAGAGTACATCAAGGGCGTTTCATCCAGATATCTCAGGATTCTTGATTTATACCTTGAACATGGTGTGATTTCACCAGAGATAATAGTTCCTGATATAAAAGACCCTATCTCAAAGGAGATAGTAAAAATTCTCTTCGAGAAAGGAGAGTTAAACATATCGGAAATAGCGAGAGAAATAAAAAAGAGAAGAGGAACTTCCTCTAGGAAAACGATAAGAGAAAAGTTGCTAGAACTAAAGGTTAGAGATGTGGTAAAAGAAGTGGAATCGAAAAAAGGAAAGATATACAAGATCTCTGATCACCTGATCACTGAGTGGTTAGAAATGCTCGGAATTTTGAAGGAAGGTGACCATAAGTGAGCATAATAATAGAGGCGATCCGGATGAAAAAATTTAGTTTAATGAGAAAAATAGAAAAAAATTGTAAAGTAAGAGATATAGGAATAAACTACATGGGGGCAAATAGGATAGAACATAGGATATATTTATTGACATTTCTCTCAATCCTTTTTATCTTTCTGCTTTCCAATAACGCCCTAGCCCAGCGTTGTTGTCTCTCCGATGAGTTTATTAACTATGGAGAGTTTGAGACTGGATCCTTATATATAGATTTGGTAAAAACCGAAGGAAAGCTTCTTCCAGGCATGGTGAATGCCGAGATACATGTTTGGATTGGGAATAGGGGAGAAAATACTTTAGAAGATTTGAGAGTATATCTTTCTCCAGAATTCCCTTTCACTGCATATAAGCCTACTGTTAATTATTTAGGAGATGTTGGCACCTTTGGATCTGTTAAGGCAACTTTCTATCTAAACATAGATCCAAATGCACTGGAAGATACATACGATATCCCTATCTACGCTGAATACAAAATAAAAAAGGATGAAATAAGCAAAAAAGAAGGAAGAGTGGAAAAACATATCGATAGAGGAACCATTAAACTAAAAGTTTATGGTTTTTCCTTTTTGAATTTAGAAGAGGCAAGGACAAAGCCTAATCCCGTACTTCCTGAGGAAGGATTTCTGTTGTTTATGAAATTAAAGAACGAAGGAAGCAAACCAATTTATGACATCAAGGGGGAAGTAAAATCCGAAATACTGGCATCTACATCTCATTTTCATATAAATGCCCTCGGTATAGGTGAAGACAAAGAAATAATATTGAATCTCACCACAAAAGATGTATCTCCGGGCGTAAACAACATTCAAATAAATTTATACTATCAAGACTTGGAGTACGAGAATCTCTCAACGACTCGATATATACCTGTTTACGTAGAGGCAAAGACCATAGATGTTGAGATCCTAGACGTCAATGCAATAGGCATAAATCCGGGAGAGAGCGGCTCCATAAATTTTGTTATCAGAAATATCGGAGAAGAAGATCTTCATAATTTCAAACTTGTTGCTAACTTATACAGTCCCATAGCCAGTGTTTACGGGAATGAAATGTTTCTGGGAAATTTGAAAAGAGGTTCCGTGAAAAACTTTTCCTTTCCAATTTCCGTTGATAGAAAAGCAGAATCCAAGTTATACACGATACCCTTCACCTTCAAATATAGAGATTCCTTGGACAAGGAACATTCAAAAAACATAAGCATAGGAATTCAAGTGAGAGGGATACCAGAGATAGCCATAGGTACAACGGACACAGATCCTACAAGAATAATTGCAAAATCTCCCTTTACGTTGAGCGTAGAGCTAGAAAATGTAGGAACAGGAGAAGCAAGATCTGTGCATGTTACATTAAAAGCAGATGAATTTTTAGGAGAAAAAGAGAGTTACATAGGATCTTTAGATCCTGATGATACTGGAACAGCTATATTTGATCTTGTAGCCCCTAAAGAAGGAGACAAACTTTATCCTGTAACAATCACCGCTGAATACTCAGATAACTATGGAAATACTTATAGAAAAATCTTTGAATTAAACATCTCTACTTATAAAAAACCAATTTCCAAAACCCCTTTTATTGTCGGAGGTCTTTTAATAGTGGGGATACTCTATTATGCATGGAGAAGGAAGAAGCATGCGATCGAGTGAATTTTCCCTGAAAAATCTTTTCCGCAGAAAAACAAGAACCGGTCTTGCTCTTTTAGGGATAGCAGTAGGCGTTGCGGCTATCGTTGCATTGGTATCCATTGCAGATGGATTGGAGGCAACCGCACTTGAAGCCATAGGAGAACTGAAGGGCGTTTACGTGCAAGAAGAAAACACAGGAAGTCCAATATTCAGCAAGATATCAAAATCTTATGAAGAAAAAATAGAAGCAATGCCCGGGGTAAAGCTGGCATCTCCTATGATAATTTACCTTCCAAAAACCATAGAAGATAAGCCATCCCGAGGCTTTACCGCGCCGAGTATAAATGGTATAGATCCAGAGAAATTCAAAAAGACCGGATCTCCGGTAACAGAAGTTAAAAGGGGAAGATTTCTCTCGTCTAAGGATAGATACAAAGCGGTCATCGGTCAGCAGATCTCTGATAACTACAAAAAACAGGTTGGTGGTTCCATCGAGATCGATGATAGAAATTTCAAGATAGTTGGCATATATGAAACAGGCTCGATCGTATTCGATAACGATATCTATGTACCTTTAGATGTTGCCCAAGAACTGGGAGGTATGGAAAAGGACGAGGTGAATGCGATAGTTGTTCTCGCTCAGGATCCAACAAATACTGATAAGATAGCAAAACAGATCGAAATGCGATACGATGATTTGCAAGCGGGAACGCAGGAGGAATTCTCAGAAATGATTTCAGGTTTGGCAGGAAGCATTCGGAGCGTTACTTGGGCTGTTTCCGGTATTGCTGCAATAGTTGGCGGAATTGGTATAGCAAATACAATGCTGATGTCTGTGATAGAAAGAACCAGAGAAATTGGCGTTTTAAAGTCCATTGGATGGAGCAATAATAATGTATTGAAAATGATTATGACAGAAGCAGTCCTTCTGGGTTTTACAGGAGGTTTAATAGGGATTGCGATCGGCTTTGGTGCAGTGTTTACTCTGAGAACAATGCTTCCATCGCTTAATCCTGTACTGACGATGAAATTAGTACTGGAAGTTCTAGTATTCTCAATGTCCTTAGGAATTCTAGGAGGCTTTTATCCTGCTTGGAATGCGTCAAAAATGAATCCAATAGAAGCTTTGAGGACTGAGTAAATGATCCTGCTTAAAGATGTGACCAAGATTTACAAGCTAGGGATGACAGAGGTCGTTGCTCTCGATCACGTTAATCTAAAAATCGACAAAGGAGAGTTTGTGAGCATCATGGGACCTTCTGGATCGGGAAAATCTACGTTGCTCAACATGATAGGTGCTTTAGATAGACCAACCTCAGGATCAGTCTTTTTAGACGGTAAAGATATCTCAAGACTCGATGACGATCAATTGACCAAAATACGCCGAGAGCAAATAGGATTTATATTTCAGGGTTTTTACCTCATTCCAACTCTAAACGCTCTGGAAAACGTTTTGGTGCCTTTAATACCCACTGGAAAAGATTTAACCTCAAGAGCCAAAGATCTCTTAGAGGCAGTGGGCCTCAAAGATCGAATGCATCATTACCCATCTCAGTTAAGCGGTGGAGAGCAGCAAAGAGTAGCTATAGCTAGGGCATTAATTAATGATCCAAGATTTGTACTAGCAGATGAACCTACCGGAGAGATAGACACTAAAACAGGGGAAATGATCCTTGAACTAATGCGCAAAATTAACAGAGAAAGCGGTACTACCTTTGTTATAGTTACTCATGACCCAAACATAGCAAAGTTGACTGATAGAACTATTTATTTGAGAGACGGACGTATAATCGAAAGAAATGGGTTTTAAGTTAATTTTTTTAAGTTTTATCAGCGAGATCATCTGATCACTGAGTGATTAGAAATGCTCGGAATTTTGAAGAAGAGTAACCAGGCTATTATGAAGTTGGTGATATAAATGAATAAAGAAATGCACGATCCGAGGAAAGCGAAAGAAATGTTTGATGTGGTTTCTGAGAAGATACCAGAAATAGTGGGATCGCTGATCGACTCCTTGTACAATGAGGAAAGAGCGACTAAGACTGCTAAAGCCGTTGCAGCATTCTATAAGGAATTGAAAGAGGGCGGAATGTCAGATGAGCAAGCATTTGAGTTGACAAAAGAATATACTTCAAATTTAAGCCTTAAAAAAATGAGGAAAGGTATCGGCTTCAAACAGCATTTCAAGGAGCACTTTGCAAAATTCAAGGAGAAGGAATGAACTTACTAGGAACTATCTAACCATACAAATTTACTTCGCACCTCTCCATCCTTCTTAGAGCCTGATTTAATAGGTAAAACCCTTGATAATTTTAAGAACTCAAATAGATTAACTAAGTGTTATATGTAATGCCATACAAGTGACGGCTATCATACAAAAAGGGAAGGATAAATAATGCATTCCACCCTAATCATTGGAATCATCATCTTCACAGGTTTTGTTTTTGGAGAAATTGCCACAAAAATCAAACTACCTAAAATCACGGGTTATATTCTGGCAGGTATATTGCTAAACCCTAGTTTATTTCATTTTATACCAGAAAATTTCATGGAAAATACAAGCATCGTAACGAGTATTTCTCTTTCTGTCATAACATTTTCAGTAGGTGGCACCTTATTGTATTCTCACATAAAAAAATTAGGTAAGGCAATACTTTTCATTACTCTATTTGAAGCTGAATTCGCTTTTCTAGCAGTTGTCATGGGACTTCTCATGGTAACACCTCTCTTCCTTCATTTTCCTGATGCGAGCTGGCTGACTGTATTCATCCCTGTAAGCATATTAGTTGGCTCTCTTGCATCGCCCACGGATCCGTCTGCTACGCTAGCGGTTGTACATGAATACAAGGCTGAGGGACCTGTTTCTTCTACTATAATGGGCGTTGCAGCGTTTGACGATGCATTAGGGATTATAAATTACAGTGTTGCTATCGCAGTGGCTGGAGCATTTATCCTTCACAAGAGTTTCAGTTTTTATTCATCTCTATTAACTCCACTGATCATTATTGGCGGAGCAATCATCTTGGGGATTATTTTTGGATTCATTTTCAATGGAATCACGCTACTTATAAAGAAGGAGACAGAAGGTGCCTTTATTGTGTTCATATTGGCTCTACTCCTACTCTGTTTTGGCACCGCAGCATTAATCGGGGTTGATGAACTTTTGGCAACAATGACAATGGGGATTATCGTAGTTAATTTTAACTCGAAAAGAGAGAAAATATTCAAAATTCTAGAGCGTTATACCGAAGAATTAATCTTTGTCCTATTTTTCACATTAAGCGGAATGCACCTCAATTTCTCTGTCCTGTCAACTTCTTATATGCTTGTATTGGCCTTTGTATTCTTCAGAGCTCTTGGAAAAATTTCAGGAACCATGATAGGCGCGTCTGTTTCAAAATCATCCGAGGTGATTAAGAGATATACCGCAGGAGGTTTAATTCCTCAGGGAGGCATTGTGATTGGTTTAGCTTTAATGATAAAACAGAATCCTGCTTTTGATGTCATTTCTGATGTTATCATCAGCATTATAATTGGGGCCACAATCATACACGAACTAATTGGACCTATCTCCGCTAAGATGGCGCTTAGAAAAGCAGGGGAAATAAAATGACTCCAAGAAAAATAACGC
>JBHIEG010000025.1:0-22008 GCA_046760505.1 Candidatus Hydrothermarchaeota archaeon
AAGGTAGATGAAGGATCATAAAACTCAATCTAATCCGTCTTTAAATCCTCGATTGTTGCCACAGGTGTTGAGCGAAATTCACTCCGCCCCGCCTCTTAAAAGAAAATTTTTAAAATGTATAACATTCAAATTTGATTATGAGCAAAATAAACAAGTCAATATATATTGAAGTATCAACAGAAAAAGTTTGGGAACTCCTGACGGATCTTGATAAATTTCATGAGTGGGCTCCAGTCAAGATGAGATTAACCTTTGAAAAACAAGGTTTAGGTGCAACTTATCATACTACTGGAAAATTTTTTGGAATGAATTTTGAGATAGATCAAAATTGTGTAGAGTGGGAAGAGAACAGGAGATGGAGCTATACTATGTTTTTTGGGAAAAAAGAAGCTAAACTAACATGGATTCTTGAACCATATCAATCTGGAACTAAATTAACTGAGATATTCGATTATGAGTTACCTTATTCTTTTTTTGGGAAACTTATCGATAAACTGATATTCAGAAGATATATTGGGAAAATGATGGAGAAAGAACTGGAAGCTTTGAAATCATTATTAGAAGAATAAAATTTTTCGGCGGGGCTCCGTGAACTCTCGTTCGCTATCGGTCACTCGGTGCTATCACATTCACTTAACACGGTGTGTGCAGTTCGTCATGCTCACTCAAGTTGCTCCGCTCCGCAACTTCACATGCACCGACACCGTTATGCTAAACGACCTTACATTTCGACTTTAATCTTCCTACCTTTTTTCTATTCACCGTATAGTGTTTGGATACCTAGAATGTCACCAGTTCCTAATGTTCGCTTATGAGTTTCTCCCAAGTCACTGTACGCGTACATTGTGAGTGCCCAGTCCTTTGGAGGTCTCAGGTCGCCCAATCCGTTATGACCAAATTCATGGGTTGCTATGTTTTGCAAATCCATCTTTGTTGTATCTGGATTCTCCGGGTCTAAAATCCCCCAATTATAGTTTATATTAAACACTGTATCAAATTCTACTATTTCCTTTGTTGCTGGATCGTACCAAAGATGAGTAACAGCGATAACTCCAGGATCTAATGCTTCCCACACTACCCTATTTTTGCCATCATAACCAACTGAAGTGTTTGCAGTTATACTAGGTGGAGCAAAAAGCTCAAATCCAGTTTCTACATCCCAGGTTTCTGAACTTGCCTCTAAAGCACTTTTTACAACTCCTGGCGCCAAACCACTTCCAGCAGGATTTACTTCATAGCTGATTGTATGAGACCACTTCACTCCTCCAGATATTAACTTAAAGTCATCCTCTGTATCATCCCAAGTCGGTTTTGTAACACTAGATTTTATGTAGTGGACAAAAGTCACTTTCCTGATGTCCGGCGGTACGTTATCTGGTTGCTTGGCAACGACAATGATTGAGGAAAGGAGTATCAATGATACGATTCCGATCAATATTCTCATTTTCACTCGATCTCCCTCCCCATTCCTATTTTTTAGCTCTCCTGCATTCAGTTTAGGAACATTCCATTATTTAAAACTTCTCTTATTGCAAACAAACTGCAAACAAACCTGAATTTCCACTGAAATCCGGTTATGATCTTTACTCTCATACAACTTAATAACCTAGGAGATGAGGAAATGTTAGGAAAACTCGGTAGAAGGTATATATCCTCCATCAAAATTGACTCGTAATTCTCCCTTACTTCTCTAATAATAGGAAAATAAAAATAGAATCAATAAAAAAAATGTGGGATATTTTTTCCTGCGCTAGTTTTTATTACGCTAGTGGTATCACAGTCCTCTGGAATTCTGTATTTACAAGTATCGCGCCTGCTATGTAAATCGCTAACAATCCTAGTATGGTTATCTCCCATCCAGTTACCACTGCTGAGAATCCTATGGCGAAATGCAAGTCAAGCAATATGAATGCCAGGATTAACAGCCAGAACAACAGTGTTAAGAACTTGCCATGTTTGATAACCGCTATACAGAAAGGAATCGTAAAGAACGTCCACATCAGGAAGAATCCGAATAGACCCATTGGCTTGGTAGCAACTTCACCCCCCGGAAGGGTAAACAGCAATATGAAGAGTGACCACCAAAATGCCCCGTATGAACAGAATGCGGTTCCAGGGAATAGTGCACCTCTCCTGAATTCAATTAGTCCTGCAACGAACTGAGCGGTCCCTCCAAAAGCGAGGGCCATAGCAAGTGTAGGTCCTATTCCCCAGTAGCCAACGTTATGCAAGCCTGTAGCGGTAGTAGTACAACCGAAACCCATCAGCCCTAGTACTGCTGCAGTTGCCCCAAATGGTTGCGGTGCTTCTGCCATCTTTTCACCTCCCTCAAGTTATTCTAAAAATTGACATTATTGAATGTTACTTTTTTAGATATTTAAAGATTTCGGAATTCTTTTATTCATCACAAATGGACAAATAAGGAAATAATAATTTAAAAGAAGGTTATTGAAGAAAAATAAGGAAGTAAACATGTAGATAATCAAAAACCAAGATGGTGGACCCGCCGGGATTTGAACCCGGGGCCTCTGCCATGCCAAGGCAACGCTCTTCCAAACTGAGCTACGGGCCCCCTAACCTAAGATTATATATCTTAGATAAGTGTTTTTCGCATGTTATTATCTAAGTCTCTGTCCTGTCAGCTTTTTATTTTGCCAAGAGTATCTTCTTAACTTTTTGCTTCTTCCAAATCCACATGCAGCGCAATATCTTTTTTTAATATTGTAGGAAGAATTTCCACATCTCCTGCAAACAGAGTGTGTTCTTTTTTTACCTCTCTTTCCAAAAGAAGAAGTTCCCTTTGTCATTTAGATCTCCTAAGGCGATATAAATACTACGTTATCCCCTCTCACAATTATTTTGCCGTATCTCTTGGAGGCATTTCCTCCTTCAATTTCGTCTGCGTTCTCCAAAACGAGATTCATGTGCATATCATACCCTTTGAGTCTTCCTCTCAATTCTCTTCCGCCTTTGAGCCTCACAATGATTGGAGTCTCTAGAGCTTTATTCAGTACATCCAATGGTCTCTGCGAACTCATTTACATACCCCTTTCTCTGATGATTAGGGCTTTTGGAAAGATCAATATTTAAATTTAACGATGATAGATTCAAATGGTGACTTTATGGATATAAAAAAAAGGCATGCAATCCAGAAAAAAGATGTTAAAAAATTAATCTATAAGGTCGAGAATTCATGGAAAATGCCTGTTACAGACTTATTCAAAAATGCCAAGATGATTGAGATTGCAAAAACTGAAAATTACGACGTGGTAATCGTAGATGGCTTTCCTGTCATGTTTACGGATCAAGAATGCATTTTCCCAACAATTAAGCTTTTGCAATCCTTTGATCTTCCATTTAAAAAGGTAACCGTAGATATGGGGGCTGTAAAACATATTGTTAGCGGAGCAAACACAATGATACCGGGTATAGTCGAGTTAGACGAAATAGAAAGAGGAGAAATTGTCGTCATTGTAGAAGAAAAAAATAAAAAACCTCTAGCCGTAGGTAGAGCCCTGATGAACAAGGAAGAAATTAAGAGAAAGAAAAAAGGCCGTGCGATCGAGACGGTACATCATATAGGGGATAAAATTTGGAGACTCAAACTTTAGTGAGCAGTCTCAGATTAACGGGTTGCGCCTCTAAGGCGTTCTAATCTGTTTCTTAATTGCTCCAGTTCTTCCCTAGTTATTGCAACGCCGCCTCTTACCCTGTCCACTTCTGCAGTAAGTTGTTTAACCCTAACCCAGAGAAGGCCATTCAACGTAAGGCTAAGTGCGAGCAAGGTTCCAATTACGATAGCAAGGAAATCCATAATCATTACCTCCGACCAAATATACCTCTAACAACCCTGTCCACTAGACCTTCCTGCGGCAAAGAAGGTGGCGTGAATTTCTCTCCTATCAGATCTGCGCCCAACTTCCTTATTGCTATGGAGGCTGGTGAGTTTGGTGCCCGCAATACGATTGGTTGACCATATGCAGCAGATCTCCTTATTTCTGGATCTTCTGGTACCACTGAAACCACATTGATTTCTAGGATACTCTCCACTTCTTGTCTAGTCAAATCAGTTTTCTCATATCCAACTCGGTTTAAAACGGCGCCAAGGACATGTCCACCCAATCTTGTGGTTACCATTTTTGTTTTTAAGGCATCCGACATCGATGAGATCTCTGGATTTACGACAAGCAGTGATTCCTGACCTACCGCAAGCGCGGTTATGGTATCTCTCCCTAAGCCGGCGGGTGCATCTATCAGTAAGATATCAGTTTCTTTTATCAATTCTATGAGTATTGTCTCCAACCTCTCGGGATCGGCTTTTCTAAAACCATCCAAAGAGATACCAGCCGGTACAACCTTAACTCCACCAGGACCATCGTATATTGCTTCATGAACATCTGCTTCCCCGGCGAGAACATCATGTAAGGTTATTGCGCGACCTTCCATTCCGAGTATCAATTCTAGGTTAGCCATGGCAATGTCTGCATCCAGAATAATGACATCTCTATCATATTGGGCCAAGGTGACACCTAGGTTGGCAGATATCGTAGTCTTTCCGGTGCCGCCCTTGCCAGATGCTATAGTTATGGATCTTGCCATGATCATGCCTCCAAGTGATTCCGAAAGACTACTCGTTCATTACAGTTGTTTTTATTCCATTAGATTTATTCTACTAGAGTTATTTATTAGAGGCTTTTTATATTTTTCTCCTTGAAGACCAAATTTCTTTAAGGAGAATAAACAGTTCATTTGCCTCTTTAATATCTAGTTCCACTTTCTCCCAGAGATCGTCTAACACTTCGCTTGAATATCCTCTCTTACGGAATTCTAAAGCCTGGAACAGCAACTCAAGTTGATCAGCACATTTAACTATTTTGCTTTCTATAGTCTCATTTTTATGGAACTCATACCAGAGATTTTTGTAGTCAAAAATATTTAATATCTGGCTTGCAGCCTTTAATTCAGCCATTTTTTTATTTTCTTCTCCTATTAACTTCGTTGAAACATCATCCAAATCTAAAAGGAGGGATTCTGTGATATCGTGTAAAATTGAAATTTTGAGAGTCCTCTCTACGTCTATTTCCTTCCCTGCTTTTCTTATTAAATCGCATAAAACCATTGATATAAAAGCAGTACAAAAAGAATGCTCAGCCACTGACTCTCCGGAAACACCTCTCTTTAGCCATCCAGATCTAGGAATATTCTTAAGTTTCACTGAAAATTCGATCAAATCGATTACATTTTTCACCATGATGACACCAAACAAAAAAGTAGTTACCTCTTATTAATCGTTTTTGAGAGAGACAAAAAATTTATTACGTAGCCATATGATATCCTAGTGGGAGATACAATGGGCTTGATCGATAAGATATTTAGGAAAGGTAGGATAACCTCAGAGGAAGAACTTGAAAACTACCTTGAATTGGATATTCATGGATTCGAAGAGTATGCCCCCGAACTCAAGAGAGAAACTTACGTAAAGGTTATGAATTTTAACGATGAAACTATGGTCCCTGAGATTATAAAAGACGTTAGAGAAGGCAACATTCTGATACTAAATATTAAGTCTATGGCCAGTAAAAATTTAGAGATGCTGAAAAAATCTATTGATGAGATAAAAACGAATAGTCTAAATATGGGTGGAGATATCGGGCTTCTAAGCGAAGACCGGGTTATAGTCACTCCTAAAAACGTCAAAATTCTAAGAAAGAGATAATTAAAACATTCTATTTGAAACGAAGTATTTCAAAGTTCTGGGGTGCAAAGGTTTCGATTCTAAAGTGTTTATGTAACCAACTTGCAAGCTTTATACACTTGTTGTTCTCTCCGTGACCTATCAATACTCTTTCTGGTTTTGGACTTATTGCCTTTACGAAATTTATGAGTTGGTTTCTATCTGAATGACCGCTAAATCCATCTATTGTGTGAACATCAATGTTTGCCTCAATAACTCTTATTTTGTGATCTTCATCCAAAGTGGAGATTTCTTTCCATCCTTTTTGCACTCTTCTACCCAGAGAACCCTCTGCTTGGTAACCCACGAATATTATTGAATTTTTTGGATCTTCGCACCACTTGAGGAAGTATTCCACAGATGGCCCACCGGTTAGCATTCCAGAGGTTGCAAGAACAACGCAAGGTTCGCCCTCTATTATGCTATCTCTTTCATTTTGATTGCTCACCTTCTCAAAAACATCGGAAAGGAAAGGATTTTCTCCCTGGTGGAATATTTTTTCTCTTAATTCGTTTGAGAGAAATTCAGGATAGGTAGTATGTATCGCAGTAGCATCCCAAATCATGCCGTCAAGGTAGATTGGAATTTCCTCTAATATATCGAGCCGAATGTACTCTCCCAAAACGATCATGATCTCCTGAGCTCTACCAACCGCAAAGACTGGTATCAGAACCTTTCCTCCCCGTTTAACTGTGTCGGAAATTGTTTTTATCAACTCTTTTTCTGCTTCTTGTCTCGGGGGCATAATATCCTCAGAACCGCCATATGTACCTTCCATAATCAAGGTCTCTACCCTAGGAAAGCGATGGTGCGCTGGTTGAAACAATCTGGTCTTCTCAAATTTAAAGTCTCCAGTGAAAACAACGTTGTGGAAACCGTCTCCAATGTGGAGGTGAACGATGGAAGAACCGAGAATATGACCGGCATTGTGTAATGTAAGTCTCATATCGGGAGCAATGTCCGTCACGACTCCGTAATCAAGAGTTATTGAGTGCTTGATAACCTCCTTTATCTCTTTCTTCCCGTAAGGAACGTGTTTATTTTCCTTTTGTGCAACATCAATGTAATCCATCTGGAGAAGCACCATTAAATCCCTAGTCGGGGATGTGCAATAAACAGGCCCGTCATAACCAAACTTGAAGAGATAGGGCACGAAGCCGCAATGATCTAAATGAGCATGGCTCACTATTACCGCATCTAATTCATCCAATATTCTTGCTTCTGGCAAATCCAGTCTTGGATAGGCCAGATTGTTGTCTTCGACAGCAACGTTTACTCCGCAATCAATCATTGCCTTGGTGTTTGGCGTATGAAGCAGTATAGACGTACGCCCAACTTCCCTGAAGCCGCCAAGAAAAGAAGACCTTATCCACTCATTTTCTGCAACATCTGTCCTGTGAATCTTTTTTCCAACCCTATGAAGTATTTCTCTGCGCTCTTCGCTTTCGTTTTGGAGGATTGTTCTGATACCTTGAATTATGGTAGAAGGTATGGGAGGGGTCCTCACAACCCTAGGTCTCCAGCCTATTTCCCTTGTTATATTGCGCAGGGTTTTTCCATGCTTTCCTATAACCAGTCCCGGTTTTTTCGCCTCAATTATAACATCTCCGGTATTTGGGTCAAATGTGACGTTTGTCATCTCTGCCTCTTCAGGGACGACCTGTTTTATCTTTGTCTTAGCCTCTTCGGGATCTGCAAGCACAGACGGATCGGGTCTGATTACTATCCTTTTTCTGATATCTTTCGCTAGTTGTCTTATAATTTCTCCGTTATCCATCAATAAGAATGGGCTTTTGGAGTAGACAACGATTTCTGGTCCTTCAAATTGTACATCGGTTACCGTACTTCCCTCAGGTGTATCGCTCAGTGTTAACTTCACATCTGCTAGAAGATCGTTTCCCATTACGCTACCTCATTTAATTAAGTCAAAGAGATTTGATCATAATTTACTGATCCCTTTTTCATTGATCACGCAAATAGAAATTTCATTACCTGAGAAAACATCCCTCCCCATCGCAGCCATGAGGGCACTCCTTACAATATCAATACCTTCCTTTACATTCATCCTTTTTTTGTATTCGCCCTCTATTATTCCATAGGCTATTGGAGAGCCAGATCCAGTAGATATAACATTTTCTTCAATAACGCTCCCTACGGCGTCTAAAGAGAATAGACGAGGTCTCTCGTCGTATCCACCTATAACAAGTTGAACCATGAAAGGATAGATCTTGTAGTAGTGGAGTATGTTGGCCATCAACGTAGCCGTAGCCTCCACTGGCATGGGTCTGCCTGTTCTCATACGGTATAGTTTTGCTTCTGCCTGAGCATACCTCATGAGTCCTTGGGCATCTGATACCACACCGGATGTGGTAGCAGCGATGTGTGTATCTATTTCAAAAATCTTCTCGAACTTTTTATGAACTATTAGATTGCCCATGGAAACTCTTGTTTCTGTTCCCAACACAACCCCATCATCGCACACTACGCCTACAGTTGTTGTTCCTTTTAGGGTAGGTTTATCACCTACAAAACCCATTAAAACACCATCCGTTGCAAGAATGTATGATTCATAAGAGAGTATCGTTAGAAGTATACATATCAAGTCACTCTTCTGATATATAAGCCTTTTTCTCAGGTCTGCCAATTAATATGTTTTTGCAATGAGGGCTTGCTTTTTTGATGGTTTGCGGCATACTATGCACACGCCATCACTTTCTTTGAGAGGTATGCCTATTATATCTGCATCAGAGATTTCTTCTATCTCCCTTCCACATTCTTCTGTGTTACACCAGCCTGTTTTTATGACTCCTCCTTTTTTGATTGTTTCGTTTAATTCTCGTATGGTTTCTACCTCCTTTATCATTGACTCCATTTTACGCCACGCCTTTTCTTTTAAATCACTTGAAATAGCCTTTAAAAGATTTTTAAGGTTGTTTGATAGGTTAATAGTATCTATTACTGCTTTTTCTCGCGTATCTCTTCTAACGACGGTTACAACATCGTTTGCTGCATCCTTCGGACCTATCTCTATTCTTAGAGGAACTCCTTTAATTTCCCAGTCGTAGTATTTTCTACCTGGGCGAATATTCCTCCAATCTACGTAATATTTTATTCCTGAGTCCCTCAACGTTTTTTCAATCTTTTCGGTATGTTTCCTTATTTCTTCCTCCGCGTTCTTATAGAGAATGGGTACCAAAACAACTTGATATGGAGCCACCGATGGTGGGAGTATCAAACCGTCTTTATCTCCGTGTATCGCAATGATGGATGCAATCACCCTGTCTGACATACCATAGCAAGTTTGATATGCATAATCATGGTCTCCGGTCTCAGTCTCAAACACTATGTCAAATGTCTTTGAGAATGTTTGCCCTAGATTGTGAACCGTTCCTATTTGAAGGGTTCTTCCATCCGGAAATATCGTGTCAAATGCGATGGTGTATATTGCCCCGGGAAACTTGTCCCAGTCTGGCCTTCTCGTTATCATGTAAGGTATGCACAGTCTATCAAAAAATCTTTTGTAAACCTCTATTGCCTCTTCTACCTGTTTTTCTGCATCTTCCATGGTAGCATGCGCTGTATGCGCCTCTTTAAATGTCGTAATCTCTCTCAATCTTAGCAGAGGTCTTGTGTGTTTCGTTTCATATCTAAATGTACTTACAATCTGATAGACCTTTATGGGCATGTCCTTGTGAGATCTTATCCATAAAGAGAACATGGGGTAGATTGCCGTCTCGGAAGTCGGTCTTAGCGCCAGCTTTACGTTTAAAGGAGTTGATCCACCATGAGTCACCCAAAAAACTTCGTCTTCAAAACCTTTTATGTGAGTGGACTCCTTTCCTAATTCATCTTCAGGAATAAGTAAAGGAAACAGAGTTTCTTCATGTCCTGTTTCATCCAAAAGCTCCCTTATGATATCCGTACACCGCTTTCTAATCTTAAATCCGTATGGAAACCAAACGTAAAGTCCTTTGATTGGATATCTCACATCTAAAATTTCTGCGCTTTCAATTATCTTGTTGAACCATTCCCCAAAATTGTTGTTCTCCATTATTTTCACCGAGTTGCTAATTTTTCATACGCCCATAATGACTCTTAGTATATCCCGCGTTCCCGGTGCGAACCCCAGTGCGAATATGGTTATCTTCACTATATTCTTTAGTTGTTCATCTTCTTCTAAATCTATTATATAAACTACGGGTAAGATTACTGCTAGTTTTAGGGGAAACATTGTCCATGCACCAAAGGACTCTATGAAGAGTCTAGGAAGAACATGCTGCTCGATATAACCATAGAATTGAATTCCGATGAACGTTGCACCAGCATCCCACATATGGGCTGATATCAACAGGGTATTTATCCAAGAAAAAATTCTGGGGACAAAAAATTTTATACTCAAGCAAACTAGGACGGTTAAAACCGCGGTAAGGAGTATTTCTATCCCTAGAGGCATTAAGGTTCGCACGTTATTAATGATAAGATAGACATTGGGTAAACAAAAGAAGAATCCCAGTAAAAAAGTTGGAATGTAATAATCAGGTATACGGTAAAGCGTTATACTGGAATGCGACTTGTAAGATGATTTTTTGGACAATTCTTCAATCGAGCGAAATAATAGGACTGCTGAAACCAAGAGGAGCAGTGTGAGTACGTAGATACCCGGGGTTACTAGAAGGTAGGAAAATGCATAATACCCTCCATCCACCAAAGCGCGAGTACTGGCTCCAAAAAAAAGAAAGGGAATCACAGAAACAAAAAATTTCTCATCAATATTCACTTTGTATCTTTTAAATAGACGAAATACAAAAAATATAGCCAATATGAGAAAGATGCCGTAGGTAAGGGTGTTAACCACGTTGTATCCTGTGTGATACTTTATCGGGTATACAAAGTATTTATCTAAGAAACTTTCTATGAAACCCAAATCAACCACCTAGGGATATACATGCTTAGTATGCAGTTGCCGCGCGAAGTACTTTATGGTAACGGAGTTATAGAGGACATAGGAAATTTGTGTAAGAGATTAAATTTTGGAAGCCCCATTCTGGTTACCTCTGGAAGAACCACATATAAGGTTGCCGGTGAGAAGGTTACCGAAATACTGACAGATTCGAATTATAAAATATTTGACTGCATAATATCGTCACCTTCTATCCAAGAGGTAAATAGAGTGAAGGAAATGATAAGAGAGACTTCTCCTTCAGTTCTCATTGGAGTGGGTGGTGGTAAGGTAATCGATGTCACAAAAATGGCATCAGCCAAGATGGACATAGATTTCATAAGCGTGCCTACATGCGCTTCTCATGATGGTATAGCTTCTCCTAGAGCCTCAATCAGCAACTACGATGATCAAAAAGTATCTGTTCATGCAAGAACGCCCATAGCGATAGTGGCTGATACAAAGATAATTTCAAAGGCGCCTGAACAGCTACTGAAGGCTGGATGTGGAGACATAATAGCAAACTCAACCGCGGTCAGAGACTGGGAGTTGGCTTACAAATTAAGAAACGAAGAATACAGTGAGTATGCTTCTGCCCTTTCAAAAATGACATCAGAAATCATAATTAATCAGGCAAAAAATATAAAGAAAGGTCTTGAAGAGAGCGTTAGACTGGTCGTCAAGGCGCTGATATCAAGCGGAGTCGCCATGAGCATTGCAGGAAGCAGCAGACCCGCAAGTGGCTCTGAACACAAGTTCAGTCACGCTTTAGATATGATCGCCCCAAAACCTGCGCTACACGGAGAACAGTGCGGGGTTGGAACCATACTGATGATGAAACTTCATGGCGGAAACTGGTTGGAGATAAAAGAGGCATTAGATACCATTGGCCTGCCTACCACAGCCAAAGAACTAGGCATTGAAGAAGAATTCATAATCGAGGCTTTAACGAAGGCTCATCTGATAAGGCCAGAAAGGTACACAATCCTGGGTGACAAAGGAATAAAAAAAGAGGCGGCTGAAAGATTGGCGAGAGAGACTGGGGTGATTTGAATTGACTCAGATAATAACCCTCCTTGGAACTAAGTTGGCAAAACCAGGCATATCCTTCCTTTACTGCGGGTTTACAGAAGAGTGTGAGAGATGCAAACTCTTCCACGTATGCCATGAAAATCTGGAGCCAGGGAGGATATACAAGGTCGTGGAAGTTAGGGAATCTCATCACAACTGTCCCGTCCATGAAGGAGGAGTTCTGGTAGTTGCCGTAGAAGAATCACCGATAAAGATATTGCTAGACTCGAGAAAAGCAATAGAGGGGAGTGTAATCTCATACTCAACCATGGAATGTGATTACTCGGATTATTGTGATTTAAAAGAATTGTGCATTCCTGTCGGTCTATTGGACGGTGATAGATGTAGAGTACTGCATATAGATGCCGAAGTAACCGAAGAATGTAAGAAAGGCCTTAAATTTGTCGTGGCAGAAGTTATGAGGGTAAGATAAAATGAAAGAAGATTGCGTAGCCCTCCTAACTATCTTGGATGGATTTAACACAAAATGGTTGAATCAGGCTGCGATGCCAAACATTAAGGAGATCTTGGAAACAGGTTGTGGCACTTTAAGGTGTAAATCGGTTTATCCCTCGGTAACCTACACCGCACATTGTTCCCTCCTTACAGGAGAATATCCTAGCGTGCATGGTATAGTTGGGAACTGTTTTTATGAGAAAAAGGCTCAGCGTTCGATCAACTTCGATGTTGATGACGTGAATGAGTATCTCCAGACAAGTACTATTTTCGAAAAAATCAATGGAATAACCGCTGCAATTGGAGAGCCCATAACTCGTGGAGCAGATATTGTGATATCGAAGAGTAAGGTTCAGGAGAAACCTCTGTGGAAACAGGATGAATACTGCACAGAGGAAGCGATAAGAATTATGGAAAACAACTCTCCCCAACTTCTACTGATAAATTTTACATCCATTGACAGGATTGCTGAAAAATATGGTCCATTTAGCAAAGAAGTAATGAAAGCAGTTGAAAATGCGGATAGACTGATAGGTACGCTAAAGACACATTTAAACAGGAATTATAAGGATTACCTACTTTTAGTAACCGCCGACCACGGAATGACCACTGTTAATAGCAATATCAACCTAAGTGAAATTCTAGGAGGAGTAGAAGCGAATATATTCCCCTCTCATAGATTTGCCCATATTTACTTAGATCATGATGAAGTGAGCGACGTCCGAAATATTTTGGAATCGGACGAGAGGATTGAACTGATTTTAACTCTGGAGGAATCGCGAAAGATAAATTTATTTAACCAAAGAACAGGTCATCTAATAGTTTCGGCAGAAAAGGGCTATGAGTTAACAGATGAAAGACTGAAGGGGAGTCACGGAGGTATAACGGATGATGAGATGTATGTACCCCTCATAATAAATAAGCCCGAATACCACGATGTTTTAGAAAATGCAACCATCTTAGATGTTCAAATGATAATATTTCGATATTTTAACGAAAAAGAAGCAGAAAAATTGGTGAAAAATAAATTAAAAGACTCCGACCCTGCGCATAACTGGAATCATGTGAAGAGAGTTTTAAGAAGGGCGACTGACCTTGCCATGACACAACGAGCTCGAATAGAGATGGTACGTATGAGTTGCATATTTCATGATGTTGAAAGGAAAGAAGTAGAAAATCATGCAAAAAGGGGGGCTGAACTTGCAGAAAAATTTCTTAAACAAAAAGGATACTCAGAGGATTTCATAAGGGGGGTGAAGGAATCCATACTTCAGCATCATGAAAAGCCAGAGGAATTAAAAACTGTTGAGGCGAAAATACTTTGGGATGCAGACAAATTAGATGCATTAGGCCTTATTGGACTGATAAGATGCCTCAAAGAAGCAGAATTTGAGAAAAAATCTTTGGAAGATGCTATACTGCATTTTGAAAGAGATAACGAACAATTCAAATTTGCCATGCACTTCGATGAAACTCAAAAGACTGCTTTTGAGGAGGTGCAAATAGTAGAGGAACTCCTCAAAAAGATTAAAAAAGAGTACACTTAGATGAATCTTAAGAACATAGAAATCCCTGAGATATCCCAAAGTTCACTTGTTTTTCAGGTAAATCATTCATCTTTGAATAAATTATTAGAATTCTGTTTAAACCATGAGCATTTTTAACCCGTAAAAGTTAAATTATAAGAGATTTATTTTCAGACCTTTCTCCAAAAACTATTTTAACCACATCTTTTAGAGTGAGGGATGGTGGTGAATTTGGAGGAAGTAAGCGTTAATGAATACGCAGCTGAATTGGTGGAAGGAATGATTGATCAATCTGAGGAGTTAAAGATAGATTGCATTGAGTTAGATAACGGTACGATGGTCATTGATTGTGGAGTTAATGTTACCGGAAGTTATGAGGCGGGTGCTATCTTTACAGAAGCATGTATGGGCGGATTGGCGACTGCAACCATCTCTTACGCTACATTCGAAGATCTTTCATTACCTGCTATAAATGTACAAACAAATCATCCAGCAATCGCTTGCTTAGGTGCCCAAAAGGCTGGATGGCAGATCAGCGTAGAGAAATTCTTTGCCTTGGGATCCGGTCCTGCCAGGGCTCTTGCATTAAAGCCCAAAAAAACCTATGAAAAGATAGACTACAAAGATGATTCAGAAGTGGGTGTAATAGCCCTAGAGACAAGAACGATTCCGAACGAAGACGTTGCTGATTTCATAGCCGATGCATGTGGTATCGAATCAGAGGATCTTTACATACTTGTAGCTCCAACCGCATCTCTGGTCGGATCCGTTCAAATTGCAGGAAGAATAGTTGAGAACGGAATATTCAAGCTTTCAGAGGGGTTGCACTATGATGTAAAGCGCGTGAAGTATGGAGCAGGAGTTTCTCCGATTGCGCCTGTCTATCCAGACGATACCAGGGCAATGGGAATCACAAATGACATGCCTATGTACGGAGGAAGGACATTTTACGCAATAGAGCCGGAAGAAGGAGACAATTTGGAAGAAATCACCAAGAAAATACCTTCTTCTTCATCAAGAGACTATGGAAAACCTTTCTTTGATATATTCAAAGACGCAGGGTATGACTTTTATAAAATAGATCCAGGAATCTTCGCCCCTGCAGAAGTTATGATAAACGATCTGAAAACAGGAAAAGTCTACAGAGCAGGAAAAGTGAATGTGGAGGTGCTCAAACAGTCAATTGGGCTACAGGATTTGGGCATCTAATCTCTTCTTATCTTTATCCCTCAGTAAGGGTCTCACCGCATCCAGAGCACTTTTCGCAGAACTAATACTCATCCTCAGCCACCTTTCCGCTTCCGCTACGGTAATCCCCTGGAGGTATAACCATTTGTCGAAGTTATAATTTTCTTTTCCCTTAGACACCTCAAATCCTCTTTTTTTAAATTCATCCACAATTTTTTCGTAGTTATACATGATTTCATCAATATTGAATGGAACATAAAACAGTACTCCCTCTCTTGTCAAAATAATGTGGAAAGAATCTCTTTTAAAGTGATACTTGCTGACCTCAACAAAATCCATTTTGGTGAGCAGATGGATTACATCTTCCAATTTCATGGATTATAGTTCTGGCAAAACTTTTTAAATGTTACTGTAGATTTTTACATAGATCTATTGGGGAAAAGAGGTGTTTAATTGACCCAATGGCACGGAAGATCTTTAAGGAAAATAACAGGCGGTAGAAAAAGACCTCACAGAAAAAAGAGAAAGTTTGAATTAGGAAGGCCTCCTGCCCAAACAACGATTGAAAAGCCTAGAGTAAAGAAAATCAGAACTAGGGGGGGCAATCAAAAGTTAAGGATTCTATCAACGGATCTTGTAAACGTTACAAACACAAAAACAGGTGAATCAAAGGTAGTAAAGTTATTGAAGGTCCTAGAGAATCCAGCAAATCCGCATTTTGTTACCAGAAACATAGTGACAAAAGGCGCGATAGTGCAAACGGAAATAGGCAAGGCGAAGGTAACCAGTAGACCGGGGCAGCATGGCGTCGTAAATGCAATTTTAATATAAATCATAAATTTTTAGTTAAAATGGAAGCAAGTGATGAAGGTTTTATACAGCTTTGGAATGTATACTCCAAACTATTTGTTTATCTTCAAAAAAAAGGAGTAGATTTATCTCCCTCCCTCATTGAGGATATAAGAATTGCCAAAACCATAATTCACATGATGAAATATGATCCTAACAAGAACATTAGCCATGTTATGGAGCTAGAAAAAGTCCTCTTTAGAATTAATTCAGAAATGCTCCGCACACTTTATGCGCTAGATGATGAGGCCAAGAAATTCTGGGAAAAAAAGATAAATAATGCAATGATGGGAAGATTAAAGGAAGACGTATATATTCCAAAACCACCTTCGCTAATAAGGAAAGGCAAAAAAAGATGGGTAAGGATCAGGCTTTTGCCTCGAATATCTAGGCATAGAGTGCAAGAGATATGTCTAGCCCATGATTTAGATCTCAATTTCGAATCAGAAGACATTATAGTCATAGAAGGCGAAGAAAAAAGGATAAAGGATGCTTTAAATGAAATAAAATTTCTTTACAGCGAAAAATGAGGTGTCTCCTTGAGGATAGTATTTTTCTTACTCATCATCCTTACTATTTCCACGGGATGTTCCTTCGTGTTAATTGATAACAAGACTGAAATAAGGTTATTTTTAAAAAATAAGAATTTTTCCATAGTTTATGGAGAAAAATCACCATTAGAAGACCAAAAAACTGCTGAAATAATCTTAAAACAGCTTACAGCAATTGGAAAGAATGCGATGATAAACAATCCAAGATACGGAAACATTATAGTGGTTGGGGGCCCGGTGGTCAATTCTCTCGCGAGAGACTTCAACATAAATAACACCTACCCGGGTTTTGGAAACGGTATTATAACGACTAAGAAAGAGAAATTGCTAGTGGCTGGGTCTGATCGAGAAGGAACAATGAAAGCAGGAATAAAACTTTTAAAAATAATGAGATTTATCAAGAAAACGGAAAAATTCATTCCTAAATCCATCGATAATTACTTTCTATGGATAAAAAATTCCACTTCGCCTCCTTATTGCTATGAACACGTCAAAGCCTTATATACGAGTAGTTTGGGTGTTCCAAGTAACCTGATACTCACTGTTTTTTATAATTTAACCGATGCCGATGCTTGGTTTGAGAAATACAAAGACCGATTGAAAGAAAGGCTGGAATACCGTGATGTAGTCTACAATGAAACCTCAGAAGGAATTGAGTATAGATTGAACGATGAAAGGTACTACGTCTGGAAGAGGGAGAACATAGTTTTCGAGATCAAAGTATTCTCAAAGAAAGATCCCTTCTACTCCAAATACAAAAAATATTCCGATCAATTCTTTAATTTTTCGAAAAATAGCTCTAGATAAGATTTTCTTTCAAAGGATGATTCATCAATTCCAAATTTTTTAAAAATTTTTATGATCTCATTTCTCGCCTTCTCCAAATCTTCTTCTTTAGACACTTTGGTTTCTATCTCCAAAAATCTGCCCAACTCATGAACGTTATCATAGTTGATCCAGAAATTGTTAATTTTATAGATTTTTCTCTCCTTCATTATGGTAAAAACATGATTAAAACCCAATTTTTCTAGAATAATTTCCATTTTTTCCGGATCTCCTATCACTGTTTCGTATTCAACCCTGGTCTTCGAAAGAGGATCTATCTTTGGTCCTTTGTAAGTAAGTATTGAAAGATCTTCGTTTTCATATTTTCTTATTCTTAGTGCTTCATCTGTGAGTGAGAGGTCTCTGTGAGGCGCATTGAAATACCTATCTATTTGGATCTCTTTTCTTACAAACTCTGCTTCTTTCTCTATTTTATCTTGAATTATCCTGTCATCTACACCCTCTTCAACGTAGGCTTTAATCTCTACTTCAATCATCTCTAATCCTTACTCTGTTATTCAAGATATCAGAAATAATTGATTCCAAATTTCTTTTTGTTTCATACCTGTTGTTTTCAAGTTGTACCTTGATTTTTTCGAGTTCTTCAAGTTTCTCTTTTTCTTCGATTAATTTTGATTCAAGCGTATGAATTTTGGATTTCATTTTTTCTAAATTTTTTAACACATCTAAGGAGTCCTCTTTCATTTTTTCCTTCATCATTGAACTCAGTTTTTTATGTTCGCTTAACTTAGTTGGAATGAAGTCGCTTTCTATCAATTTTTCTACCTGAATTATGGTTTTTTCTCTCCTCTTGTCTCCTTTTATGGTTATTTTCCCCTTCTTCATTAGAACAGCAATCTCTCCGAGAATTTTATTTAAGGTCCTTAAGTTATTCCGGTTGCTCAAAAGAGTCTTAAGGGGGTCTCTTTGAAAATTGGATAAAAATTCCATATTTTCTTTTGAAACAGACAAATTTCCCTTCTCTGCTAAATATTCGTATTTTTTTAAAGGTTTCTTTAAAAAAGAAAGATGATTTACTATTTCAGATTCAAGATTCTGCAGTTCTTTTTCCAATGATTCTAAAGAATTTTTTCTTTGAAGCGCTATTTTTACATCTTTACTCTCCTTTAATTCTTTTTCTTTAGTAATTTTTCTTCTGATCTCTTCTTCCAATTTAGAAATCTCATTCTTTTTTTCCTCAATTTTTGAATTTGTTCCTGAAATTTTTTCAGTAACATCGGCAAGATCATTCAGCAGGGTTTGCGCGTCTCTTATGCTTTTTGCTTTCTTCTCTTTTTCCTTGAGTAATTTCCCTAGTTCGTCTATTAAATGCCCCAACTTCAACATTTCTCTGTTTAACTTCTGCATTTCTTCTTTGTACAGCTGTATGATGAGGAAACTATGTTTTTCGGACAATTCGGTCATCGCAAGCATTGTTTGTAAAAGAGTGGAATAATATCTAAAAACATCATCGTACCCAAAAGATTCAAGAGAGGTAATTTTATTAATTGAAATCTCAATCGTTTGGATTAAAAGGTATCTTGATTGTTCTATTCTCTTAAAAAGTCTTTTATCTACCTTTTCTTTTGTTTTTGCCATTTTTAAATCGTACAATCTGGATCTGACCTCTCTTATTTGGTCCTCTATTTCTTTGCATAACTTCTCCACCACATCGATGTCCAAAATTTCTATCCTGTTGATCCAGTCTGAGAGTTGACTCTCTTTTAATTCAACTACCTGAGACTCCTCTTTCCTTTGAAAAATTTTTTTGAACAGCCCCATTTTATCAACTTGACAATTCTACACCACAGTATCAAATAGTCTGGTTGTTACGATATATTTATTTAATTTCATATTTATCTATTGATCATATTTCTGCTTTTTTTGACTACTTTCTTGAGGTTAGAAAATCGACAAATTTTATTAACTTGATGGGAAAAGAAATGTAAAAGGTGATTGGATTGGAATTCATTATCGAGAGTATTCATGCAAGGGAAATTCTTGATTCAAGAGGAAATCCCTCCATCGAAGTGGACGTATATACGCTATACGGTTTCGGCAGGGCATCCATTCCATCTGGCGCGTCTACTGGAACCCACGAAGCATTAGAACTCAGAGACGGAGAAAAGAGATATCATGGAAAGGGAGTGATGAAGGCCGTTAATAACGTAAATGAAATTATAGCGCCTGAAATAGTTGGAATGGATGTAATATCGCAGAGAGAAATAGACGAAAAGATGATTGAACTAGATGGAACAGATAACAAGTCGAAACTAGGCGCAAATGCAATATTAGGAGTTTCCATAGCAGTTGCCAAGGCTGCTGCATCTTCTCTAGATATTCCCCTCTACAGGTACATCGGCGGATTAAACACGAACGTACTGCCAGTGCCTCAGTTGAACGTGATAAATGGCGGAGAACATGCAGGAAACGAACTTGACATCCAAGAGTTCATGATTATGCCGGTAGGAGCACCTTCATTTAGAGAAGCCATTAGAATGAGTTCTGAAGTATATCATGAGTTAGGAAAAATCCTCGTTAAAAAATATGGGCTGACCGCAAAGAATGTCGGAGACGAGGGTGGATATGCTCCTCCTTTAAAAAAGACACATGAGGCATTGGATGTTATATGCGAGGCCATAGAAGAGTTTTACGACCTTGAAAAAGATTTTGCACTTGCATTAGACTGTGCGGCAAGCAGCTTTTTCAAGAAAGGAGAATACATCATCGAAGATAGAGTGTTATCGAGTGGTGAGTTAATTGATTTTTACAGAGAACTGGTAGGCATATATCCAATCGTATCGATTGAAGACCCATTCCAAGAAGAGGGTTTCGAGGATTTTGCGGAGCTAAACAGGGAAATTGGAAACAAAGTTCAAATCGTAGGAGACGACCTTTATGTTACAAATGCGAAAAGATTTGAGACAGGTATAGAAAAAGGCTCCACCAACGCGATTCTGCTTAAGGTAAACCAGATAGGCACATTAACCGAGGCATTAGATGTTGCGAACTTAGCCTATAGAAACAATCACTCCGTTGTGGTTAGCCACAGATCTGGTGAAACCGAGGATACATTCATTGCCGATTTAGCTGTAGGAATATCATCAGGTCAGATAAAAACAGGGGCACCTGCAAGAAGCGAGAGAACCGCCAAATACAATAGGCTGCTAAGAATAGAAGAATACAATCCTGGTGCATACTATCCCGGAAAAGATTTTAGGAAACTTTTCAGGAGGTAGTTGATTGCGAAGAAGAAGGTCCTTTATTTTACTAATCTTTATACTATTGCTTATAACATCGATGGCGACTCCTGCCTTCTCCAAGTTTCAGATCTACATTTCGAAGTTCAAGGGCCTTGAAGTAAAACCTGGAGAGTCGTTAGAATTTTCCGTTGGTTCAAATGAGCCTTGTACAGTGGAATTAATCTTGCCAGAAGAACTCGTATCTGATAAAATTCGGAAAGAAATAGGAAAGATACCAAATAACTATGTTACATTCATTCTCAAGGCGAAAAAAGATGCAAAGCCAGGGTACTACAGAGTGGATGTCATTTGCTATCAAAATGGAAATGAAGTTGGAAGGGACTATGCACTTGTAAACATCAAGGGAGTGAAAGAAAAGGTAGTCGAAAAAAGAAAAACGCTGGAAATCTTTCCAGAATCATTCCTGCTAGAAGGTAAAATCAACACAAAAATAGTAATCGGTAGCGGCGCTCCCGCGCAAGATTTAGTCAGCGCCATTGACCTATCTACCTATCTGGGATCCTTTGCTAAGAGAGGAGAATTTTCATCCTCAAGCACGGACAAGGATGTTTCAGATGCGATTTTTGCCAACAATAATCTAGTAGTAATCGGGGGTCCAGCGATAAATACAATCTGTGCAAGAATAAACGAGAATCTGCCGGTGAGGTTTTCTAAGAACAAAGACTGGAGCATAGTTTCAGAGAAAGGAAAATACTACGAACCAGGCACAGGAGTCGTAGAAATAATAACCAATCCAAAGAATCCAGAAAAGACCATCTTAGTCGTTGCCGGACTCGACAGATGGGGTACCTACGCAGGAGTGAGGTACCTTATCTCTTCCAAAACCAAGATATCAAAACAGTACTTGATAGTAAAGAAGGAAAAGGGTTCCATAAGGATTCTAGAATCAGGATAGCTCCTCAACATCGATGCTACATGGCATGGGCATCTTCATGGATGCTCTTTTCAGGGCTTCCTTTCCAACTTTAATGTCGCTTTTTTTCAATCTAACTGTGATTATGGCTTGATTTGCCTTAACTCGCGCAGCAGTACCGACAGGTTTTCCAAAAGCCCTTCTCATACCATCCTGTACCCTGTCTGCTCCTGCCCCGACTGCCATTTTGTTTTCCCTGAGAACATGATGAGGATATATCATCACCTTTAGGTGATAGTTCATTCTCCCGAGTTTTGCATGAAGATACCTATTGGACGCTACCCTAGCTGCTTCCAGCGCCGTATGTCTTACTTGAGCACTTTCGTCTGCTATAAGACTAACTAAGGCATCAAATTCTCCAGAGACATTTCCCATATTGTACTGGACTATCTTGCTCCCTGGAATTCCCTTCATGTAGTGTCTCTTAGTGTAAGCAGGTCCTTTTATCTCTCTGTACATCCTTCCTGGCTTTCTTACCATTTTGATCCCACCTGATATACTCTGCTGATATACTCCGAATACGTTTATAAAGTTTATGTTTAGAAGGGGGTCTTAAAGTAATTTATTCTGAATTTATCCTATCTTACCCTATCGCCCCCTTTTTAAACCCCCATATGAGAAATGGAGCGGTTAAGATGTCTCAGTCCAAATTGTCCTATCTTACCCTATCACCTCTTTACACCCCTTATAAAA
>JBHIEG010000026.1:0-21268 GCA_046760505.1 Candidatus Hydrothermarchaeota archaeon
TTTTAAGGTCTCAGGATTGATTTGAAAGGATCTTGTGGAATCTTTCCAGAGGATGTAAAATTTTTACCACAAAAAATATAGCGAGTTATTAAAGATCTAAATTGAAGGTGATATGAGTTGGGGGAAAAGGAAGAGATTGAAAGAAGAAGTAGGCTCATTCAATCTAAACTGAGGGATATACTGAGACTATGTGATCTAGAGAAATTAGATTTATTGGAGAGAGAACTAGAGGATATCCGTCAGAATCTCATACTATTCTGGGATTTTAGCGAGGTGGAGAAAGCCAAAGTGAAAAGATGCCTTTGCTACAATCCCAGGAAGTGCCCGGCATAGAGTACCGATAAAAAATTCAACAAGGAATTCGGCAAAAATGCCAGATATATGTCTTTGTTTCGAAGTTCATCAGCCCTACAGGCTAAATAAAGATTTTTACTGGAATAAAACTAGACTTAAAAAGGATATAGATCTTTTCAACCTCTACTTTGATGAGGTAACGGATAAAAAAATACTGGATAGAGTGGCAAACAAATGCTACTTTCCGACCAATAACCTAATTTTGAAAGCCATAGATTTTTTTAAATCTGAGAAAGGCAGGATCAGGATTGCATTGAGTTTGTCAGGAGTTTTCATAGAGCAGTGCGAAAAATACAATCCAGATCTGCTGGATTCGTTTCAGAAATTAGCAGACACAAAATGCGTTGAATTTTTAAATCAAACTTACTACCATTCTTTAGCAAGTTTATACGAAGATAAGGATGAATTCATAGAACAGGTTGAAATGCATAGGTCTTTAATTAAAGATTTGTTCAAAATCGAGCCGGTGGTTTTTGAAAATACGGAGTTGATCTACAACAACAGAATAGCCAAGATAGCCGAAGAATTGGGTTTTAAGGGAATATATACGGAGGGAATAGAGAGAATATTAAATGGACGCTCTCCAAATTATATTTACAGGGCTTTTAACTCCGAGATAAAAGTTTTACTGAGAAATTATAGACTTACAGATGATTTCGGATTTAGATTCTCAGCCAAATGGTGGGAGGAGTATCCACTTACTGCCGAAAAATACGCCACCTGGCTTGAGTCTACCCCCGGACAAATAATAAATTTGTTCGCTGACTACGAAACTTTCGGCGAGCATCACTGGCCTGAGACCGGAATTCACGATTTTCTATGGCATTTGTTCCTTGAGGTTAACAAAAGACCTTCCCTTACTTTTATTACGCCGGGAGAAGCAATCGAAAAACATCAGGCAGCGGGAGAGATAGACGTTTACGAAAAAATAGATACGGTATCTTGGGCGGATTTAGAAAGGGATACAAGTTGCTGGCTTGGCAATCAAATGCAGCACGCATGTTATAAAGGGATAAAGGACCTTGGCAATCTGATTAAAGAAACTGAAAATGAGGAGTTTAAAAGAATATGGAGGCTCCTTCAAACTAGCGATCATTTTTACTATATGTTTACGGCTGGTGGAGCACCAGGAGAGGTGCACAGTTACTTCAGTCATTTTAACACGCCCATGGATGCTTTTTTGACTTACTTCAGCATTTTATGCGATTTTGAAAATAGAGTCAAAGAGGGTATAAAAATCGTAGATCCATTCTACTTCTTTATCAGAGATGGAGAATTTACAGGAAAGGTCGCTTTCAGTTTAAAGGGCTTTAAAAAAATTATAGAAAAAATAGACATTTCGAGCATTGAGTACCATATGAAAAGGGGAGACATAGAGAACTGGATGAGTCATTCCATAAAAAATCAAGAATTGGCAAATAAAATCGCCAACCTAAAGGAAATGGAAGGTGAAAGGCTGAGAAAGGCTTTGATTAATCTAATAAGCCAAATTATCTAGCTAAAACCAAGAAACGTTTTTTTCGTAGTTGAATATTAGATCCACCATATCGTCGTACGAAACAAGGTTTAAGTCTCCCTTCAATCCTCTAGCAAGAAAATCATCCTTAGAAACATAGATCTTTACATTAGGGTGTTCTTCAAAATTTAGATAGGCGTAAACTCCATCTTGAATCAGCAAAACTCCTACTTCCTCTTCTCTGCTCCTTATTTTAATCAGTTCTTTTACGAATGAGAGTTCTCTATTCGAAGCTATTATGTATAGAGTTGACATTTTACCAAGCCCATACAAAATCGCTTTTAGCAATAATCCGGTCTATTTCAGCCAAATCTACTTTATTAAAAAAGGAGGGGACCTCTTCAATTTTTCTCTTCATCAAATCTTTCTCATACACATAAAAACTGGCATTGGTCATTTTCAGAAGTTCAATATCCTTATAAATCTCCTTTTGGCTTATCAATGCGGATTTTTGGTCTGGTAATATGGAATAGACGCCTTCTCCAATGAATATCAGGTTTACGGAGTGGTCTCCTATTGTACATCCTACTGCAAGCCTTAATGCCTCCTCCGTATTCAAAGAACCGTATGGGGGCCTACGTATTACAATAGATATGGTACGCATAAGAACACCTAGACAAAACAGATTAGACGGTCTACCTCCTTTACTATGTTGGATAGATCGTACATATCTCCGTACTTCGCATTTTTGATTAGATCTTTTTCTTCAAAACCTCTTTCCTTAACGTTCTGTCCGCAGGTAACCAGATTAATGTTTAACTTGGAAAGTTCATCTGGTATGTTTATCTTCTCCTTCGTAAACTCCAGGTTTGGACAGGCATTATAAATCCCGTTATCCATGAGAAACAATGATACACTATGTCCCTTTTTCAATGCAGATTTTATCAACTTCAGGACAGTGGTAGAATTTTGCGAATTAAATGGATCTGTATAAAGTATTATTCCTAGATGTCCCATGAAATCCCCTCGAAGGAGTTCCTTTGATCGTTTAGATATATTTTTTTTATGGCATCAATTGCCGCAAACGATAGTGGAATATAGTATTTTTTGGTTAGGAAGTTGGGGAGTGAGATGAAACTACTGCTAATATCGACGAAGGATCCAATCTCTCATGAACACCCGGAACTTGTACTCGAAATAGCAAAAATAGCGAAAGAAAAAGGAGCCCATGTAAAGATATTCTTAATAGAGGACGGAGTCCTCCTTAGAAAGGGACAGGAAATAGAGGAAAAAGTGAAAGAAACAGCGGAAGCAGGAATCAGCATAAAGGCAGAGGACATTTCTTTGAAGACAAGAGGTGTTTCTGAGGACAAACTCGTGGATAATATAGAGGTATCGAATCTTGATGAACTCTTCGACTCCATAATTGAGTTCGATAGGGTGGTATGGTTTTAAGAGGTGAAATAAATGAGAAAAGAAATTACTTTCTTCATGGTAAGAGGACCATATGATGATGAATCAGTGTACACAGCACTAAGACTGGCTCAAAAAGCAAGAGAAAAAAAAGTCAACGTAAACTTCTTCTTCTATCTTACAAGTACCGTGGTTGGAAATAGAGGACAAAAACCAGCGGAATACCCGCCAATTGAAGAGTTGGTAAGGGACATACTTAAGAAAGGTCTGAAGAACCCTAAAGCAGATGCAATCGCATGTATAAAATGTACAGACGCGAGAGGAGTTACGAATAGCCAGACGGAGGGCATCATAATAGGCGGTCTGTACGATCTAATGGAGTGGATAAGGGATACAGACAAAACCATAATGCTGTCTTGAGGTGATTGAGGTGGGAAAGAAGGTACTCACAATAATAACGAGGGCACCTTACGGAAGTGAAGACAATTTCGGAGCCTTAGACATGATCTCCACCGCTCCAGCCGCCGATTTGGAAGCAGAGGTAATATTCCTGGGAGGAGGAGTTCATAGCACGGTGAAGGGGCAGGAACCGGGATACGGTCCCCTTGCAATATGGAGAAAGGGAATACCAAGTGTCGAAGATAGAATTAATAATGCGAAGGAATTTGGAGTAAAAATATCCGTGCTGGATAGAGATCTGAAAAGAAGGGGGATAGGAGAAGAAGAACTCATATCGGGCATTGATATAATCTCTTTGGAAGAGGTGACGGATAAGATATTAGAGAGTGATGCCACATTTGTATTTTAGGTGATAGGATGAAAGAAATAAAGCCAAGCCATACACTGGATGTGAAGGGAAAGATATGTCCCTATCCCCTCTTCCATACAAAAAAGACGGTAGAAATACTCAATAAAGGAGAAATATTGGAAGTAATAGCAACCGACCCAGTGGCTCCTGATAACATTTCTTCATGGGCAGAAGACCACGGACATGAAATACTTGAGGTTAGAAAGGAAGGAGATGTGTTCAAAATATACCTGAGGAAGGGTTAACTTGAGGGAGATAATTGCCAGGGGGGAGATGTGTGTTGGATGTAGAGCATGCGAAATCGCATGCTCTTATTACCAGCAAAAAACCTTCAATCCGTCTATTTCTTGTTTAATAATCTGGAGAGGTAATGAAAAGGAAGGAGAAACAGGAATAATGCTTAAAAAACCAGGAACATTCGTTTTGGCATATGAAACAGGCGACGTTGAGGTAATAAGGGAAGATGAAGCAAGTGGAGAGATGGCTGACAAGCCAATTCTAAGCAGAAAAGACTGCGATTCATGTGTTAAACTTGAAAACGCCCTTTGCACTATTTTTTGCTTGAGAAATGCCTTAATCCAGAGAGAGGTATAGTTTTGACCTACAATAGATTAATTCTTCTGATAGATCTTTTTAAAAAGGAGTATGAAGAAATAGACCTTGAAGATGATATTATAGAGGAGAAAATTGGCGGAATAGGAATAAATGAATACATTATGGAGAAATCAAACAGAAATTCGGTGATAATAGGGACCGGTCCGCTGACAGGATCTCTGACATTGGGATCCTGCATAGGTGTTTTATCCGGATTTTCGCCGGTAACTGCCAAATTGGAGCACGTGGTTATAGATTGGCATTTCTCTCCTGAGTTAAAGTTCGCGGGTTATGATTTCCTAGTAATAAAGAACAAATCTTTAGAGCCAGTTTTTCTGTGGATACACGACGAGATCGCTGACATAATGAATGCGCACGATTATTGGGGACTTGATGCCAGAACAACCACTGAAAAAATAAGAACGGATCTGGGTTATGAGAACGTTCAGGTTTTAAACATAGGGATTCCCGGAGAGTATAGAAAGAACATATCTTCTTTTGGTCTAAATTACACTCTTCTGAGAGATCCTTATGCATTATCTGCAGTTTTCGGGGAGAAAAATCTAAAAGCAGTAGCTGTCGCAGGTCTGGGGGATTTGTATCCTCATGATCCGGAAGAATTTATTAAGCTCTCTGAAAAAGTTATAGATAGATTAAGAAACAATAAATCAGCCATAGAATTGATGGAAAACGGAAACATAAGCCTTTTAGATGGAGCACATGTATTGGAGGGAAAGAATGCCAGAAAAAGAGGCTGTTTCTCATGTCCTGTTGCATGTCGCTTTCATATCTTGAGCGAGGAAATCTGTTTGTGGGGTTTAGATTCAACAGACGTATACGCAATGAGAAAACTTGATTTTGAGATCGAAACGATTCTCAAAATAATCGACAGGTGTCATGCTCTTGGATTAAACGTGGAGGGCACCTTGGATATCCTAAAGAAATATGGTGTTGAAGAAAAGGATGCTCTAGATTTCGTTGAAGAGATCGCCAGAGACAGGAAAAAGTATGTATCCGAAGTTAAAAGTAGTTTTATCGTTCAAAAATTAGAAAAATTCGAAAGTTACAGACTGGGTTTATTAACAGGCGTATGCCCGTTACTGATCCATTCGGGAGTATATGACAAAGAAATCTTACAGAGTTTGATAAGAACAGCGATAGGCATTGAGACACATTTATAAACCATCTGTAAAAATTTTACAAAATCTGGAATATAACCGGATTCTCATCTTTTTCTAAACTTATACAGGTCTAATTCCGCTGAAACAATTTCTTCCTTGTTTTCTTTTTCTGCCTCGCGAACGATACCCCATGGAGATACTATCGCACTTTTGCTGCCTATAATTTTTCCCCTCGAAGATAACCCGAGACAGGCATTTTTTAAAATAAACAATGAATTTTCCCTTGCCATTTTTACAGAAGCAGGATGCCCGGTTACCGGAGGATGATCTTCAGATGGCAAAGAGATCGGGAGGAATATTACATCAGCACCCATGACCGCTAATTTTTTTACCGTCTCTGGGTAGAGTATATCAGCACATATTAGAATGCCTATTCTAGCATGCCCAGAATCGTAAACAAAAAAGTCCTTACCCGCTTCGAGCCCTTTTTCTCTCTCTTTATCAGTTATATGTATTTTTTTGTATTTTCCTAGTATTTCGCCATTTTTAAATAAGAATGCTGTGTTATAATATTTGTCTTTCTCTTTTTCGATTACTGTTCCACCAACGATATAGATACCGAGCTTTTCTGATATCTCTTCGAGTAGTGAGATGGTGGGATAAAAGGTTCTCTCGTATATTTCCTCTATAGGCTCCTCTAAGGATGTTACTGAAAAATACTCTGGCAAGCAAATGAAATCGGGCTTGAATTCATTGAAAGACTTCAGTATCAATCTTTCTGCCTTTTTCAAGTTTGATTCAAAATCTCTGATTTCCATTTGGATTAAACTTACTCGCATGCTATTTTCATGCTTATTATGCTTATTCAATGGATCTGGAGAGTTCTGACAGAGGATGACCCTTGCACTTCAGTTCAAATTTTTTGTACCATCCAAATGGGGCTCTCGTTACTCGATAGTTTTTTTCCTCCAGTCTTTTATGCACCTCATTTAACAATTCAACCGCTATCTTAGGAGAGGCTAGATTGGAAGAAAGATGGGCAAATGGATATAAAACGATATCTTTCGCTTTTACCTTCTCTGCCACATCAATTATATTTTCCAAGGTTTTTTCAAGCGTTTTTCCATCCTCGTCAATTTTCTCTACTGCGGTGAAACAGACCAAGCAATCATGCACGGTTGTCTTTTCCTTTTTGATATCCTCCACTACAGGTATTTTGACCTTTTTAGTGGGCTCAAAACTGATGTAATCAGAGTGAATGAAAAGTATTTTCATAGTCTCTCCTAGTTTGCTTTTATTTCTCTTGAAAGAACGGATAAAGGATGTCCTTTAGATCTCAAGGCTAAATTTCGACACATAAGACTTCCTGAAGTGACGTTATATCCTTTTTTCTCCAATGAATCCTGAAGTTTCTCCAGAAAACACGCGGCCTCGTCTACGAAGCATGACTCACAATTTTTGAAGGGAGAGGAAGGGTATAACACAATATTTTTTGTTTTAAC
Organism: Candidatus Hydrothermarchaeota archaeon; assembly: GCA_046760505.1. GTDB lineage: Archaea > CAYFZR01 > CAYFZR01 > CAYFZR01 > CAYFZR01 > CAYFZR01. The sequence continues at coordinate 7,249 of JBHIEG010000026.1, forward strand.
CTTCGATGCGACGTCCTCTATTTCTTTCACGGCTCCCTCTACTGATTTTAACTCGTGTTCTAGGTCGCATTCTGTAATCATTACGGTTAATGCATTTGTTACTCTCTTATTTTCGATCTCTGTGAAGTCCGTGTGAACGAATAAAAATCTCATTCAATCGCCCATCAAATTCACCTGCTAATTACCTTTATCCTTTTCGCCCTCTTATTACCGCTATGCATATTATAAGCGAAAAATATTAATAATAGTGATTTTTAAGTTAAGCGAGGTGTTTCAATGCATGTCATAGGATTAAGGTGCAGAGAGTGTGGAAAAGAGTATCCCCATGAACTACTGAATACATGTAATAAATGTTTCGGTCCGCTTGAACCTGTCTACAATTTCGATTACATTCAAGAAAACATAAGTAAAAAAAATATCGAGAAGGGTCCCAGCAGTATTTGGAGGTACAGGATCCTTTTGCCTGTGGAAAGAGAAGAGGTTATAGATTTAGGCGGTGGTTATACTCCCCTGCATAAATGCAAAAATCTTGCCAAAGAATTGGGCTTGAAGGAACTTTATATAAAAGACGATACTGCAAACCCTACTAACTCTTTTAAGGATAGAGTAGTTCCAGTAGCAGTAACAAAGGCTTTAGAATTTAATATGGAAGCAGTAGGTTGTGCTTCCACGGGTAATTTAGCAGCAAGTCTTGCGGCTCATGCTGCTAAGGCAAATTTAGATGCATTCATATTCATTCCCTCCGGTTTAGAACTAGGGAAAATAGTCCAGATGCTGATATTCGAGCCGAATGTAATAGCAGTGAGAGGCACATACGACGATGCAAATAGGCTCGCCACAGAAATCGCTGATATATATAACTGGGCCTTTGTTAACATAAACGTCAGACCTTATTATGTGGAAGGCTCAAAGACAAGCGCCTACGAAATCGTCGAGCAACTAGACTGGACCACGCCTGATAGAATAATCATACCAATGGCCAGCGGAGCGTTGTTCTGCTCAATTGCCAGAGGCTTGAAAGAACTGGAAAAACTCGGTTTAATAGAGGAAAACCATACAATGCTTACCGGAACCCAGCCTAAAGGGTGCAGCCCTATTGTGGATGCTTGGTTGGAGAAGAGGGATTACATAATACCAGTTGAAAAGCCGAACACAATAGCAAAGAGCCTAGCGATCGGAGATCCTGCTGATGGATACTATGCCCTAGAGACCATAAAAGAAACCAGAGGAAATGCATATGCCCCCACAGATAAAGAGCTGGTAGAAGCTATAAAACTGCTAGCAAGAACAGAGGGTATTTTTGCCGAACCAGGATCTGCAACTACAATAGCAGCCCTGAAAGCATTGCTAGAAAGTGGTGGCATAGAAAGAGATGAGAGAATCGTCTGTTATATAACCGGAAGCGGTCTGAAGACCACTGACTCTGTGGTAAACGAAACTATAAAACCCTATGAAATAGATCCAACGGTAGAGTCCTTTAAGGAATATTTGGAAAAGGGGTGGTACCATGGCAAGGGTAAGGATAAGATTCTCTTCCGTGTTACATGATTTAACGAGGGAAAGAGAAACAGAGTTAGAGGGCGTAAGCACGGTAAAGTCCCTGTTCAACACACTGGTGGAGAAGTACGGTAAGGAATTTAGTGAGAGAGTTTTAGACGATACAGGAAGACCAAGAAGATTCGTGAACGTCTATGTGAATGGCAAGGATATCAGGCATCTAAAATATATAGACACCGAACTGAACGATGGAGATGAGGTCTCCATACTTCCCGCTGTGAGCGGTGGATGAACCCTATTTCACAGTCTGTTCCATACATCAAGGCTATATATCAAAGAGATTGGAAGCATTCTCGTAGCAGGCTCTTTGAATATCCTTTTTTGGAATACCCATTTTCCTCATTTCTATCACAGATCTTGGTATTGCAAGAGGATCCGAAGGTATAGAGGATATATCGCTATTCAAGATAAATTTAGATGATCCATATTCTTTTATAATCTCTGCCGCTTGTTTGTGGGTGAGTTTTGAGGGTGGTTGTATGGTCAGTCCTATGTACACATCGGTATCCATGAGTCTCTCCACAAGATCTTTTGAAGCGTGATCTATCATTATTTTAGTTTGCTCTATTCCCTTTACCTCTACTATCTTTAAGATTCTTTCCGCAATTTCAGTCTTGTTTTTCTTTGGTGTATGGGCTATTACCGGCATGTCCTTTTCAACAGCAAGGTCTACTTGTTTTTCCAAGATCTTTTCCTCTACATCACTTGCATTTTCTAAACCTACTTCCCCTATGGCAACCACGTATCTCTCATTCAATAACTTCGAAAGTTTTTCAAGTAATTCATTCCAGCCTTTTGGTATTCCACTCGGGTGAATGCCAAGGGCAACATATAGCTCGAGATCATTATCCCTTGCTCTTTTTGTCTCAATCCTCAATAGCCTATCATAGTGGTCTAAATAAACATCAGCGCTACTCATTCTATAAACGTCGTGAGCGCATGTTATCGCCTTCACTATTCCCGAAATAGCCATCTTTTCAAAATCCTCATAACTTCTTGTATCAGCGTGAATGTGTGCATCGATGTACATGAATCCGCCCCTTTCGATTTTAAGCAGATTTTAAGCATTTACCCTTTCGGCTATATTGATCACAGTATTGACCATCTCTCCTATCGAATGGGAAAATATCATTATTAACTTTTCCTTGCCCACCTCACCCAGATCGCAGACGACATTTGGCAGTTTCTCAGATTTGCTAACAGCATATTCAATACCCCATTCCGTTGTCTTGCCTTCTATCCTTTTTATTTCCTCAGGCTCATATTTCCTGTCAAAAAAAGATACGCTCAGACCCATTTTTTCGCATACCTCAACGATACGCTCCGAGTATTTTATGTTCATTGCTGCCTTTACGTCTGTATATTTCCTCATCGCGAGTAAAGCCTTTGCCATATGTCTAGAAACATCGAACCACGGACAGTAAACCGCTTTTACTCCGTTTTTGATTTTTACAATTCTACCTTCAATTCCCGCTATTTCTCTCTCGTTCATCGCATAGGGCAGTGCATAAACCAAATTTGATCCAACCTCAGGTATTAAGTCCATTACTCTATCGTTTGTCTCAAGAAGTTTGATTCCCTCTCTTAACTCTTTCAGGACTTCATATCTTTTGGATTCATTCATTAGATATGCAAGATGATAAACAGGTCCATTTCCCTTTCCTAGGGGTAGAGAATATTTTAATGATCTCGTAACAAATTCTTTCCCCTCTCTTACAGCATTTAATATATCCTCTCCCTTTGCCAGATAGGCTGTTATGGCAGCGGAAAGGGTGCAACCTGTGCCGTGGGTATTCTCCGTAATGATTCTTTTTTCCCTAAACTCATGGATCTCCCCGTCCTTGTAGAGAATATCTGATGAATACTCCCCGGACAGGTGTCCTCCCTTTATCAGTACATTCTCAACCCCCAAATCCGATATCTCTCTTGCTGCCTCTATGCATTCGGAAACAGACGAGATCTTCATCTCTGCTAGAACCTCTGCCTCCTCTACATTTGGAGTTAAAAGATAGGCTCTGGGTATCAGTTCCTCTTTCATGATACTTATCGCACTCTCTTTTATCAGAGGTGTCCCGGACTTTGCAACCATTACTGGGTCTACAATCAACCTTTCCATCGAGTACTCATCCATTTTTTTAGCAACAATCTTTATGTTTTCTTCGTTGCTTAACATGCCGGTCTTTGCTGCGTCAACTCCTATATCTGAAAAAACTGCATCTATCTGTGCGCTAACTGTATCTGGCTCTATATCTTGTATTTTAAGGACTCCTGTTGTATTTTGAGCAGTTACAGAGGTTATCACGCTCATCGCGTAAACTCCAAGGCTTTCCATCGTTTTTATGTCTGCTTGGATTCCTGCTCCACCTCCACTGTCAGAGCCTGCTATGGTTAAGCCCCTTGGAATCATTCTTTACCTCCTAATTTTTTATAATTCTGTAATTCGTATTTGTTTATATCATATTTGATGAAATAATTTTTGATTAAATCGATATTCGAAGTACTACCTGACAATTTTTTCAAATCAGGAGGTTCTTGCCTTTATGCCATCTCAGCACGAGAATCATCTTTCAGGTCTTGTTTTTAGGTGTCTCTTAAATATCTGCGAAAAGTTGATATTAGTTTAGAAAATAAAGTTAGTGCGGTGTAGTCATGCCAGTAAGTAAGGCGCCATATAAGAGAGGTTACAAGCATACGAAGTCAAGGGGTAGCGATCCAGCCGTATGGTGCGAGATGTGCGGGAGAAGGGTTCCCAGATTCAAGTCCTTCTCCAAGATCCAGAGCTTTTACATAGCTGATCCTGTGGTAAGGGGAGTGGTAGATCAACATTCCTTCAACGTTAGAAAGGTATATTACTGTCCTAAATGCGCCAAATTCCTTGGAATAGTTGAAAAGAAAAGACAAAGGATGGAACAACCTAAAAGGATACCTGAAGTATCCGGTAACGTGATTATAAGAAAGATACACGGTCCAGAAGTGATGTTTAAGCATAAAGATTATGCCTTCATCATAGATGTTGAAAATAAGAAGGAAAGAATAAAAAATTTGATAATCAGGCCCAAGACAATAGTTCAAAACATCAACCTCGAGCCAAAAGAGGTAAGGTTTGACGTTCCGGAAAAAACCATAAAACAAATACATTTTAGAGCGAGAGTTGATGATGAAGTAACAATAAAGGGAACCGCAATTTCGTTCGAGATTCTTAAAGATGGGAGGCCTCTAGAAAATAAGGTTCATTACGTCAGCATAATGGACGAAAGTGCCCTGAACAAAGAAATAAAACTGGAGATAGAAAAGAGGTTAGAAAGGACAAAGATTACCGCCAACGAAATGTTAAAGGTTGAATTAGTGGTCAAAAACACCGGAGATTATCCTGCATACTTCGAAATAAAGGATAAAGTACCGAAGGGATGGTTAACAAGAGGAGACACAAGAGTACACAGTTATCTACAACCCAAGGAAGAATTGGTTCACGTATATCAGATGAAACCCTTTAAAGCAGGAAAATACAGGATACCAAGATGCGAGATGATGTACGAAGACGATCTCGAGGTTAAAAGGGTTCTCAGCAATGAGGTAACAGTAGAAGTATTGCCTGCAAAAAAAGCATCAAAGGTGCCCCTAGAATAAATGAGCAAGCAAAATCATATGTCCCAGTAAGGAGATATCTTCCCCCTGATCCTATTGATTATTTCTGAGACCCTTTCCGTGATTTTCTGCTCTGGAGGTGGATTTGGTTCTTCAATGGATAATTCCAGGTCCCCTAATTCATTCAGAATGCTTAAAACACCGTAAGAAATTCCATCTGGGTGATATCCTCCCTCGAGTAACATGGTAACTCTATTTTTGCATTTCTCAGAAATTTCTCTGATTAAAGAGGCAAATTTAACGAAAGTATTTATACTGTACCCTAGGTCTGATATGGGATCTAGGAAATAACCATCAAACCCAGAGGAGACAAGGATGAACTCGGGCTTGAAACTCTCTGTTACTGGGAGCAGAATCTGGTTCATGATTGCCAGTGCCCCGGCACCAGAGGTCTTTGGAGGAACAGGAGCATTTATGTTAAAGCCCTCTCCCTCTCCCTTTCCTACATCATCTATTGAACCCGTCCCCGGATAGAGAGGATGTTGATGGATCGAAAAGTAGAGCACCCCAGGATCCGAGTAAAATATATTTTCAGTACCATTCCCGTGATGAGCATCAAAATCTATTATCAAAATTCTCTCTAAAAATCCCTTTAGATAATTAGCGCATACAGCAATGTTATTGAAATAACAAAATCCCCCTCCAAAGTCTTTACCTGCGTGATGTCCTGGAGGTCTGATCAGAGCAAATGAAAGTGAATGGTTTTCCATTGTTTCTTTAACCGCTTCTATTGCTCCGCTGACAGAAAGCAGGGCAATATCGTAGGTATTTTTATATACTGGGGTGTCCAGTGTAAGCATTCCACCCCTACTGCTCAGATCTTTCACAAGTTTGACGTAGGTGCTTTCATGAGTTTTTTCAACCAAGTGGGAATTCAGTGATTTGGGCTCAATTTTATTAACTTTCTGAAAAATCTCATAAACCTCAAGGAGATCAATGACCGATTGAAGTCTTTTTGGGTTTTCTGGGTGTCTTGATCCGGGATCGTGCTCCAAGTATTTGGGATGATAGATGATTGATATTCTCATGCTTTCATCTGATTTCTTTTTATATAAAATTTTATCACGAAAAGCATAAATAAGCTCTTCATTTAAATGTTATATTGAGCGGTCGTAGTATAGGTTGGTCTAGTACATCGGCCTGCCACGCCGAGAACCCGGGTTCAAATCCCGGCGGCCGCACTTAAGACCTATTTAAACTTATTTTTTTAAATAATCCTAATCGCATCTACTATTCTATCAAAAAATATCTATCAAAAATATTATTCAGAGGTACATTCTGATACATTCTGGAGAAGTCTGACTCGTGTCAGAAAAAATCAGTTATAGCAATTCTTTAACAATTTTGAATCGTATTACAAGCGTCTGACAAAATCGAAAGATTTTTAGACTTTGTTTTATAAAAATGAAGTGGGTACGCTATGAATCTGCCAATTTTGCTGCTGCTCGTCTTTTTAATTGTTCCCATAAGGGGAGATGTAATCCTTGAGTCTACAGTCATTCCGGACCCCATACCCAAGGATGGCTCAGGGGTTCTAATCGTGGATGTTAGCGTTGTCAAGGACGATGACCCCCTTACAAAGGATACAGCCTACGATTTTTATTTAGAGATTTCATCAGATGCTTTCAAGGGGGAAAATTATATCAAAACCAGACCCATAAATCTCCCTGTTAATACGAGCAAGAGCTACCAATTCGATATCAATCCAATTTCATCTGGAAAAGTAGACATCAAGGCTAAATACGGGATAATCGTCTGTACAGATGATTACTGTCCCATAGAGCCGAACAAATTTGAGACAAAGACGCTATCAGTTTCATTTGAAGTATCAGATGAATACGCGCCATTAGGCTACACCGACATAGTAAAAGCAAAGGATATGCTTAAGAAGAATTATGAGAAGAGTTTTGAGGACATAAAAGATCTGAACACAACCATAGTTTCTTTAAGAGAAAAGTCATCACGCTTAAAAGATGCTTACCTTTCCACGCTATCGAGATATAATTTAAAGAAAGAAAAATTCGAGTATTTTGTAAAAGAAATGGATAGAGTCAAGAAAGAGAAGATCCTGATCGATTTTTTCTTATTTTTCTCCATTACATCGATCATGGTTAACGATTACATCAAATTAAGGAGAGGAAAAAAATGGCGAATAGTAAGATGGTCCTACCGATAGTACTGCTCTTGCTCTCAACCCCTGTATGTTCCAAGGTTATTCTGGAGTACTTCTGGAATTCTGAATGCGCTGCCTGTAAACTTCTTGCCAAAGAGATGTTCTTTGAAAAACTGGAGGAGAAATATGGATCAAATCTGATCGTGAAGAAATACAATACGGACAATTCAGAGAACAGAGATTACTTCAAGACGAAATATAATGGAGAAATTCTTCCGCATGTCGTCATAAACGAAAGAATAAACCTGATAGGGTATGCTGAAATAACAAAAAATACTGAACGCATAATTCAAGAAGAAATAAGGAATGGAGGAGTCTCAACAGTTGCGTTTACCAGCAGTATGTTAATCAAGCCTAAAATAAATCCGATCTTAACTCCTGTGGTTCAAAAAACAAAGGAGGAGACTTCAACCCAAAAAAGACCCCTCACTAGGTATGAACGAATCTCATTGCTTTTGGAAGATATAGAGAAAAAAATTGGAAACCTGGAACTCATGGGTATCGACGTTACCGAAGAAAAAGAAAGCCTGAACAAACTTCAATTCAAACTTAGGGGTTTGGATGGGAAGGAAAATGAAGATGACTACGAGCCAAGGTTAAATGAAGTGCGCATAATGGGAGAGAAGTTGGATGAAAAGATTACAGAGAATGAAAAGAACCTAGCATATGATATGTTGTCTAAGGCAAGGGACGATTTAATTCCACCAAGAGAAATCTTTTTCATATCTCCAACTGGAAGAGAACTTCTAACCAAGGCCAACGAATATATAGAAAGGGCAAACTATCAGTACAGGGTGGCCGAAACCGCATATTATTCAAAAGACTACTTAAAGGCATATACATGGGCAGCAACTAGCCTCAACAGTATTAAAAATGCCAAAGAACTTATATCCAAAGCTGAAATAATGGAAGAGGCATATATTCGGGAAAATATTCAAGAAGATAGTAGAACCGTTAATAAGTATGCTGAAGGTCTAAGATATAACGACGAAAAGATAAACAAATTACGGAACGAGATATCTACCCTTAAGAGTGAAATCAAATTTTATGAAGACGGTATCGCCACTCATTCGAGGGGGATAGAAGAGCTGAATTCTGAGATGAAAGAACTCAGCAAAAATATAAACTCAAAGAGAGAGAGAAACTGGAGTTACAAGTTAGGCTTGCTGATTTACATAACAATGCTTCTACTCTCAGCGCCTATAAAGGAGAGTGGGCTATGAGGCTCCCTTGGGTAGTAATGATACTGGGCATGGTGATATTTACCCTCGGATTAGTAAAAGATATTGCAGATGAAGACATACTCACAAATTGGGAATTTACAGCAGGCTTGTCAGGATCTTTGAAGATTTTTTCAAAATCTTTACCGGTAGACGGCATTTTACTTGTATTCGGCGGCGCTTTCTTGGTTTTAATCGGGCATATTCTCATAGATTATTGATGATGGAAAGGTTTTTAGTCTTAAATTAATCTTAAATTCTATCTGAGCATTAAGGCTGAAAAACAACATATACACTAGATACAATAACACTAGATACAATAAGGGCCCGTGGTCTAGCAGGTTATGACGCCACGCTCACACCGTGGAGATCGGGCGTTCGAATCGCCCCGGGCCCACTCAGTTTTATAAAGATCAATTTTTGCTAGCTTTTCGAGTTTATTTCCCTTCATCCTTATTTGTACCATTCTAAACTCTCTGCAACGTACTCAATAAAACCCACAAAGAATTCCTTGGTTTCCTCGGAGAGAGATGTCCCTTTTATTAATTCAACTGCCTTCTTTGCATGAGTCCTGGAATTCTCTTTGGCTTTTTCCAGAGCACCGCTCTTTTTTATGATTTCCTTGATTTCTTCTATCTCCTCTTTTGTCATATCGCCTTTCAACCTCAATTTATCTAAATTTTCTCCTCTAGAGAGTTCAAAGGCGTATACGGTATGCAGGGGTTTTTTTCCCAAAATAATATCTCCGGTCGGCTCTCTGCCGTACTCTTCTTTGCTCGCGAAACTTCCTATTATGTCATCTTGTATATCAAAGGAGTATCCTATGTGAGAGGCTGCATCTTTCAATTTAAGAATATCTTCCCTAGGAGCTTCTCCTAAAATCGCTCCAGTTAAAATCGTGCAGTGGAAAAGAGATGCTGCTCTTTTACTAGCCATCACATACCATTCTTCTTTGCTGGGCTCCTTCCATTCAAAGAGAAGATCGAGAATTTGGCTTTCATTTACCCGCTGATAGTCTCTTGCAAATAACTTGAGCGTTTCTTTTATCAATTCGTCTTTGAAGCCAGAATTTTGGATCGCTTGAATACTCAATGCGTACATAATATTTCCCATGAATATGGCAAGCCCCTCTCCAAACCTCTCATTGTACTCCTCGTATATTTTGTGAAATGCTTTACCTCCTCTTCTTAAAATATCTCTGTCGACCAAATCATCATGTGCGAGAATGCTGTGTCTGTACAGTTCGATTCCTACGCACACGTCTAGGATTTCCTCATTGATCTCGTTGGTGTATCCTTTATAAGTTAACAACGTACTGCAAGAGGCTAATCTCTTTCCCTTTCTTAGCACATATTCTTGGAGATGCGAATATGCATCAAATATGAACGGATGATAGTCCCTTGCCTCATCTAAGAGATTTGCAAAGTATTTTTCCAGTCTTTTATTTATCATCTCAGTGTAGTCCTCTAACAGTTTTTCGTACATTTTTTCACCTCTATCCTAAGTGGTCAAAAGCACACCAAGAAACTTAGCATAGTTCATTAAGTCATCTATTCTAACATTTTCATTCGCCGCGTGATCCTTGCTCTCCAAAAGTCTTCCCACACCATAGCAGCATACAGGAATTCCTGCTTTTTGGATAGCATAGGCTACGTCAAGACTTCCCTGTGCTCCAACAAGTTCTAATTCCTCTCCTCTCACATGACTTGCTATTCTCTGAACCTTCTTTGTCCATGGATGATTCGGATCGGTATACATAGGTGGATAGAGTTCTTCATAGGTCCATCTAAATTCCAAATCAGGATCTCTTTCTCTCGATCTTTTTAAAGCCTCCTCGATTTCTGATACAACGTCTTCAATTCTTTCCTCTGGAATATACCTTCGATCTCCTTTCAGAATGCATTTGTCCGGTATTATGTTTTCCTTTATCCCGGCGTTTATCATGGTTATGTTCAGAACAGGTATGACGTTTTTCAAATCGACCTTATCTCTTATGGCAGGAGTGCTGGGCAACCTAGATTTTCTCTTTTCTAGAACAGATTTCAGGTTAATGAATTCTTCCATAATGACCTTGGCTTTTTCTATTGGGTTAACGCCAAGAAAACTGCTACCACTGTGCCAGGATCTTCCATATACCTCTATACACCAGTTTATGACTCCATTTGTACCGATTGTTATTGCATCGCCACTGCCATCCATGCTCAAAAAGTAATCCCCCTCCAAAATTCCCTCATCTGCGAAGTAACAGAGGCCAGAGTATGGACCGACCTCTTCGTCTGTAACAAGTACCACCCTAACATTGTATTTCAGTTCAATGCCTTTCTCCTCTATTGCGCTGAGAGCAGTCAGGAGTGCTGCTATCCCCGACTTTGAGTCAGAGGCGCCTCTCCCATAGATTCTGCTATCTTTTACCACTCCCTCAAATGGAGGCACATCCCATCCAGATCCGGGAGGGACGACATCCAGATGGGTTGATACTATAACTGTCTCTTTAGCCTCTGTTTTAAGAAAGGCATGCAGGTTTACTCTCTTTCCTTTGAGTGATGGATTTTTCTCTCTCTGTCTTTTTTCAAAAATATCATCCGGCATTATAATCTTTTCGGCTTCAAATCCGAGACCCTCAAATTTTGGTATCAAAAAATCACATATTTCTTCGTATTTGTCTCCCGGAGGAACTACGGTAGGATACTTGATAAGATCCCTTAACATTTTTATGGTCTGATTTCTCCTCCCTTCTATCTCAACCAGAGTATTTTCTTTCCCCATCTTAATCACATGTTAAAACGTTGGCGGCAACATTTAAATATGTATTTTCAAACAATTCTCAAAAGAAAAGAGATTGATGTGAGAATATATTTTAAAATTAGAATTAAATGAGGAATGGTTGGTAATTTGGTGAAAGAGGAAAAGGTGTCCCCGAGAAAAGGGTCTATGAGGAATCTCACATCCATATATTGTTCTCTCCGCGACATCACAAAGGAAAGATGGTTTAAGGTAGATATGCTCGCAATTTTAGCAGGTCTAGCCGGTGGAATCGGTGCTATCGTATTCAGAGGAATGATAGCAATAAATCAAAAGATATTCTTCGGCACAATTCTCCCTGAAATTTCTCTTTTCGCAGGCAATCACAACCTAAGTTTAATACTTCTGCCTGCCCTAGGGGGATTGATAATAGGCCCCATAATTTACAAAGTCAGTCCAGAAACAAAGGGACATGGCGTTCCTGAGGTTATGGAGGCTTTAAGCCTGAGGGGTGGTAGAATCAGAACAAGAGTTGCCTTTGTCAAGATCATTGTATCTTCCATCACAATAGGTTCCGGGGGGAGCGCAGGAAGAGAAGGACCCATTGCACAGATAGGATCTTCAGTGGGCTCTATAATAGCACAGAGATATAAGCTAACAGAGAGAGATGTTAGATTGCTCGTTGTCTGTGGGGCAGCATCTGGAATAGCTGCGACTTTTAACGCTCCGTTGGGAGGAGTTTTGTTTGGATTAGAAGTCCTACACAGGAGAATAGAACCCTTGGATGCCATACCAATTTTGCTTGCATCTGTAATTGGAACCTCCGTGGCAATAAGCGTACTGGGACCAAATCCCTCTTTAGTAGTGCCTCCTTTTCCGTTTCCTAGGGTTCAAGAACTAGGCTTGTACCTTATATTCGGCCTGATATTCGGTTTAATCTCTTTTATCTGGGTAAAAATTTTCTACTTAGTCGAGGATTTCTTCGATGAGATAAAATTTATCCCTCCCCAGTACAGGCTTGCAGTAGGGGGCATCTTTGTGGGAATATTTGGAATCATATCAATGAGTATAATTGGAATAAACTACGGAGGAACAAACAATCCTGAAATAATGAGGTTAATAAATGACAACATAATGGGAGTCGGATACGGCGGCATGGAACTAGCAATTGCAGGCGGTTTGCCTTTAGCCCTCTTACTTGTCCTTGGATTGCTAAAAATATGTTCAACATCATTTACAATAGGTTCTGGGGGTAGCGGAGGAATATTCGCGCCCTCTCTTTACATAGGATCAATGCTTGGTGGAGCCATGGGTTTGACCTTTCACAACCTTTTCCCTCATCTTGTTAAGACTCCTACCGCATACTGTCTGGTTGGAATGGGCGCTCTATTTGCTGGTGCAGCAAGTGCCCCACTAACTTGCATAATATTCATTCCTGAGATGGCAAAGAACTTCAACCTGTTTCTCCCTCTAATGTTGGCTTGCTCAACTAGCTATGCGGTATCGCACGTCTTGCTGAAGGGGTCTTCCATCTACACACTCAAGTTTGAGAGAAGGGGAGTAAAAATAAGGGAAGAATGGGCTCCCACTCTTGAAAAGATTAAGGTGGAGGATGCCATGAACACTAATCTGATTACAGTATCTCAAAATAGGTGTTTAGCAGATCTTCACGATATAATGCTGGAAAAACACCATCTTGGTTATCCTGTGGTTGATGGCAATCGACTGGTAGGTATAATTACATTCGACGACTTAATTAAGATACCCTTAGAGAGGAGAGATAAGGTCCTGATCTCAGAAATCATGAGCAAAAACCTTATTGTTACTTACCCAGATGAATCTTTACAAAAAGCATTAGATAAGTTACATAAAAACGACATCGGTAGGTTACCGGTAGTTGACAGAAAAAATCCAGATAAACTGATTGGAATTATAACAAGATCCGACATCCTTCGCGCATTGGAGATTGCAGTCTCAAGGGAACGTGAAATGCACTGAGGAAATCGTATGTGGAAAATTATTGAAGAAATATTTGATCCATATCCGGCTCAAAAAAGGGTTGTCCAATTATTGCTGGAAAGAGGATTCCAAGTTAGAGAGGACGAAAAAATTGTATGCGGAAATATTGAGATACCCCACACGCAGATAGCAAAAGAAGCCGGTGTTGACAGGCGGGTAGTTGATGCTACTGCAAGGAAGATCCTTGAAAATGATCTTCTCCGCAGGATCTTCACCTACATAAGATCAATCGCTTTTTTAAGAGACGTAGCCATCCAGCTTGGACACGGAGTTATTGAAATCTCAGTTAAAGATGCAAGAAAACCCGGCATAATTGGAAGTATAAGTACAAAGATCGCAGAACATGGCATAAGCATCAGACAGGCAGTCGCTGACGATCCAGAATTGAGTGACGATCCGAAGTTTACCATAATAACCAATGAACCCATCTCAAGCAGAGTTATAGAGGAATTGAAGAAGATTCCAAACATAAAGAGCCTAACCATCTATTAAAGAAGCGAACCCATTGTAAATTTCTAGAAGGGGGTTTTAAAGTATTTTATACTGTATTCACACTATTTTAACCTATCACCCCCTTTCTAAACCCCCATATGAGAAATGGAGAAGGTATCTCAGTCCAAATTGTCCTATCTTACCCTATCACCTCTTTACACCCCTTATAAAA
>JBHIEG010000027.1:0-20914 GCA_046760505.1 Candidatus Hydrothermarchaeota archaeon
ATTCAGGGTCCTGTCTCATAGGAGTTCGAGGGTTCAAATCCCTCCCCCCGCACTTCTTAAGTGATTAAAACTGAAAATAATGAGTATTCCATAGAATGGTCCTTGGTAGGACCTGTATGTAGGGATGACTAAAGATACCGAATGTAGAGATTGTACAGGAGGGTTTGATATGGAACTGGGCATTATAGGCCTCGGCAGGATAGGTGGAAATCTTGCTCTTCAATGCACAGAAAAGGGTATCTGGGTAGTTGGGAAGGCGAGAAGCCCAAAGCCTTATCTAGCAGATAAAAGCGTAAAAGTAGTTGAAGAGTACGAAGAGTTCGTTAATTCTTTAAAAAAACCCAGAGTGATATTCCTGTCTCTTCCTGCCGGGAGAACAATAGACAATGTGTTAAAAGAACTCGTACCTCATTTAGATAAGGGGGATGTCGTCATAGATGGTGGAAATTCTTACTACAAGGATTCTATCAGGAGAGAGGCCGAGCTTTCTAAACTCGGAATTCATTTCGTCGATTGTGGAACCAGTGGAGGAGTTGAAGGCGCTCGTAATGGCGCTTGCTTCATGGTTGGCGGTAGGTATGAAGGCGTTAAACTCTGCAAACCTATATTAAAGGCTCTTGCTGTTGAAGGAGGATATCTACATACCGGACCTCCAGGAAGTGGGCATTTCGTAAAGCTAGTACACAACGGTATTGAATTCGGTATGTTCCAAGCAATAGGCGAAGGGGTTGAACTCTTGAAGAGGAGTAACTTTAATCTCAATCTTGAAGAAATATTCAGGAACTGGTCAAACGGCTCTGTAATTAGGGGCTGGTTAATAGAACTGATGGAAAGAGGTTTAAGGGAGATAGATGATCTCGCTGAGATTCCTGATTATGTTGAGGATACCGGAGAGGTAAACTGGCTTGTTCAAGAAGCTATAGAAAAAGAGATTCCTATCCCGGTTATTACCCATTCAGTTATCGAGCTTTTTAGATCTAGGGAAGGAGAAAACAACTCTGCTAGGGCAATAGCCATAATGCGCCATGGTTTTGGAGGACACCCATACGGTAGGGATGAATATATAGCTAAAGAGAGAAAGACCAGCAGAATTCATCCTATCTAACCAATTTCTCAATTTTTATCATGGAATGCTTGCACACATGCTTTTGGTTATATGGGAAATCTACAATCCTACCTTCTCCCTGTAAAGCGTGAGCATTTTTTCTATGTCTTCTTTCTTAAGTTTCCCTGTCATGCTTGGAGTTTCAAAGAATCTGGATGGAATTTTTATTTTATCTAAAGTGAATCCTTCTCTCTTTTTAAATTCCCACTTTGTTTTCCAGTTCTCTTTACCAATGCTCCAGAGATCCTCTTTAGTTTTTTCTATTCCCACAGAATCCAGAGTCTGCAAAACTATTTCTTCAGTGTATATGTTTCTCGCGAAAAGACATATGATCAATGAATTAACCAGACACCTCCAGTACTCTTCATTTATGATCTGTTCAACTTGCTTTTCCAAGGGTGTTTGAGCCGAGGCTGCCTTCTGATCTATGCTGTATCCTGCGTTATCAAGATGAGAATGCCTTGCTCCTACGATCTGACCCACTATGCTAGATGCACCTGTGTGGTATCCTGAAACCTCCAACCCTCCTAAGGTCATACCGAATTCCTCTCCACCCCAGTGCTCTGATGAGTGATCTATCCCTTTCGCTAGTTCCTGATAGAAATGATTTTTTTGGAGTATTATATTGTCGATTGCCTTTGAATAACTCTCGGCATTGTCCCATGCAAGGGGGATTCCTAGGGTCTCACTCGCTGAAATGAGATCTTTCTCGTACATCTCAGTTGCCCAGGCAAGGCATACGCCCGTGCTCATCGCATCCAAGCCGTATCTCTCGCATTTTTCTATGAGCATGAGCACCTTCGAAGAATCTGTCATCCCCAAGAGAGATCCTAGAGCGTAGATTGGCTCATAATCATATGACATGTGAACAGTAGCATACTCATGCTGAGGAGCATACAAAAACCTCATTGAGGCTATATGGATACATCCTACTGGACAAGGAATGCAAGCAGTTTTTCTAGTGAGATGTTTTTCGGCAAAAGTTTCTCCAGATATGTGTTGGGCATGCGCAAATTGAGAAGATTTGAAGTTCCTTGTGGGCAATGCTTTAAGGTAGTTGAGGGGAAGAATGTTTGCTGAAGTACCAAGATCGTGGTATTTCTCCATGATGTCTGTATTAACGGTTATATTCATTACGTTTCTCCAGATTTTATTGAATTTGGTCATGTCTGGCGGTTTGAATTCTTTCTTTCCCGAGATTACAATACCCTTTAAGTTTTTACTGCCAAAAACAGCGCCAAGACCTAATCTACCGAAGTGTCTGTAGGAGTCCACGATTACGGAAGCATACCTAACTCCTTTTTCCCCGGCAGGACCTATTCTAATTATGCTTCTTCTCCCGGCGCCAGGCTCTCTTTCCCTCAGTATACGTCCTACCGCGTAAGTGTCCTTTATGCCCCAGAGAAGGGTGGCATCCTTGAATCTTATATCGTCATCGTGTATGGAAAGATAAACAGGCGTTTCAGACCTTCCTTTTATGACAATTGCTTCATGACCGCTGAATCTCATCGCGGCTGCTAGTCTACCCCCGGCATATGACTCGCCGTATTCATTTGTAAGGGGAGACTTAAATGTTGCAACCACCTTGGTGCACATGGGAAATAGCCCGCTAAGAGGTCCTATTGCCAGCACTATTACGTTTTCAGGGGATAGGGGATCTATGTTCTTGGGGCATTCTTCTAGCAATAGTTTTGCCGCGGCCCCAACTCCACCGAGATGTATTTCTTCTATGTCTTCTCTTTCCCTTTCCTCGTAATCATGATTCTCGAGATCAATATAAAGAACCTTCATGACTCTATTACCTCTACTTTTTCGAAGGCAATCACATCGTGGGGGCATATTTTTGCACACTGACCGCAGTGAGTGCATATAAGGGGCTTATTCTCATCTGGATCCCAGAATACTGCTCCTATTATGCATGCTTCAACGCAATCCCTACAACTGGTACATTTTTCTGGAATCAATTTAACCCCAATATTACCTTCTCTTGGAACTAATGCGCCTGTTGGACATGCCTTAGCACATGGCGCTGGATCAGGACATGCTCTGCATGCAATTACCACAAAATCTCCTTCTAACCCTCCAGCAGTTTTTACTTGGATTCTGGTCTTCACCTGAGACATAGTTCTTTGTCTGTATCTAGCGCATGCAAACATGCATAGTTGACAGCCTATGCATCTCTCCAGATTGACTACGCGTATCTTTGAGATTATTTCCTTCCCCCCGATCCGAGTTCTAAATGAGTGATCAGAGATGTTTGATAAACTTTTTGTTACTAATCCTATTTTTATCTGACCCTATTTATTGTATCTGAGGAAAGCTATATAGGCTACAATGAACATCAATATGAAGCCCACAACCGTTAGATCATGATACGCACGTACCGTATAGGTTGGACCGTAAATGACTACACCGCTTACAAATAAAGTGACTGTTATTAAAAGTCCAATAAACCTCAACTTGGAATTCATGTCTTTAAACCATTCATTCAGATATATATTCTATTCTCGGCATATTTTTAAAAAACGATATTTCTAAATAAAATAATTTTTAGATTTAAATAAAACAATAAAATCTAACTGGTTACAATTGAACTAAAAATATATGACGTCCGTCTGACAAAAAGAACGCATATATTAAATTTTTTTTGATTTTTTCTCGCATATAACAATCTTAGGAGAAAATAATAATAAAATTATTTTTATATTTAAAGGTGAGGGTACCTCGGGCTTCCCATCCCTCTCACTCGGTGCCCTCCCTCATTCTCTGATTTTTGATATATGAAATAAAATTTTATCATAGAAAAAACTATTAACGAGTAGTCTCCTGCTCCACATTTTTAGAATAATTTTTCACAGGAAGATTTTCCAGAAAGATTTTTTTTCTAAACGATTGTTTCACAGGACTTTTTTAGGCATCTGATTTAGTGTCCGACAAAAAATTACCATATATGAACCGATAAAGACTTCTACCAGTTTCATCATAATGTTAAGAGTGATCTAATTGGGAGGTCATAGATTAAGCGATGAAGACATGAAACTGGTGGAGGAATTTTCGAATTGTTATGATGTAGTGAAAAATCTGCCAAAGTTTCTTTATGCGCAGTATGAACTCGGAGATTTGGGAGAAGTTACCGAAGAGATAGGAAAAGATCTTAAAAGACATTTATCTGAGAAAATAGACTCTAAAGAAGTTGAAAAAATAATTTCTGAGTCAATAAAAGAGATAGAAACTAGAAGAAAAGTTTTTGGACTATATGAAGTAGTTCCTTATTTCAGGAGGAAGGAAATTGATTTTCTGATAAATCTCCACAAAAAAGCGTTAGATGTTTCAATTCTTGTAGTTTTAAATGCGGAAGGCATAATATCTTTACCAAAGGAGAAAGAAGAATCTATAAAAAATAAAATTTGGCTAGGAATAGAGTTAAAGATGTATGCCATGCTTGGAGGAATCGAAATACCTGACGCATCTACTTTTTCAAACGAAATAATTGGAAAGATATCCAAAGAATGCGTAAATATTTTGTACTCACGAATAAAAGAAGACAGAGAAAAGTACCTCAGACATGTTCTGAGTGTGCTCGACTTCAAACAAAAGGTCGCACTCTATGATTTGGATGAGGATCTATGGCGTTTTTTTGTTGTAATAGAGGCTGTAAGATTACTTGATGTTACGGGGGAGTTTGTACACGATTTGATTGAACTTTCTGAATTGCTGATGAAATTAGAGGTAATAGAGAAAGAGTTACCATAGAAGGGGGTTTTAAAGTATTTTATACTGAATTTACACTATTTTACCCTATCACCCCCTTTCTAAACCCCCATATAATAAACGGAGACGGTAAAGATAATTTTAGTCCAAAATTATATTATCTATCCTCTACTCCTCTCTAAACCCTAGAAGGGGGCTTTATATAATTTATACTCAAATTATTCTACCTTACCTTGTCACCCCCTCTCTACACCCCCTTATAAAATAGAGGGTGGAAATAGGGTGAATAAAAAGTTTAGAACGGAAAAAGAGTAAAAAAGTAGAAAACAACCCTCTTGTCTCAGTAATAAAATAATTTTTGATAAAATTGCGGATGCAACGAGCCACGTTGCCAAGATAAAAAATTATATATGATCCCTCAGTTATATGTTCCATGCATAAGAAAAGAACACCGCCAGTTGTTTCTATTGTAGGAAGATCTGGTTCTGGCAAGACATTTTTAATCGAGAAATTGATTAAAGAATTTAAAAAGAGAGGATATAAAGTAGGAACAATAAAACATCACTTTCACAAAGACTTTGAAATAGATATAGAGGGTAAAGACTCGTGGAAACATGCAAAAGCAGGGTCTGATGCTGTAGTCATTTCTTCTCCTAGTAAATTTGCAATGGTGAAAAAGGTGGAAAAAGAGGCTTCTTTGGATCACATAATAGATAACTTCTTGCTAGATATGGATATTGTATTGACCGAGGGATTTACCAAAGAAAACAAGCCGAGAATTATAATTTTAAAAAAGCCAGAGGATCTTGAAATTTTTTCTCTGGGGTTTGAGGTTCTGGCAGTTATAAACGAGAAGGGTTTTAGTGTGCCCTATCCAAGTTTTAAGTTTGATGAAACCCGTTTACTCGTTAATTTTATGATAGATAGACTCAAAATTGAGTGAAAAATTTCTTCTCTATGTTTATTAAAGAAAAAAATTTTTTGAGAATAAAAAAGTTATTGGATGGAAGTCTCAAAAGATTTTTATCGAAGGTTATATTTTCTTATCAGCATGAGAATGATCGGATTACAGGTAAGGATTTGGTTGACCGTGGTTGTCCTCTTTGGATTGCTCTATGCACTGATAAGCATAATAGCCTACGTTAGAGGAATCAGTGCCCCATTCTTCTACATAGTGCTTGCACTGATTATAATTGGAATTCAGTACTTAATTGGTCCAAAGATCGTCGAAATGACAATGAGAATAAGGTACATTACTCCATCCGAGTATCCAAGGCTCTATTCCATGGTTGAGAGGCTTGCGAGAGATGCAAAGATACCGATGCCAAAGGTAGGGATATCTGAAATACCAATTCCGAATGCATTTGCCTTCGGAAGAACCAAGGGCGATGCGAGAGTATGTGTTACAAGAGAGTTACTCAACATCCTTGACGAAAAAGAGCTGGAAGCGGTTCTGGGACACGAAATATCCCACATTAAACATAGAGACGTGGTCGTGATAACTATGCTGAGCGTAATTCCATTGGTATGCTACTATGTTTTTCTTAGCACCTTGTTCTCCGGGGATCGAGAAAGCAGGGGGAGTACCGCGCTAATAGGAATCGCGGCTTTCATCTTGTACTTTGTAACGAACCTATTGGTACTATATGCTAGCAGGATAAGAGAATATTACGCTGATTCAGGAAGCGTGGAGCTGACAAAAAATCCAACTGCATTGGCATCCGCTCTGTATAAGTTAATCAGGGGTAGCGCGAGAGTTGATAAAACAACTCTCAAGCATGTCGAGGGACTAAAGGCTTTCTTTGCAAGCGACCCATCAAATGCAAGGAAAGAGATAACAGAGTTAAGTATGATGGACCTAGACAGAAGTGGAGACATAGATGAATATGAGTTAAAAGCCTTTGGAGAAGCAGAGATAAAGTTGACCGCCTTTGATAAATTCTTAGAATTTTTGTCCACACATCCAAATCCTGCCAAGAGAATCCAAAGACTTGCCCACATGTGAGGTAATCGATATGAAAGATGTCACGAATTTGTTGAGTGATTCAAAATCCAAGATTATACAACGCTGCATCGGAAGCGGTGGTTCGATTCTAGGCATAAAAATTCCAGAGTTCTATGGAGTTTTAATAGAAGACAAAGAATTCGCAAACGACTTAGCGAAAAGAGTAGAGGAGAAATTTGGGGTAAGGGGATACATCTCAACCGATGAACTGCCTGCATACGGCATTTCAAAGAAAGAGAAAGAAGAAATAGAAAGAGCCTTTGATGTAAAAGGCGAGGATGTAGTGATCCTTGTTGCAACCGAAAGAGAAAAGGGAGAAGATGCACTGAGGTTCATTGTGAATGAAATCGAGGAATACAAGGTGATCAGATAACGTTGATACCCCTCTTATAAAGCTCGTATTGTATGGGGATAAACAAGAATACCAGTCTACAATCATTTCGATCTAGTTTTTTTACTTTTTCTCTCACTTTTTCAAAATCGTATTCTCCGATGTATCCGACAGTTGAGAGTACCAGCGATAGATAAATCTCATCCACCTTTAGTTCTTTAGTATAGGTCCCCATGAGCACATTTGTAAACCTGTCAGTTTGAGAAAATTCTATCAGGGGAGTTATTACTTGAGCAAAATCTCCTTCTTGTGCCTTTATTTCAACAAAATTTTTGGCGAACGTTGGATAAATGTCTTCCAATTTTTCGCACAGGATATTAAAATCTTCTTCGTCAATGATTTTTTTCTTGAATGCCTCTTCTATAAAAATTCTTGCTGTAGAAAAGAAAGTTCTTATGCTCTGTTCTAACTCTGGATCCATATTTGATCCCTTTTCGGTATTTCAACAATTATTTCACCACATTTATAATTGAGTTGTGTGTTAATCTATTCATGAAAAAAGGATACTTGCTTATAGGTTTTATGATAATGGTAATGGCCACCATATGTAATGCAGAGATGGAAAAAGTTCAGTTCCTGCCCAGTGAATCTGCGGTGAAGAAATTTGATTTTATCGAAAATTACTCTTTAAATTCGTTGGTGGTCGTTGGAAGTAAATCTCCGGCCCTTGATGTGGTGAGCGCCTGCGATATAGCCAGTGCATTGGGTTCTTTAACCGTTCCATATGTAGAGACATCTTATCCTGAAGAGTCTTTTGAGTACATGAACGTTGTGATAACTCTCGTGAAGACAGAGATTACCAAGGAAATTTCATTACTAAAAACACCTATATCAAGACTAGATACAGAATTAACTCCCGAAGACTTTGAAAACTACAACTTAATACTCGTGGGAGGTCCCAAGGTAAATATTCTCGTTCATGAGCTGCAGGAAGAAGGGAAACTGCCGTTTAACATAACTGCAGAGAAGCCAGGACCAGGTAAGGGCGCTGTGATGTTTCTGGATAATCCCTATGGAACAGGAAAAGATGTCCTAATCGTTGCAGGGAGCGATAGGGAAGGTACAAGAGAAGCCTCTCTCGCCTTGTTCAATCTCATCTTGAAGAACTGAAAAGATCGATGAAATGCTTTATGTGCAAAATATCTTCAGCTTCCTTCTCCTTTAGTTTAGGCTCAACTCTCTTCAATAATTTTAAACCGAGGAGATCGATTTCCAGAGGATCAGTTCCTCCTATCATGTATCCCAAATCTCTTTTTGTCCCACCGTGCCTTATTTCTTGAGCCCCTATCAAGACGCATATCGCATCCAATATGTATAGATCTGCTTTTCTCAAAAGATTTAACTCTGCTATTGATTTGTGTATATCTTTTAATCTCATGTGCATCTTTATTCTTTCAAATCTAGGCAAGAAACCGAAATGATTCTTTAATGCCCCGGTTATTCCGCATGCACGATGAGTTTTTAGCACTGGAAGAGATACAACATAATCTGCTTCGAGTAAAATCTTGAAAACTCGAATAGAATATTTATCAGGTTTTACTGTCTTTTCTTTGTATAAATTCAAAAGTTTTATTCCATATCTCTCGCATACCTCGTTTAAAGCATGTTCTTTTATTATCCTATCTGAATTTCTTGCATCTACCGCTGGTGCATCCCCCACAATTATATCATTGCCTTCCAATTCTTTTATAACTGTCTCCAAGGTTATAGGATGAGTTGTAGTTGGATAATCTTCGTATGATACGATATTTGGCTTAATGAGTATTTTTTTACCTTCAATTTCTTCCATTTCTTCTCTAAACTTGTAAAAAATCTTCTTAACGAATTTTTCTCTATCTTTGGTCTTCTCACATATGGTTTTCATCGAAATCCCTTTAAGGTTCTTGCGATATGATAATTTTATGATAATCATTGAAAAAGACCTCTGCAAGGGATGTCATATATGCGTGGAATTCTGTCCGAGAGGCGTTTTGAAGATATCTGATAAACTAAATAGGATAGGATACTTTTATGCTACTGTAAAGGATAAGGAAAAGTGCAATAAATGCAAAATATGCGAGAATTACTGCCCGGATTTTGCAATAAGGATTGAGGAAAATGAGTGAGACAAGATTCATCCAAGGCAATACGGCATGCGCCGAAGCATCTCTGCTAGCAGGATGCAGGTTCTTCGCTGGGTATCCTATTACTCCTTCTACAGAGATAATGGAAAGGCTTGCAATAAGGATGCCTGAGGTAGGAGGAGTCTTCATCCAGATGGAAGACGAAATAGGAAGTATAATGGCAGTGATAGGGGCTTCGTGGGCAGGAAAGAAGGCTATGACCGCTACATCAGGTCCAGGGCTCAGCCTTATGCAGGAAGGCATAAGTTATGCATGCATGACCGAAACTCCGTGCGTTATAGTTGATGTACAGAGAGGAGGTCCGGCAACAGGAATGCCTACGTTGCCTTCCCAGTCAGATGTGATGGCATCAAGATACGGAGGTCATGGAGACTATGAAACAATCGTATATGCTCCATCCAGCGTTCAGGAGATGTTTGATTTTACTGTTAGATGTTTCAACATGGCAGAAAAATACAGAGTGCCATGCATTCTTCTCTCCGATGCTATCGTGGCACATTTAAGAGAAAAAATAGAAATACCTACAGAAGTAGAGGTTTATGAGAGAAAAGAACCAAAAAAAGGAGAAAATTATTTTTTACCCGATGAAAGTCTTGTTCCAAAAATGCCCACATTAGGTAAAGGATTTAGGGCGCACATAACAGGCTTAACCCATGATACGAAAGGTTTTCCTACTCCATCAGATACCGGGATACATCAAAATCTCGTTCAAAGGTTGAAAGATAAAATAAGAAAGAACATAGACGATATTTCTGATATAGAGGTCATCAACGAAGATGCCGACATATTTTTACTCTCCTACGGATCTGTCGCTAGATCATGTCTTCAAGCATTAATGGAAAAAGGAAGTCTCAACATAGGTATGGTAAGATTGAAAAGCATCTGGCCTTTCCACTATGAAAAGATCTCAGAGATACTAGAGGGTAAAAAGGTCTTGGTTGTGGAGATGAATCTCGGGCAAATTTTCAATATCATACGACTGATTTCTAAAAAAGCAACTTTAATGAGTTTTTTTGGAGATATACCAAGTCCTGAGGATATACTGAAAAAAATAAGGAGCATTTGAGATGTACATGGATTTGATAAGGAGAGATAGGCTTCCACACATATGGTGCAGGGGTTGCGGTATAGGAACTGTATTAAAGTGCTTGCTAAGAGCTATTTCAGATAGAGACCCTGAGAAGATAGTTTTAGTCTCGGGAATAGGATGTAGCGGGAGAGCAGGAGGATACGTATTTGCTGATTCCATTCATACTCCTCATGGAAGAGCCATACCTATTGCAACTGGAATTAAGCTATCAAATCCTGATTTAGACGTAATTGTATTCTCTGGCGACGGAGACCTAGTAGCGATAGGAGGAAATCATCTTATCCATGCTGCGAGGAAGAACATAGATGTTACATGTATATGCATAAACAACGGAATCTTTGCCATGACTGGCGGTCAGATGGCTCCAACAACTCCAAGCGGGGCGATAACTAAAACAACTCCATACGGAAACACCGCAAGTAAAATAGACATTGCAAAGTTGGTAGTTGCTTCGGGCGCAAATTATGTTGCAAGGTGGACTACCTATCACGCGAACGATATCACGAAATCAATAAAAAAAGCCCTCGATAAAGAAGGATTTAGATTTATAGAGGTTTTGACTCAATGTCCCACCGTATTTGGAGTTTATAACTTGATGCCAGAGGGTTACGAAGCGATGAGGTGGTATAAGGAAAATTCTGTGAGGATTGAGAAGATTAAGGAGGAAAAAGAACCTTCATTAAGATTAGAAGAGAAAATAATCATCGGAGAGTTCGCCGATAGAGATAGGCATGGCTTGGTAAGAGAATTCAGGGAGAGAATCCAGATGCTGAGGTGGATGGAGATTGCAAAAAAGAGAGGTTAGATTCTCAGGCATAGGAGGACAAGGAATAGTCCTGATGGCATTGCTTTATGCGAGAGGTGCATCTTTGAAGGGATTAAACGTATCTCAGACCCCAAGTTATGGAGCAGAGAAGAGAGGAACATTTTCTCAAGCAGATGTGATTATATCAGAGAACGAGATAGTCTATCCAAAGGCTCGAGGACTGGATCTATACGTCTCGATGCATCAGGAAAAATTTGATGAAAATCTAAGATTCTTAAAGAAAGAAGGAGTCTTATTCGTTGATGAGGATCTTGTTTTTACAGAGAAGAATGCATATAAGGTTCCTTCTACAAAACTTGCTCATAAAATAGGAAACAAGATGGTGGCAAACGTAATAATGCTCGGTGCACTCTCCGTTATAGATAATATCGTAGACGAAAGAGTTTTAAAAAAGGCTATAAATGACACCCTTCCAGAGGCATTTATAGATGTCAACATCCAAGCCTTAAAAGAGGGTATCAAGTATGCAGATGAATTTTTGAGGAGGTGAATTAATTGCCTGTGTTTTATGTTGAAAAAGAAAACTACAAAAAGGTAAGATCGATAGTGGAGAAAGATCCCTTTATCAGACACACCGTCTATCTGAAAGATGCAGGTACATTGGGATTTGAAAAAACCGGCTACTACTTGTATCTCTCGGCTCCACCAGACATAGTTGAAGAAGCAAAAGAAAAACTTGAAGAACTTGCAAATCTTGTGGAAGAGAAAGAGAGCGAAAAAGTCATTGAAGCAATTAAAAGCGAAGAGGAAAAGGTTGAAGAAGGCGTAGGATTTTTATTCGGCGATTGAAATGGATTTAGATCTTTTCCAGAAGAGAATGAATGAAATATTTGGGGACTTTGATAGAGAAAGCGGTCCCTTCTTTCTTGCCACCGTTTTGATGAGTGAGATCGGAGAACTCGCAGATGCTATTAAAAAAGATGAAAAGAGCGCAATAGAAGAGGAATTATCAGATATAATTTTTTCTACGGTGGCAATAGCAAATTTATACCAAATAAGAATATCTGAAAAGTTAAAGGAAAAATACATTGATAGGAATGTAAGGGAGATAATTGAAGGCTGGAACGAGCCTTACATAAAGGATAGACTGAAGAGACTTAGGAACAGCCTTTAAGTTAAGGAAGACTGTACTATGATTTCAGATCTCAGTTTGTGGAAAAAGGGGTTGATTGTGGGTTTATTAATCGGAATTTTATCCTCCTCTGCATGTTCACTGGTGGCAAAATCAAACCCCTCGCAATATCTGGGTTTTACCGTGGCCCTCTTTTATCTGCCTGTCTATCCCATCACAGTTCTATTCCTTTTTGGTTTGTTTTATCCTGCTCTGTTCATACTCGGAGAGTCGAATATTGAGATTCTAACTATTTGGTTCTTCGTAGTTTGCGTGCTTAGTTGGGCTGTAGGAGGTATCATCTATGCCTATATATTCTCCTATGCACGTAAGTTTCTCAGATGACTTATTTAAATCCTCTAAAGATGTCAAAAATGCATGAGAATCATTTTTCTTTTTAAACTCTAAAGAAGAGGTGCGGCCGCCGGGATTTGAACCCGGGTCGTTGGCTTGGAAGGCCAAAGTCCTAACCACTAGACTACGGCCGCCCAAAAACTTGGTGTACATCACAGATTTATATATTTGTTGCTTAAGTATTCTTCTAATCTACTGTTTACTTCTTTCTCTGTAGGTATTTTTGAACATCCCATACTTTCAAGGACTATTGATGCCAGTGAAGATGCAAATAAACCGCATTTTTCTATATCTTCTCCTTTAATGAACTTATAAAGGAAACCCGTTATAAAAACGTCTCCAGCACCAGTTGGATCTACCACCTCTCTGGGTGGTATAACTGGAATATCTATCCTTTTTTTCTCATAAATAGTAGATCCTCTATCTCCCTTTGTCACGATTACTAAATCACAGTACTTTTTTATCTTTTCTACTGCTCTTTCTTCATATTTAGAAACATTCCTCAATTCTTCATCACTTATTTTTATTAAATCCACGTGTTTTAGAAATAAATCCATATCTTCCCATTTTTTCGAAACAACTGAGTTTTTCTCTATTTTTCTAAAAAAACCCTGAGGATCTAATGAAATAAATTTGTCTCCTAGTTCTTGAAATACACCGAGAGAAATCTCATCCAATACTGGACATAAATGGATATAATTTATTTTTTTGTATCTCTCGGGAAAATCTTCTATTTTTATTTTGGTACATTTGTGCATAACTCTCTGAGTTCTTCTAAAATTTTTGTCGTAGAAATTTATGAATGTCGTCGTTTGGTTTTCTTTTTTCACACCCTCTACATCTATGCCTCGAGAGATAAATTCATCGAGTGCAAAATCCCTTCCAACCTTTGAGACAATTCCGCACCTTAATCCGAGATTGGAGGCACAAAGAGATCCATATGTTACGGAGCCTCCTATGCTGAAATTTTTTTCATTCTCAATTTCTATGATGTCACGAGTAATATGTCCGCAGAATATGATATCTAACTTCATGAATTTTAGTTATGTTTTTCTTCCTTATAAACACTCAGAATCAAAATTAATATATACATTAAAGTTCCAAAAAAAGATGGAGGTGAATTAATTGTTTGAAGAGAGGGAAATCAAAAGATTTGGCGTCTTTTCAGTTTTCAAGATATCATTCGTCATATATTTCGTAATATTTTTGATCTTCGGATTGATCATGGCCTTAATACTAGCCCTGGGGATTGGTGGCGCAATGATGCCTGCCTTCCATCATCAATTTGGCCTTCCAACCGGAGGGGGAACCTCCATGACATTTGCCATTGGGGTAGCAAGTGCTATCATAGGCTCTATAGTATACGGGATTTTTGGCGGCATCATGCTCGCTATCATGGCGTTGGTCTATAACATAGTTGCTTCTCTGGTAGGCGGGGTGAAGGTAAAGGTAGAATGATCTATACTATGTTATACTACATCGTATCTATATTACATTGCATCTACTCGAAATATCAAAAGTATGAGAGGAATTAAAATAATCTGTCATAAAATAACCTGTCATTGAATTGATATAAATGAAAGGTAGAGAAAACCTACTGTTGGACTGGCTTACAGGCTTGGTTTTGGTAATAGAGAAATTCTGTGGAAAAGAAGCCTCATTTTTAATGAGAAAAACCGGAGAGAATACCGCGAAATTATTGATAGAAAGGAGATGCCCTAAAAACCTTAAAGAATTAATTGAAGATGATGTGATGAAAAAACATGGTATGAAATTCGAATTAGAAGAGAGAGAAGATGGGATTATAGTAAGAATGTTTGAGTGTCCTTTTAATAAAAATAACCCAAACAAACTTTTTTGCCACTTCACAGATTCTTACTGGGGAGAGATAGGAAAGTACTACGATCATGAGGTTGAAGTAAAAAAAAGAATAGCAGACGGAGAAGATTATTGCGAGTTAATACTTAGAAGGAGATTTTAAAGTATTTTATACTGAAATGTTTATTTTTATTAATCAAAATTTAAAATCCTAATTTTTGTAGTCGGTAACTTTATGTAAGGATAGAAACAAACTACATTAAGATGTCTGAAGAGAGATTAAGGCTAATCGAGAAAAGATTATCAGAAAATGAAAAGAAGTTAACGGAATTAGACAAATTATTTAAGAATGGGGAGATTACAGAAGACGAATATACAGCCCACCTGTACACACTCGAAAAAAATAAGGAGTCTCTGAAGGACATGGTTGAAATTCTTAAAAAAGACATGACTGATAAGTAATTTTCCAGAATCTTCTCCTTCGTTGTTAAAGTATATAAGGTATAATCTCGAGAGAGTAATTTTCCGTAAACTCTTTACAAAATACCCAATATTTTCATGGATTTGGAGATGGAAATGGATGAATTCGAGGGATATGTAAAGATAGCTCTCGGAGCAATTTTAATGGGTTCTGTTGGAATATTTGTAAAGAGCACCACCGGAATGAATGTAGGATCAATAGTCTTCTTCAGAACGTTCATCGGGTTTGTCATCCTATTCTCAGTTTTTTACTTTTCTAGGCATTTAACTATCTTTAAGGATAAATCAGATCTTAAATATTTGGTTTTGTCAGGAATACTCACAGGATCTACAATTTTTTTATATTTTAAAACTATGAAGGAGATTTCGATATCGGTTGCGATTCTGTTATTGTACACCGCGCCTGTTTTTGTGGCAATACTTTCTCCGGTGTTGATTAAAGAGGGAATCACAAAAATAACCTTGGTATCTCTATTTTTCTCAATTTTAGGTATAGTTCTCATCGCTGAACCATATAAATTGGGCTTAGGTTCACAATACTTTTTTGGAATCTCTATTGGAGTCCTCTCTGGTCTTACATATGGTCTAGAAATGATAACCGCGAGGTATCTCTCTCAAATGTACTCTGGTATTACATTAGCGGTTTGGGTGAATCTGATCACATCTTTCATGTTTTTCCCCTTTGCTTTAAAAACCCCATACCATGTGATAATGGAAAATGCGGTGATTTTAGTCTTCCTTGGATTGATACCAACTGCAATAGCCTTTTCTCTGTACTTCTCTGGGTTTAAGAAGGTGAAAGCTTCAAATGCGAGCATAATATCTCTGTTGGAGCCTGTAAGTGGGGTCTTTTTGGCATTTTTAATAATGAATGAGGAATTGAAAATGAATGTGGTGTTAGGTGGCTTTCTTATTTTATTTAGCGTGTATTTATTAGTTAGAACCGATTAAATATAATTTCAGCCTTTTCCTCCTCGCCAAACAAGTATTGGTATTTCTCTTGGCGCCTTCTTTAAAACGCCTTCGGTAACGCTCCCAAAGAAAAATCTCTCGGTTGGCTCGGTATGAGTAGCCATCAAAATTACATTTGCTCCGATTTCTTTTGCTACCGTCAATATCTCTTCTACAGGTTTGCCCTTTCTTATAATGGTTTTAATTTTTATTCCACGCTCCGTTGCAATTTTTTCAGCCTCTTCCGTTATTTTTTTGGCGTATTCTCTTAAAATATTATCTGTTAAACCAATCTCCCTGTAATATCTGAATGGAGGTTGATACTTAACGTCGCATACCGTTAACACTATAATTTCTGAGTCTTTGAACAACTCGATCGCTTGTTCTAATACAAAGTAGCTGCTTTTGGATCCATCCACCGGGACGAGAATTTTTTTGAACATGTTCATTTGGAAGTGGCTCCTTCACATATATAATTTTCCGAGGTTAAGTCTTTTTATGTAAATTGTCAGAATCATTACCATGAGGGCAAACTTCAAGGGAATTGACATAAACATCATATTGCTTGGCATAGTAAGTTTTCTAACAGATGCTAGCACCGAGATGATTTTGCCTGTCTTACCCATGTTTATCACCACTTTAGGCGGTTCTGGACTGATAATAGGCTTAATAGGTGGGCTCGGAGATAGCATTGCCAGTGTACTAAAGGTTTTCTCTGGTTACTGGTCAGATAGACTTGGAAGAAGAAAGATCTTCGTTTTCTCTGGCTATGCAACATCATCGATCTCAAAGTTAATCCTTCCCTTTTCAAAGACATGGCACTATGTTTTGATCTTAATTCCATTAGAAAGAGTTGGAAAGGGATTGAGAACTGCTCCAAGGGATGCAATAATAGCAGATTCTGTAAGTAGTGAAGTAATTGGTAAATCTTTTGGAATTCACAGGGCCATGGATACTTCCGGTGCTATCTTAGGTTCTATACTTGCATTTGTTCTGATATATTTCCTAAACTTAGACATAAGGAACATACTTCTGATCGCAGGAATTGTTGCCCTTACAGCACTCTTTCCTATACATTTAGTAAGAGAGGAAGTGAAAAAGAAAGAACACATAAAAATAACTTTGAACGGATTTTCAAGGTCATTTTGGCTATTTATCATCGTAGCATCCATATTTGCTCTTGGCAACTTTACATACATGTTCTTTATACTTAGGGCTCAGGATTTCTTTACCGGAGATTATGCTGTTTCAATGCCTGTTCTTCTCTATGTTTTGTACAATATTTTCTACTCTGCCTTCTCCATACCATCTGGCATCTTGTCCGACAAATTTGGTAGGAAGAATGTCATACTTATTGGATACTCTCTTTTTGCCTTTACTTGCTTGGGCTTTGCATTTCTAGGATCTCTGACTCTTCTTATAGTTTTCTTCGCCTTTTACGGTCTTTCCTATGCATTCATAGACGGACAGCAAAGAGCCTTTGTTGTCGATTTATCTCCAGAAAAATTAAGAGGAACTGCACTGGGAATTTTTCATACCGTGAGTGGAATTGCAACTTTTCCTAGTAGTTTGATTGCAGGATTTATCTGGCAGTTTATTAACCCCGAGATTACGTTTCTCTACGGATTTATAGTTGTGTCAACAAGTATTTTATTGTTCATCGTAGCAGACATAAAGTACTTCGAGTAGACAAAAAATTTATATCCATATTTATTTTTAATTAGCGAAAAACAATTAGTTTTAACAAAGATTTGGGAAGAGGAATTTTTTATGAGAATAGAAACCTTGAGGAAAAAAATGGAGGAAAAAAACATAGATGCTGCAATTCTAATTTATTCTAGGGACGTTTTATATTACGCTGGAACTTCTCGTCCTTGCAACCTATTGATAACGAGAGACGATGCTTTCCTTTTTGTTAGAAGGGCATACGAATTCGTAGAAAAAGAGACTTACGTAAAGAATTTGATTAAAGGAGGGAGTTTTAAGTTAATAAAAGAAAAACTAGATGAATACGGAATTAAAGAGGGAGTAATAGGACTTGAGTTAGACATAATTCCAGCGAAACTATATCTAAGCCTAAAAAAGGTGTTCCCAAATTTTGCTTTCTTGGATATTTCGCCTTTAATTTTAGAGCAAAGGCTGATAAAAGATAAAGAAGAGATCAAATACACAAAGAAATCTGCCAAAATTACAGACAGAGGACAGTCTATAGCTAGAGAAGCAATCAGAGAAGGAATGACCGAACTCGAACTGGCAGTAGAAGTTGAATCCGAGATGAGAAGAAACAGACACGAAGGAATCATATTTAATAGAAGGTTCGATGCAAATCTTCACTATGGATTGATATCTTCTGGAGACAATTTAGATAAGATGACCGGATTTGCAAACGTTGTTACTGGAGTCGGATTGAGCAAATCGTTTCCACAGAGTGCCTCTGAAAGGGTTATTAAAAAGGGAGACATGATAGTAATCGATATAGGCGGAGTATACAAAGGATATCATTCCGATAATGGAAGGACCTATGTTATAGGAAAAATTGAAAAGAGGCAAGTCGAAGTTTTTGATGAATTGAAAGAAGTTCAGCAAGAGATCTTAGATAATGTTTGTAATGGATTAAAATCCAGTGAACTATATGAGATCGCATTAAAAAAAGCAAATGAAGGCAAATATAGCGAATTTTTCATGGGATATGGCGAGAATAAAGGAAATTTTGTTGGACACGGTTTAGGTCTTGAGATAGATGAACCTCCAACCATAGGTCCCTACGATCAAACGGTTTTGAGGAAAAACATGATACTGGCAATTGAACTGAACACAATAATTCCAGAGTGGGGAGCGGTAAAACTTGAGGATACTATTTTAATTAAAAAGGATGGATACGAAGTATTGACCGATACTGAGAGGGAAATATTCAGCGTGGGATAGTTTTTTCTAATTTCATAGATTTCAACCCGAAAGTACAAAAAGAAAAACTCCCTTGGTATTTAGGGTGTTGTGATTGACCCTAAAAATTGTCAGCATAAATAAAAATGGAATAGAAGACCACATGTCTATATGTGGCAATTTTCCTCAAATGGAGGGAAATCCTGACTTTATAGAGGGAAAAAAGAACAGAAAAAAATGGCTGGAAGATACGATAGAAAAATTCGGTACTGTAGGAATGATTGCCTATGATAAAGGAAAACCTGCTGGTTTTGTTGAGTGCGTGCCCAGTTACTATCATCCCCTGAAAAAATATGCTGAAAAGGCAAATTCTGTTACCATAAACTGTGCATGGTATCTCGAAGAATATGGTCTTCCCGTTAGAAAGGCGATATTGGACGAGATGTTTGGGAGAAATTTTTTTGATGTTTTCTTCAAGGATAAAGAAGATAAAAAGTGCAGGTTTGTGGACGTTTTAGCGGTAAAAGGTGCCCCAGTTATGCAATATGATTTTTACATTGAATATGGATTTCAAGAGGCAATTGAGTTCAAACAGGGAGCAATTCAATTTTTCCTGTTAAGATATCTCATGGATGGAGGTAAGGTGGAAAAGAAGACATTCGAAATTCAATATAAAAAGGAAGTAAAAAGACCATACGAATTAACTCTGAGCACGAGTAGACAATGCTGGTTTACGAATGTTTTAGCAGGCAAAGTAAAGAGAGCAGCGCTTGACCTAGGTGATATAAACATCATTGAAAAAGACTACTGGGAAAAAGGCGAGCCATTGTTTAATGAGGTCTTATTAAACGGAGTTCCAGCGTTCAAAGAGCCTATTTTCATGAAAGACGAAGAAGAAATCAAGGAGTTACTTAAAAAAGCCATGGAAGAGTCTTGATAAGGAGAGATCGAGCATAGGCGATAAAATAAATCTGAAAGACGAGAGATCCCAAATGATCGTGGGAATAGATGAGGCTGGGAGAGGTCCTGTAATTGGACCCCTTGTGATCTGCGGAGTTGCGGTTAAAAAAAATGAGATATTTAAATTAGAAGAAATAGGGCTGAGAGATTCGAAAAAAATCTCTTCAAGGAGAAGAATTGAATTAAGAGAAGTACTAGAGGAAATAGTTGAAAAATATCATGTCAGGATAATTTCTCCTAGAGAATTAGATGAAAAAAGGAAAAGAACCACATTAAACAAAATAGAGGCATTGGAATTTGCAAAGATAATCAGTGAGCTCTCTCCAGAAATTGCTATAGTTGATGCCTGCGATAGAGACCCAGTGAACTTTTTGTCAGATATCAATCATTACCTGAGAAACCAATTCAGGATAGAAAATCAAAAAATAATATGTGAACATTTCGCAGATGAAAAATATCCCATAGTCTCTGCTGCCTCTATATTTGCGAAAGTAATCAGAGATTTGGAAATAGAAAAAATAAGAGAAAGATATGGAGACGTTGGAAGCGGATATACATCGGATCCTGTTACGATAAATTTCTTGAAAGAATGGATCAAAATCAATGATGAATACCCTGATTTCGTGAGAAAATCTTGGATCGCTGCCAAAAAAATAAAAGAGGCTAAATTTCAGAGGAAGCTGAGTGAATGGGGACCGATTTAACTAATCTTCTGTTGTTTCTTCTGCTTCTTCTACTTCCTCTTCAACCTCTTCCGCGGTCTCTTCGGTAATATCTTCCTCTACAATATCTTCTTTTTCATATACCTCTTTTTTTTCCTTTTTTTTGAAAAGAGATTTTATCGAATCTAATATTCCCATATTTCTCACCTAACCTGCAAGTGCGCTTAGAGTGTGGAATTGTCCTAGGTCTGCGACACTTCGTGCACTCAGGAATCGGGCGTTGATACCATGACTAGAAGAATCGATGCAAAAAGTAGACCTGTCATCAACCACCTCATACCATCC
Source organism: Candidatus Hydrothermarchaeota archaeon (assembly GCA_046760505.1). Taxonomy (GTDB): domain Archaea; phylum CAYFZR01; class CAYFZR01; order CAYFZR01; family CAYFZR01; genus CAYFZR01. Next base: position 20,816 of record JBHIEG010000027.1, read on the forward strand.
CTTGACGGTATGATGGCAGGTAGAATATAAAATTTTCCTTTTTCTCTTCTGTTAAATTAATGTTGCTAACGTTTTTATAGTAGTTAAACAAACTTAACT
>JBHIEG010000028.1:0-19916 GCA_046760505.1 Candidatus Hydrothermarchaeota archaeon
CCTCTTATCATAGCCTCAGGCTCAATTCAGCTGTATAAACAATCTTATGAATTCCAGGTGAGTCTCAAAATCTTATTTTCATTTTTTCGTACTTAAGTATATTGGATACATAACTTCCAAAGTTATCAAACTTCCGCTGGCATATAAATCAATGAGATTTTCTTGTCTGGGAACTTATCTTTGGATATTCTATCCCTGAAAATTCTGGAGCCAAAACCCTTAAATATTTTAATGATATTTAATTAGTAATTACATTTAATTAGAGGTGAAAATAAATGGAAGAAAAGGAGGAGAAAAAATTCACCACGGTATCGATACCCACTCCTTTATTCGAGAAAATAAAGAAGAGAATTGAGGGAACTGGCTTTACATCTGTATCCAGTTACGTAACCTATGTTCTGAGAGAGATAGTGGCTGAAGAAGAGGAAGAAGAAGAGCCCTTTACGGAAGAAGACGAGGAGAGAGTAAAGGAAAGACTCAGAGCCTTGGGCTACCTGGACTGAGGGATACCATGATAAAGCCCCACGGAGGAAAGTTGATAAATAGGGTCTTCAGAGAAAAGGAAGAAGAGGCAAGGGAACTTCACAGGATAGCGATAAGGAGAGATCAGGCAAAAGATGCTGAAAACATAGCAAATGGCGTTTTCTCCCCCTTGGAAGGCTTTTTAAATCAGGAGGATTATAAGAGCGTTCTCTATGAAAAGAGACTTGCGAATGATATTCCATGGACCATTCCCATTGTACTGGATGTTTCCGAAGAAGATTCTAAGAAAATAAGTGAGGGAGAAGATTTAGCATTAACGTACAAGGACAAAATTGTGGCGATCCTCCATTTGGAAGAAAAATATGATTATGATAAGAAAGAGTTCGCTGAAAAGATATTCGGAACCGATGATAAAAATCATCCCGGCGTGAATAAAGTTTATGAAATGAAAGAAGTTCTTCTAGCAGGAAATATAGATCTTATAAGCGAGACAGACAATCCCTTTCTCAAATATACCCTGAAACCCATAGAAACGAGAATACTGTTCAAGGAGAAAGGATGGAAAACAATCGCGGGTTTTCAAACCAGAAATGTACCTCATTTAGGGCATGAATACGTTCAAAAGACCGCTTTAACATTTGTGGATGGAATATTCATAAATCCCGTGATAGGAAAAAAGAAAAAGGGAGATTTCAGAGATGATGTCATCCTTGAAACCTACGAAGCGCTTATAAATAATTATTATTTGAAAGACAGCGCTGTTTTAAGCATTCTACAGTTCGAGATGAGATATGCAGGTCCAAGAGAGGCAATATTCCATTCTATTGTAAGAAAGAACTTTGGATGCACCCATTTCATAGTGGGAAGAGATCACGCGGGAGTAGGGGATTACTACGATCCCTATGAGGCTCAGGAGATATTTAATGAGTTTCCGGATCTGGGTATAGTTCCTATTTTCTTTAAATCCTTCTTTTACTGCAAGAGATGTTCTGGCATAGCAAATGAAAAAACATGTCCGCATGATGAAAATCAACGCATAAAGTTCAGCGGAACAAGGATAAGAGAGGCTATTTCAAAAAAGAAGATTCCTCCAAAGGAATTGATGAGAAAGGAAGTTGCGGAGATAATACTTAGAAAGAAAAATCCTTTCGTGGTCTGAATGAAAAGAACTCTAATAATTCATCACTGGGACACAGATGGGATATGCTCTACTGCTTTACTTTTAAACTATCTTAAAGGATATATAAAAAACACCACTCCTGAAATAGGAAATTATTTTCTAAGAGATTCAGAGATAGAGGAATATGAAGATTATGAATCCATAGTAATAGCCGATATAAGTATTCCGAGAGAAGACGTTCTGAAGATCAAAGAGAAAACAAACGCAGATATCATGATATTCGATCATCATTTGCAAGAGGAGATCAAGGAAGTATTTCATTGCAATCCTATTTTGAGAGGAGAGAGTCCGGAGATATATCCATCCACATCATGGGTGATAAACGATTATCTTAAAAATCCTGTAAGCCTTCTATCGGTTCTCGGAGCGGTGGGAGATGCTGGAGAGAAGATAAGGGAAAATGAGTTCATCTTTCAAAAAATAAGGGAAAACATCGATTTAAGATTTGAAGATCTGCTAAAAATGACAGAGCTAATAGATTCTAACTACAAGATTAATGACAGAAAGGGAGTAGAGAATGCGGTACATTATCTTTTAAAGAATATTAATCATCCTGAAAGAATTTTAGAAAATAGAGAATGGAATAAGAATCTAAGAAAAATAAATGTGGAGATTCAAAAGATCTTGGAAGAGCCCTCTCTATTCGAGGATGATTCTCTTATTCTTAAAGAATTTGAATCTGATTACAGCATAATTTCTTCTATAGCGAGAAATCTAGCATGGAACGCAAAAAAGACAGCTATTGTCATCAACAAAGGCTTCTTCAAAGATAGAGATCAGATATATGTGAGAGGCGATGGATGTTTAGATAGAATTTTAGAGTTAGCAAGGGAGAGAGGCTACTCTTCTGGAGGAAAAAAGGAAGTAGTGGGTATAGTTTTGCCTAAAGAAGAATCTGAGAAATTTCTGGATAAAATACTGGAGGAACTGAGATGAGGGTTTTAGTGATAGGCCTGGACTCTGCTCCCCCGGAGCTGGTATTCGATGAATTCATAGATGAGCTTCCCAACATAAAGAAAATGGTTGAAAATGGTATTTATGGTAAATTAGAGAGTATTCATCCTCCCATAACAATTCCTGCATGGATATCCATGGCAACAAGCAAGAGTCCTGGCAAACTGGGACTCTACGGATTCAGACACAGAAAGAATTACTCTTATAAAGATATCTGGATTGCAAATTCCCATTCCATTAAAGAAAAAGCGATCTGGGATATTTTAGCAGAGCATGATAAAAAATCCTGTTTGGTAGGAGTTCCTCCAAGCTATCCTCCCAAAAAAATAAACGGCTGGTTGATATCCTGCTTCATAACTCCTGATACAAAAAAAGATTATACCTATCCTAAAGAATTGAAAAGAGAAATAGAGAGCCTGGTGGGAGAATACATCGTAGATGTTGAATTTAGAACCGATGAAAAGGATAAACTGCTGAAAGAAATCTATGAAATGACAGAGAAGAGATTTGAGGTAATTAAATATCTCCTGCAAAATAAAGACTGGGACTTCTTCATGTTTGTGGAAATAGGCTTGGATAGAGTACAGCATGCATTCTGGAAGTTCTTTGATAAGGAGCATCATCTCTATCAGAAAAGCGAATACGAAAACGTAATTAAAGACTACTACAGGTATCTGGACAGAGAAATTGGAGATCTTCTTTCTATAGCAAGGGATGCCATTATATTAATTGTTTCTGACCATGGCGCAAAAAGAATGAAAGGTGCTTTTTGTATAAACGAGTGGCTGATAGAAAAGGGATATCTAAGGCTAAAGAACAAGCCAGATAGAATCATAAGTTTGGATAAGGCAGAGATAGACTGGAAAAATACAAAAGCATGGGGCTGGGGCGGTTATTACGCGAGAATTTTCTTGAATGTGGAGGGAAGAGAGCCTCAGGGAACAATAAAGCCCGCTAGTTATGAAAGTTTCAGAGATGAAATTGCAAGGGAAATAATGAATATAAGAGACTCGCAGGAAAATCCCATGGATAATAAGATTTTAAAGCCAGATGAGATTTTTGATGAATACAACGGAGACTATCCGGATCTCATGGTTTACCTCGACGATTTATACTGGAGATCAGCCGGCACGATAGGACATAATTCCTTATATTTAAAGGAAAACGATACAGGTCCTGATGATGCGGTTCACTCTGCGCATGGAATTTTCATAATATACGATCCAAGGAAGAAGATCGGAAAAGAGGTTGATGCAAGCATACTGGATATTGCTCCCACGATTCTGGATCTCATGGGAATACCTGTTCCCCGTGATATGGAAGGTAGCATTATAAGGGTGTAAGAAATGGAAAAGGGATTTGTCATATGGCTCACAGGACTTCCTGCATCAGGCAAAACCACCATAGCAAGAGAATTAGAGAGTATTTTGAGAGATAAAGGAATTAAAGTAGAAGTATTTGATGGAGACGAGGTAAGAAAAAAATTGAGCCCTGACTTAGGATTCAGCAAGAGAGATAGAGAAATTCATGCGAAAAGAGTGGCTTATGTCAGCAAACTTCTTGCCAGAAACGGTGTGGCAGTAATAGTTGCTCTAATATCTCCATACAGAAAATTTAGAGAAAATGCAAGAAAGGAAATCGGCGATTTCATAGAGGTTTACGTGAAATGCTCTCTCGAAACATGCATGAAAAGAGATCCCAAGGGTATATTCAAAAAGGCGTTGAGAGGAGAGATAAATAATTTGACAGGAGTCCAAGATCCCTATGAAGAGCCTTTGAATCCTGAAGTAACAGTTAATACAGAAGTAGAGACTCCTGAAGAAAGTACAATGAAAATAATAGAGAAACTCAAGGATCTTGGATATCTGGAGTGATGAAATGGATCCTGCTCACCTTATCATCGGCTTTGTAGTAGGCTTCTTGATAGGTCTTAGCGGAGTTGGAGGAGGAGCAATTTTAACTCCTCTACTAATTTTTTCCGGTGTTTTGCCGATGTATGCGGTGGGCTCTAGTCTGGTATATGCATCTCTTACAAAGAGCCTCGGCTCCGTATTGCATCATAGAAAGGACAATATAGAGTTCAGTACGGTTAAGATCCTACTCTTAGGAAGTGTTCCTGCCTCATTTTTAGGCATACTATTGCTCAACTACCTCAAAAGTAAATTTAGCTTCCAGTTCCTCAACGCATTCATAAGTTCCTTGCTGGCCATAATTTTGATTCTGGTGGCAATCATATATTTCTCACAGATAATGGGGAGTGGAATTAAACTGAAGAATCCTTCTAAGAAGAAACTGATTTTAGCCGGCTTTATAGTAGGAATAACCGTTCAGCTAACATCTGTTGGAAGCGGAGTCTTGGTAACGTTGTTTTTGCTTCCCATTTTAGTTCCCAGAAAGGTGGTGGGAACCGATGTATTCCATGCATTCGTGCTGACAAGTTTCGCAGGTATGATGCAATTTGGCATTGGAAACGTGTTGCCCTCTCTGGTTCTTGTGCTTCTGATCGGATCGATTCCAGGAGTAGTAATAGGCGTGAGTCTGAGCTCCAGAATACCTATAAAGCCTTTTCATATAATTCTAACCTTTGTGATATTTTTCTCTGGATTGCTTTTGCTCCTGAAGAACTTTGGCTTCATCATGGTTACAGATTTCTTGCAGGAGAAATGATCATCTTGTTATTACATGGTAAATTAGATATAGATAAAATAACAAAAGATGTTTCTCGGTAGTTGCATGAGGTACCTGATCTTGATTCTGTTAATCGGCGTCTCTGGAGCAGATACCCTACTCTACACGCCGGGAATGCTCATAGAAAAGCAGGGAGACACCGTGGTAATACCTGCAACGATATATCATGATGAAAACTATAAACTCGAAGAGGTAAGCCTTTATTTGAAGCAATCTGGATTTATTACTCCAAATAAGACCAGCATAAAATACAAGAACGTTTGTCCGCGTTTGCCGAAGAGAGAGAAATTCTTCCTGGAAATTCCCAAGCGAACAGGTGAGGGAGTCTACATCGTAGATGTTATAATGGACTATGTGTACAAAGGAGAAAGATACAGAAAGATAAAGAGCATTCCTGTCTATGTATTGGAGAGGAGGGTTCATCTTTTTTCGGTTACCGCAAGGGATTCCATCACGCCAGGAGATTTTCTGATTCTAAACCTTTTTGTGGTAAACACAAATGAGAAAGAAGAGTCTTTCGCCTTACTTGTGAACTTTAGGAACGTATCGATAACAAAGATCTACAAAATAGGCGGGGATCAGCAAATAAATTATGGTCTGGCTTTAAAGATTCCAGAAAATATAACCCTCGGCTACCAGAAAATAACGGTGGACATGTACTCGGGAATCACCCATGAGAAATACGAGAAGTGGGTAAAAGTAGTTCCAAAAAATCTCCAGTATACGGTAGTTGTAAATCCTGAAACAGACTCCATGTCTTCAGATTTGTTAAAAGATGATTATAAAGTTGTATCCTGCGATGAAAATGTAGAGGGAAATCTTATTGTTATAGGGGGTGAAGAGACCAACAGATATGCCTCAGGTTTAGGACTGGGACTAAAGGCGTATAATCTGGGAGAAAGGGACATAATACTAATTGCTGGAAGAGATAGAGAAGAAACCTTGATGTTAACGCGTTATTTTCTGGAAATAGAAAAAAATATATAACTGAAAGAACATCATTTGCTTGGAGATGGGGGTAAACATGAAAAAATCTATAGTAGTTCTCCTGTTAATTGGGATCTTGATTTTACCCATGTGCCTCCAAGAGGAAGCAATTCCTCCAAAGACGGCAGAGGCAATCAAAGAAGAGGTTAAGAAGGAAATAGAGAAGCCTCCTTTAATTGAAGAGAAACCTCCGTTGGTACCAGAGAAACCTAAAGAGCCAACAATTGAGATTCCCATAGTGACCCTTAAGGCAACCAAAGAGGAACTTCCTTGGGCAATACTGGTTGATACAAAAAAAGATGCCACAATCGATTACCTAAAATCTGAGGGTTTCAGGGTTTATTTATATGAGGAATGGTTCTCTCTAACCGTATTTCCCAGATACGATGAAGTTTTAATTCTGAGGACGGAAGATCCAATATTGCTCATGTACGGCGCGAGATACGCCAAACTCACAAACAAACTCCTTGTTGTAGGTCCCTGCGGCTGTGAAATAACCAAACTGGAGTACATCACCAAGAGACATGCAGCAAGTGGTGTCATCCTCTTGGGAGAGGAAAAGTGTCTCCTTCCCGGTGAAGTAAGCAAACTTAAAGCCATCCTAGAAAGGTTCGTAACAGTAGTCACGATGGAAACTACTGCGGAGGTAGCAAAAAAGGTCTATGAAGAAACCGGAAGAAGAGGAGTCTACGGAGGCGGCGGGGTGAAAAGAAAAGTTCCACCCGCTAACATAGGTTAACTCATTCAACGTTTATCCAGAGATGAGTTTCGCGATAGGGTTCGGTAAAATTATTCTCTTTGTATAGTAAAAACTCCAACTTCAAATCCTTACCTTTTTTATTGGGAGTAAATATAATGGGCTCCTCGAAAGTCTCGTTGTGGTCTAGGCGCAGGGTTTTCTCAATTAAAGTTTCGTTGGATAGTTTTATTCTGAGCGTATAGTTGATCGTTTCGTATTCATGATTTACTATGCCCAGTATAACCTTTCCGGAATCTCCTAACTTCAATTCAGTTGGATAATTCTTAGCAGATCCGTTTGGACCTAAAATGTAAAATTCCGTAAATCTTTCTCCTTTCTTTGGAGTTACAATAACGTATGCAAGCATGCATACCGCTAAAAAGATGGAAATGATGAGAAAGATCGTCAGTATCTTGTCTACCTTACTTTTAGGCTTCTCAAAGATCTCTGCCTTAAATGATTCATAGATCTCTTTAAATGGAACAAAAAATCTCTCCTCCTCTGGGAGTTTTAGTCTCCTTAGATGCGCGGTTACCACAAGCGCTAGGGTGAATACGGATAGAGTAACAATTATCGGAATCAGTCTAATACCGAAGGGCGTGTAGTTTAAAACCAAGCCGAGCAATGGAACAACCGCTATGCTAAGTCCAAAACTCAAGGCAAATCTCTCTATTCCATCTAGATCTCCTTTTCTTGGAAATAAGGATGCTATCAATGCATATCCCGGCAGAAAAAGGACCATCATTATTCCAAGAATCACCCTGACTGGAGTCTTATTCAAGGGGGGAACGAGTACAAAGAGGAGTGTAAGTAGTACAAGCGCGGTTACGATTTGCAGATCTTTTGGAATCTTGAGCATATGTTTAACTGAACTTTACATAAAAATAAGTTTATGCATGAGAATGTTCAAGATATGAGGACAAAATAGATCTTATTTATAAGTATGATGGTAAAAACTAATAACAAGGCTAAAATAGAGGCTTTTGTGCCGTTTGTCAGTGTTTTAATCCTTTTTGATATCGCTGACGTGGATAATTCCACTATGATCAAGAGCATGATAAGCGCTATGGTGGCAATCATTCCATTTGTCTCAAAATTCATGTGCAGTCCGGATACGGTAAGAGCATTGGTGGAAATCGCGCTGACACTTGATACAGAAGAAGTGGTTGTTGTGGTTGTGGTAACAGTAGAAGTGGTTGTGGTTATGGTCGATGAAATCATAAATGATATTCAAGCATACTCATATTTATAATTTTCTTTCATTATACTGATCTAATCTCTTGTCTTTTGAATTATCCTATCTAACAGTTTTATCTCCTTTTCAGCGAAAAAAAGCGCTGTGTCATGGGCTTCTTCTACATTTTGCGTTACAGGGGTACAAATCTGAATCATCATGCTGTACTTAAAGCTCGGAAGAAAGAATAAAACCTTGGATCTCCTCTCAAATATATTCAAGTACCATGCTATAACCCATCTTTTTTCTCCGTTCTTTTCTACCAAAAGTTTCATCACATTTCTATCGTGGTAGATGGTTTTTTCTTTCGTTAATATGTTCCATCCGGCCAGTTTATAGCATGTATACGGGTCCTGCAAACTTTTAAGCCCCCTACCTTTATAAAGCGCTATCCATGTCTTCACATCCTTGGATGTATACTGTTTTACGGCTACAGATTCTTTTTCTGATAGGGTAGACTCCCTGAATCCTGTTATAGTTGGAAACAACTCTTCCGATTTAAGCTCTGGAATTGAATCTCTTGGGAGAGGCTTTTGAACTATTAAAGGTATCCAAGACAGTATAAGTATGGTTAAGACAAGCAAGGCGTATCTCTGCTCTTTATTCATGGGCGAGCACCCTCAAATAAACTATCATCAGGATCATGAACATTAACCAGCCTCCAAATATGTGAAACACTCCTTGAGCCAAGTGCATATTGTTTAGTGCTATCAGCAAGATCAGCATTAGTCTCATGACATTAATTGCAGGTATGAGTAAGAGTATCGAAAGGCTTAAAATAGTTTTTCTCTTTAGGCTTTGGAGAGGTAAAAGAAAGATAAACGCTGTAAACACAAAAAAAGGTATCAGGATCTCTCCGCTACTGCAGAGAGGAGTTATATAGAACATAGGCACTCCTTCGTTGAGTATAACCGTATCTTTTAGAGATAGATCAGTACCCAATCCATTTAATATGTCGATGGCTAAGTTAGCCTCTAAAAGTGATAGTTTGGCTCCAAAATAGGTTATCACGTAGTAGTTTGGTGGTATTAAAAATATTAAAAAGAGTATTGAAGGAATTGCTTTTTTTACCTTTTGAACAGGATAAAAGAGCAGTAAATAGCCAAATATGAAAGCCATTAGAGACAGAATCATTACTTCCATCGAGAGATAGAACAGATTATACCTGAGAAAAGAGACAAGTACCAGTAAAATCAGACCCGCTACCCTGAAAAATTTTTCATTTTCACAGGGGATTTTCCATCTTTCTTTAAATATAATAAAGGACATTATGGGCACCAGGATGCCGTGCCTTGACCACGGATCTTCGTACCAAATTGATAGAAGGCGAAAGATCTCACTGCCGAAAAGAGGAATCAATGCGAGAATAAATACTGCATTTATGAATCGCATACCGAGTAACTCTGTGTAGGATAACTCTATAAATTTCTTTATAAAAATTTGTGATACGGGAGCATCTGAAACAACACCATGTTCACCATGAAGTGAGCGGCTATGGGAGTCATCAGACTTCTCGTAACATAAAAAATAATTCCAAATACTATTCCTACGTAGAATGTAAAAGCGATCTCCATGGAACTTAGCCATATGCTGTGCATGCCGCTGAATATAATGCTTGTCAATATGATTGCATAGAAAGAATCCGTAACCTTCAGTGCATTCGAGAGAAAAATCCCCCTGTATAGAAGCTCTTCTGTGAACCCAAGCATGAAAAATGTAGATACAGATACGAACGGATAGTAAGGTAAGACCTTTCCGGGAGAGAGTATTAAAAATTCAGTTATTCCAAGTATGGCTCCGAGTATCAGACCCAGGACAATGTTTTTCACGAAGTTTTCTCTGATCAGCCCTAGATCCCTAAGATCAAAGCCCTGATGATAGGCAAGGATCATGGAGGCTGGCAGCAGTATGGAATATGTTATCTGAAACTGATAGTGGGTCAGGAATAGATTTAAGGGAAGTCCGGAATTTACCAGACGGAGTAATGCGAAGAGTATAAAACTCTGAATTACGAGAACGATATTTCTTTCATCTATAAAGAGAGGAGAAAGCACTGCGAGGATTATGAGTGCTACATACGCTACTATGCCCCAGTAGGTTGAGTGGTAGGAATAAATGCCCTCGCTGGATAGGAGAAACAGCGTAAATATCAATGGATACTTCATCTTGCTTAGGTTAAATCTTTCTAAGGAGAGATATTTAATAGCCAGTACAATGCAGGAGATTATTATAAGTATATTCAAGATTAATACGGGAAAGCCGATGTTCATTCTTCCTCATCTCCCATCATGGCATAATTCTTGATGGCATAAATCGTGATGACAAATACAATCAGTGCGAGCGTAACCATTACCTTTAATGATCGAATTTTATCTTTGAGACTCGATAGATCATCTTTGGCAAATGATATTGTAATCTCAGCGTAATCATATGCACGTTTAGCCTGAAGTTTGGAATCTGAATACAGGTGTGCCATGTACAGCGACCTTGCCTCGCTTTCATACTCTCTAGCCCTCTTGTAAAGGGACATCAGGTGATCCATGTCCTCCTTATCGGACTTGATCCAGAGGAACTCTACACTCTCCAGTTCTTTTATCAGATCACCTGCCTCTTTCAGCCTTTCCTCACATGATTTCAAATATTCCAATGCGGGTTCCTTTTCCTCAATTTCCTTCTTTCTTTCAATGTAACTGTACCTGTTTTCTGCAAGCGTTAAAAGCACGCTTGAAGAGTTCAAGAAGGAGTTTGCCCTGAGGAATTCTCCTTCAGAATATGCCTTTCTCGAGTCCTCCAACATCTTTTTGCTTAGATACAACAGTTCACTTGCATGGAGGGCGTCCGGGGATTTTATATAAGAAAGTTTATCTTCCAGCTCCAGGATCTCTTCCTCATTTTTTTCAATGCTTTTTGGAATTTTTTCTTTTATATAAGATAATTTTTCGGTTTGTTTTCTTTTAAGTTCTGCCTTTCTTGTTTCCTGTATCCTTGCAATCTTTTTAAGTTCGTCATTGTAGTCTATTCTCAATGTTATATTGGTGGGAGATGTAAATTTATAGTAGAAAACGTCTTTTCCATCCTCTTTATATTGATACGCTGGAGGAGGAGAAGCTTTTTTAAGAATCAAACCTTCTGGAAGTTTTACTAAAATTTCAGCAAGAAAAACCTCTCTATTCAGAGCAGGTTTCAGGTAGAGGTAGTAATCAAAATCGCTCACTCTATTTATAAGATCTTTTGTATAGGTCTCGATGGTATATCTGTATCGCCTTGTGTGCCTTACTGGCTCTCTAAAGGATGTTTGTATCAGGCTACCTTTGTCTTCCGGGATTACATTAAATTTTAACGGCCCGTAGCGATCATATATCGCGAAAGAATTGGTGCTTCCCAGATTAAGATATATCCTGTCGTGGGTTATGTATGAAAAAGAGACATTGTTCTCGTATACTATGGTTCCGGTGAAATGGCAGGTTCCCGCCCCGGTTACATCAACGGTAAAGTAGACATTTGGATAGAAACCCTCTGAGCTTATGGCATGGGCTGGCAGCATTAATGCGAGAAGCAGAAACCAGAACCTCTTTCTAAAAAGGAAATAGAATATCAGCATCGTGAGTAGGGGTAGAACAGTGCCCATCGGGACAAATGGAACTGGAGGAATCACCTCTGGTTTGGTATAAACTTTTGCCCTCTTGATTTTCTCTCTCAAATAATCTAGAAGAAATGTCGCGGTTCTATTACTCTTGCGTATATCCACCGTCCATTTGCTCACCTCAGTAATTGGCAATTCAGTTTTAGGTATACTTACTTCGATGCTCTTTTCTCCCCATGAGATTGATGAACACGATGCTAAACCGCTAAAATATGTTTTGTTCCATTTATACAATCTAAAAGAATCTCTTTCATCGATTTTAATCATGTAATCTGCTCCCATGGATGGAGGCTCCTCTCCGCTTGCTGATGTTGGCATCAAGGAAAGTGAGAATCCTGTTTTATTAGAGGAATCAGCATCGATCCATATGGTAAATTGCTTTGAGTAGGGCAGTGATTTCTCTATATCGCCCTCGGTTACGATCTTATAGTGCACGGTATCGTTCCCCTCAGATAGATATGAATTCACTATGTTTGATTCTGCAGGCGGCTTTTTTACATCCCCATCTTTGATAGAAGTTTTCCAGACCGGGGTTATGTTTTTTACAGATAGTTTTTCGATTTCTCTTCTATAATCAAAAAAATAGGCATTTGGGCGATTATACCTATCATATACAAAAAAAGGATAGAGACCATCTTCTTTTATGGAGGAAAGTTCAAATATAAGGATATATGGCTGAAGAGCCTTTAATTTTTCTAATTGAATGGAATAAGCCCTTTCCGCATGGAGTAATTTTGGCGTGATATTTAGAACCCTTATATCAATCCTCTTGGCATCAATGTCATAGGCTCTGAAATTCCTCGCGTATAAATTCTCAGAGAGTTCTATGGTTATGTTCTCCTTTTCCAAGTTTATGTCAGAGGTTAGAGTCACCATAGTACTTACAATAGGTCTTTGATCACTTGCTTTTTGGTCCGTGCATAAAATACTGGTCTGCGCGAGAGCAACGGGTAAAAGAAGTGCGATCAAGGTTACGAATGTTACATTTTTCAGAACCATATCATCCCTCTTTAATTTTTTCTTGGATCTTGGAGATTTTTTTATCGATTTCTTCCAACCTTCTCTCGTACTCCTCCTTGGATATCAGTTTTCTCTCATAGTCCTTGGATACTTTGATATACTCTTCCCTAAGCGACTCCAATGCTTCTGAGGGCTCTTCCATGCCAGAAATATAATCATAAAACCGGGAGAATCTAAAGGCTATGTTCTCTTTGAATATCGCAAACACTCCTGCAAGAAGAATTACTCCGATTCCTAAGAGTGTTAATCGAACCATGGATTCTTTCCGTCTAATCTCTCTGTCAGCAAGTGCAATAGCCTTAGAAGCATATTCCCAGGATTTTTTTGCCTCTACATTTGCTAAAAGATATTTTTTATTTTGGAGTGCTTTTTTCGCACTTTGATAATGGAGTTTTGAAGAGGAATATTCTTTGTTCACCCCGGTTACATTGGGCTCGATCCAGAGAAATCCATTCAGATGATCAAGTTTTTTTTCTATACGTCTCAAACTTTCATTAGCCATCTTTAGGTACATCAAACTAGATTTCAGAGCCTCTTTCTCAGTTTTTTGATTAAATTCTTCCAATTTGATTTGAATAGAATCAATCAAACGTGTCGATGATAACAGATAAGCCTCAGCGCTGTCAAAATCAGATTTTTTTAAATAGGACTGAGACAGTGCCAGCATTTCTTCTGCCTTATCTAAACACTCTAAGTACAGATCAACATTTCTCTCAACTTCTTGGAGTTCTGATGCAAGAGTCCTGAGACCGTTAATCCTCTCAATTTGGTTGGATATGTTTTGCTCTAACTCCAACGTTTTGGGCTCTGGGGGATTAAGTATCTTGGTGCCTCCTTTCTCACGGTTGTAGTGTATTGATATCCTTGTAAGATCCGACATGGGCTTCAAATCATAGAAGAAGACAATTCTCTTTCCCTCTTTATATATCCGCTCTGGATCGGGTGAATAAGACCTGTACCTTGCGTTGTAAGGCAGTCTTATGAGTACATCAAGATCAGATACAGGTATTCCCTCGATGGTGCCGAATGTAAGGTTGAAGACGTATGAAAAAGTTCCAGTCTTGGTAACCAGTCCCTTTGAATAAAATTTCACCGTGTATCTTAAAACTTCTTTCGCAACGTCTCTTCTAAACTTAATGTCTATTGTTGATATATCTCCTTTTCTGATATCATAATCAAAGGGTCCTTCCTCGCTTAATATTTCAACGTACCAGATTTCATCCACATTTAAGAATACAGTATCCTTGGTTGCGATTGTTTCATACTGAAGGTTGGAGTATGTAACGTTTAATACTATATAGGCAATTTCTTCCTCCAAAAGATCACAAGTTACCTTTATCTCCGGATGTATTCCAGAATAGCCCTGAACAGTAGAGAGAAGAGCGAGCATCATCAGCATCATAGCAATAAGTCTTATGGTCGAACCTCCCCTGAGTTATCTTCTACCGTGAAATTTAAAAATTCTTCCATGAGCCACTGGATCTTTCGGCTATGAAGAAAAATATTACCTTAAAAACTTTGTCATCGGTAAAAATGTTGTATCCGCAAAATAATTAAATTGATTAAGAAATTCAAATAAAGGAGATAAACGACGGAGATAAATTGAGGGAAAGATAGTTAGAAATGAGAGTTTACATTAAAGGTGCTTGAGATGAAAATCATAAGATGGAATGATCTTTCTGAAATAGAGAAGGAGAGGATAGTTGACAGGGGAAGGGTAGAATTAACCAGGGCAATAGAAGCGGTGAGATCGATAGTAGATGATGTGAAGATCAGGGGAGACAAGGCTCTGATAGATTATACAGAGAAATTCGACGGTGTAAGGCTTAAAGATCTGAGAGTAAGCGAAGAGGAATACGAGGAGGCTTTTTCTAAAGCAGAGAAGAAACTTATCAGAGCCATAGAAAGCGCCGCCAGGAACATAGAATCCTTTCACAAAAAACAGATTGATGTGGAATACAGAATCATTGAAGACGGGATAGAACTTAGAAGAATTGCTCGCCCCTTAGAGTCTGTAGGCATCTATGTGCCAGGAGGAAAGGCAGCCTATCCTTCCACTCTTTTGCATGCGGTTATACCTGCTAGAATAGCAGGGGTGGAAAATATTATAACATGCACTCCTCCCTTCAATGGCTCAATAAACCCATCAATACTGATAGCAGCAAGGATTCTTGGATTAAAGGAAATTTACAAGGTTGGGGGGGCTCAAGCCATAGCGGGAATGGCTTATGGTACGGAAACAATTAGGAAGGTTGATAAGATCATAGGACCCGGAAATATATACGTTACCGCTGCTAAAGAACTTGTCAGAGGAACCTGCGATATAGATTTTGTTGCGGGACCCAGCGAAATATTGATTCTCGCAGAAGAAGGCAATCCAAAATTTATTGCATCAGATCTCCTTGCTCAAGCAGAGCACGATGAATACGCTTGCGTTATAGCATGCGTTTTTGATGAAGAACTTGCTAAGAAGATTAAATTAGAAACCGAAAGGCTTCTCGAAGATCTATCAAGGAAGGATATAATTACCAAAGCAATGAAAAACGCTAAAATAATCGTTTTCGATAAACTAAAGGAAGGAATAAATTTCGTCAATAAATTTGCTCCAGAACACCTATCTTTGATGGTAAAAGATCCGGAAGAGGTATTAAAACAGATAAAAAATGCAGGCTCCATATTCATTGGTGAATACTCTCCAGTAGCAGCAGGGGACTATGCATCTGGCACAAATCATATCTTACCAACCCATGGCATGGCAAGATTCACATCTGGCATATCGGTAGATGACTTTTTAAAGAAGCCTACCGTACAGAAAATATCAAGGGAAGGTTTGAAGAAATTAAGAGAAACGGTAACGGTACTTGCAAGAACTGAGGGACTTGAAGCGCATGCAAGATCTGTAGAGATAAGATTTGAGGAATGATGCATGCTTAAAAAGAGAATAATACCCTGTCTGGACGTGAAGGACGGAAAGGTCGTTAAAGGCATCCATTTTGTAAACTTGAGAGACGCGGGAGATCCTGTGGAACTTGCAATGATGTACAATGAACAAGAGGCAGATGAACTCGTATTCCTAGACATCACCGCTTCCCATGAGAAGAGGGACATAATGATAAACGTGGTCGAAAAAACCGCGGAGCACGTGTTTATACCTCTAACGGTAGGGGGAGGATTAAGGGATCTGGAGGATATCAGAACCGTATTAAAGGCAGGAGCAGACAAAGTCTCCATAAATACCGCTGCGGTTTTAAATCCCGAACTTGTGAGGGAAGCAAGCAAGAAATTTGGCTCTCAGTGCATTACTGTAGCAATAGATGCCAAAAGAGTCTCTGATAAGAAGTGGGAGGTTTACATATACGGCGGTAGAAAGCCAACAGGACTCGATGCCTTAAAATGGGGCAAGAAGGTAGAAGAATTAGGTGCAGGAGAAATTCTTTTGACCAGCATGGATAGAGATGGAACAAAGGATGGATATGATCTAGAACTTACCAGAACGTTTTCTGAGAATTTAAACATACCGATAATCGCTTCCGGAGGCGCAGGAAATAAAGAACATATATATGAGGCGCTCACCTTAGGTAAGGCAGACGCCGCCCTAGCAGCTTCAATATTTCACTATGGAAAATATACGGTGAAGGAGATAAAAGAATATCTGACCTCTAAAGGCGTTCCGGTTAGAATTTAAAGTATATTGGAGTAGTTTTTATGATAGATCGCAAGGATATAGAAAAGGTTCTGGGAGAGTATGATAAAGATAATCTCACGATCGGAGTTATTGGTAGCCATTCTGCATTAGAAATAGGTTTTGGCGCAAAACAGGAAGGAATGAAGACTGTGGTGGTATGTCAAAAGGGAAGAGAAAGGACCTATACAAGGCATTACAGAAATCTTTTCGATCATGTACTCGTATTGGATGAGTTTAAACATATAGTCAATGAGGATAGTCAGGAGTACCTGAGAAAACTGAATACTATATTCCTGCCAAACCGGTCTTTTTCTGTCTACGTTGGCTATGATAACATAGAAAATAAATTTCTGATTCCAATGATGGGCAACAGATATATGTTAAGATGCGAGGAGAGAGATGTAGAAAAAAATCAGTATTACTTGCTCAAAAAGGCAAAGATCAAAATGCCAAAGATATTTAATGATTATAAAGAGATAGACAGAACCGTTATAGTGAAGGTACCTGAAAAGGAGAGAAAGATTGAGAGAGCATTTTTTTACGCCTCTTCTCCGGAAGAATTCGA
This sequence comes from Candidatus Hydrothermarchaeota archaeon, assembly GCA_046760505.1. Lineage (GTDB taxonomy): Archaea > CAYFZR01 > CAYFZR01 > CAYFZR01 > CAYFZR01 > CAYFZR01. The sequence goes on from JBHIEG010000028.1 coordinate 17,179, forward strand.
AAAAAAAGCAAGAGAAAGAATAGAGAAGGGAGTTATAGATGAAGATCTTAGAAAGGCAACCATAGAAGAGTTTATCGATGGGGCAAAGGTGAATGCAAATTACTTTTATTCTCCAATAACTGATGAGATAGATCTACTGGGCTTTGATAGGAGACTGCAAACAAATTTACATGGGGTAGTTGATTTACCGGCGAGAGAACAACTAGAGGCAAATATGCTGGTTCAAAACATAGAGATAGGGCACATGGGCGCTACATTAAGAGAATCTTTACTGGAGAAGATATTTGAGGAAGGAGAAAAATTCGTAGAAGTCTGTAAAAAAGAATATCCTCCAGGTATGATAGGTTTATTCGCCCTTCAGGGAGCCATTACAAAGGATTTAGAGTTTTGTGTATTTGATGTTAGTCCCAGAATACCCGGATGCCCTTGCGTTGAGCCAACCTCCCCCTATGCAAAATATAAGTACGGAAAGGAGGTGGGACCGGGAAGAAGGGTTGCAATGGAGATAAAACTGGCAGTTGAGAAGGACAGATTGAGTAGTATTGTCACCTGATTTCCCGAACCCTTAGATATGTGTTTTCACTTTTTTTAATCTTCTTTTCGCGTACCAGCAATCATTAACTGAGTTTCCAACCAATCCCTGGGCTTTTAAATAAAATAGGGACCTGTAAATATCGTCAAGATCGCATGATACCAGGCGATGTAACCTTTCGGGGTTCATACTCTTGGGGTAAACTCTTTGCAGCCATTCCAGTATTTCCTTATCCAACTTGTTTAAACCCATTTTCATCTCCATCTCCAGATGTGTCTTTGGTGTACAAATTATGTATTTCGAAGATGTTAAAATTTTAGTAAGCAAATATGCGGTATAATTATCAAAAATAAGGCTTGGCATGCGCAGAATTAATTTCCAATCTCTCGTCTGATAACTTATCTTCTGAAAATTCTCTTCCATATGGGAATTGAATTTCAATCTATCAGGTATAGACTCTGTGATTACAGGTACCATTTTATCTAAGGTACTAAATCATTTCAGCCCCTTAATCACCGGGAGCAGTACATTTTTGTACTTCATTACCGTCCAGTAAAATCCAACTATAAATACCAGAATAGTAGCGGTATGAATCGTTTCAGACACGCATATTGGCGTATGTGCTGTGAATGGGTATGCAAGACCTGAAATCAAAAATCCAATACCCAAAAACGCGAATAACTTACTAAAGGTGCCTCCTCTGTATTCGTAAGCAATACGGAGTATTATTGTTGCACTTAATAGGTCCACAAATGCGTGCAATATCCCTCCAGCAATACCTGGATCCATAGGGGTCACCTGTTTCTAACCCCTTTCTTCTCTATCCTTAACCTCTGGAGCGTTTTTTTTCATCCAAGTAAAATGCTATATTATTTATAGTCGTACTCGTATTTTATAAGTGTTTTGTAGACAAAAATGATTTATTGTCTGGCAAATTTGTTTCAGACAATTATTCATCCTTCTTTAAATCATATATTATTCATGGACTCGTAATTAAGACCTTCTCCATAACTCTTCAATTTTTTTCTATAAACAAAGTAAGTTATTGAAAGAATGATCGTGGCAAATAGATATATTAGCACGTACTCTTGGACGTTAGCGGCGCCCTCACCTTCATGGACGAATGGAGTCAGCATCAGTTTTAGGATGAAAAACACGGTGGAAATTTCAATCAAGGAAAGTATTAAATCCGTTCTCCTCTGAAGAAAATGTAGATTTACCCTAAACAATTCTATTGTCATAAAGGATGTCGCAATATGTTTCAAAAAATGTCTCTGCATTTCCAGATTGTGTATAGGGTGATCGAGCTGGAAGTTTATGATCCAATCCGAAAAGATCCACATAAGGGAGTGGATAATCGTGATCGCTGCGGAAATTCCAATGACTGCCAGTAATCCTAGTAATAGTATGTTTTCAGGTCTCACCTCACCTAACTTGCCAAAGAAGTCCTGTGTTTTATTTTCAGCCACGAAATAGGTCCTCCTTTATTTAATAGGGTTTATAATAGGTTTATGCGATTTCCTTCCTTACCTTTTACAATCAAGGATAAATATAGATTTTCCCAGATCTAAACCATCTTTCTACCAAATTAGTCCCAAGTATCATTTGAAATCATGAATGCAATCTAAACACCCAAGAAAAATACATTACGTTTGGAGCAGAGGCTCATCCTTCTCATCGATGGAGGGAAGAAATCGAATTTTCAAAAATTCTTATTCGAACTTCAGGCTTTTGCCACCAGTACTTTCTTTTTCTTCTTTTTCTCCCTCATCTTTTTTATCCATTTTTCTAATTCAGTTTTACTTATTTTTACTAGATCCTGTTCGTTTTTGCCTTGAGCATGCCATTCTTCCTGCAGAAATTCAAAAAATTCCTTATCAAGTAGATCCTGCTTGGTGGTTTCATCTAGAATCTCAAATAATCTGTTCCTCTGTCTAATCCAACAAACCATATCAAACACCTGCTTTAAGTTTAAGCCAGTTCAATCTCTCTTCTAACACCTTTAAGAGTTCTTCTCTAACCGGCTTTCCCCTGTATATTTTACCGGTTCCTAACTTATCAACTTCTCTTACTTTATTATTCTTTATCCTATTAATTTTTATCCTATCAATTCTTCTCGATAATGTTGCGTCGCCGAAAACATCGCTGATCCACTTCTGAAAATGATTGTTACTGAGATGGTATATCAGAGAATTCTCATCCACAT
>JBHIEG010000029.1:0-19161 GCA_046760505.1 Candidatus Hydrothermarchaeota archaeon
AAAAAAAGAGTGAGTAAAAATTTGGAGAAAAATAGGTAAAAAACTCTCATCATATGTCTTCCGGAGCAATACTATCGGAAGAGCATTTCTTCGTGGATTTTTCAAAAAACTCTTCAATGCCGCATTTGATTCTTTTGAAAAGTTCTTCTCTGTCAACTTCAGTTCTAACACAACCGTCTTTTGATAACATCACGCCTTGGACTGCGAAACCCTTTTGAGAGGCCTTCATCATCGCCATGTTCAACTCTTCATGACAAGCAACTCCTAAAGTGGCGGATGGCCTGTACTGTTTCAGTATGCGCCATACGAATGTTGAACCGGGAACCACAAAGACCTTGTAACCATGAGCTTCTGCTTCCTTTTTTATATTGGGTACGATGCATCTACCACAGCCTTGACATTCGATACCTGTGGGTGTGAGTTTAGCAGGACAATCAATATGTCTGAGACATTGGGGCAGGAAAAGAACTCTGTTTTTCGGATCGACGTTTTTGAAACTTTCGAAAGAGACTCTGTTTCTAATTTCAATGCCGATTGAGTCTACAATGCTATCATCAATACCAAATCTGGGCACAATTTTTTTTAGAAAGCCATAAAAAGCATCGATTGTAAAAAGTGTGATCCTTGGTAAAATTAGCCAGTCCCTTTTAAACAAAAGAATGATAAAAACAATAGAAATCAAAAATAAAATCACGATGGAAGTTACAAATAATAAAGTAATTGCTCCCAGCAAGGTTATTATGTCCATCTACATCAGTCCTAGTCCTTTTAGTTCTTCTATTACTTTTTGTACGGCTCTCTCAGCATCTTCTGGCTTCTTTGCTCCGGTACATACGAGTTTACCCGATCCGAATAGGAGAACAACAACCTTAGGATCTTTTAATCTGTAAACCAAGCCGGGAAATTGCTCTGGTTCGTATTCAACATTTTCCAGCCCGAAACCTATCGCTATGGCATCTAGATTCAATTCCGTATTCAAGTCTGCAGAAGCAACCATATTCTGAATTACTATTTCGGGCTCTGTGGTGATCTCTACGCCTGCTTCGTTTATCTGAGCGATGGTTTTTTCAATTGCCCTACGTACATCTTCAATGCTTTTAGCGCCAGTGCACACCAACTTGCCGGAACCAAAGATCAGAGTAGCAGTTTTAGGATCTTTTAATCTGTAAACCAAGCCGGGAAATTGCTCTGGTTCGTATTCAGCATTTTCCAATGCTAGAGCTATCGTCTCTAAGTCTAGTTCCTTTTCTAGTGACGTGGATGCGACAACATTTTCTATCTTTATCAGAGGAAAACCTCCGTTAGGCTGTAACTATAACTCAATGGATGTTTCTATATATAAAGGTTTATAAGTGAATTTCGTCTCTCATAAAAGAAGCAATTTCCTCAGGTTTAGAAAGCACAACCCATTCCAAATTCAATCTTTCCATGAATCCAGTATCATTGGTGTAGTACTTTTGAAAATTAGGTCTGCTTATGATTTTTGCATTTAGATTAAAGTAGTGACTGATGTCTTCATCTATTGGTCCAGAATACGTGGAGAGGGTGAAACTCTGGACCCCCAAACTTTGATAAGCCTTTAAAATAGAAGATATAGCCTGAGCGAACTCTTTTATTCCTCTATCATTTAATTGGTTAAGGGAAGAAATGCCCTCCTTAAACAGGATTAAAACCTCGTTGTTCCCTTGGGGAGCAAAGCTTGTCAATACAGCCAAAGAATCGTTTTCTCCAATGAATCTTTCCCCTATTTTTTTCTCTTTCTCCAACAATAGGTTCCAGAAATTGCGTTTATTTCTCTCGTAGAACGATCTACTCTTTTCCATATATTTAGAAAGTAGAAATGTTGGTTTTTCTTCGATTAGTATTTGCACGTGAGGATGTATTATGCTCGCTCCAGAAGGGGGCATGTGGTTCCAGCTGAACAAAGGATATCTGGCGTCTTTTTGTTTTTCATGGACTTTCTGGAAATACTTTAAGCATGCAGAGATGCAATCCTTTATCAATTTTGGGCTAAAGTCACCAATTCTCAGAAAGTGGTCGCCAGAAAAAATTCCAACCGCATGATTTTTTCCAAATGGGAATAAATTTGGGAATATACAAGAATTCCCTATCTTTATCCTTTCAATCTCTTCTCCATCTTCTTCAATTCCAAAGAACTTTGGTGTACTTTTTTCTAAGTTTCCTGGACAGAAGAAACAACCTTTTTGGGTACTTTTAATTACTTCAATCACATCTATTTCTTCGCTCACCTGTTTTTTCCTCGAAGCCCTCTCCACATTTATTCTGACCCACATTTCTAAAAGGGGGTCTTTCCTGTATTCAATTTCCTGTTCCTGAACATCAAAATTCAACAGGGGACTTCTGAGTTTTGCATTCCTTACAAATTTCTCTAACTTTATCACAAAATGCAGAGAATCGGAAGTACTATTTAAATCTTTACTTCGCTTTGAACACATTTATAAGAAATCTAATCCTAAATAGAAGAATAGTTAACATTACGAATTCCTTTTTTGGAAAATTATATATTCAGTTAATATAATTAATTTATCAACGAAAATTCAGCCGACATTTTAATAGTAGGGGTTATATAGTAGAACTCAAGAAAATAACGGTTCCCGGTGGGTTTCATGCACAGGAGAACTATTATATTAGCGGGGGAAGAAGCAGGGCCTGTTTCCAATAAATTAGGTGGAATATGGAATGTAATAAACAATGAAGCCATTACCCTAGCTAAACTGATCAGTAAAGGTGAGATAAAGGAAAATATTAGATTATTGATTGCTGGACCTTACTATCCACACAAAGGAACAGACTGGAATGCTGGAAAAGACAGGGTGACTGATATCAGTGGGTTGAACAAATTGAATTTGGATGAAACCCTATCAAAAACTTTGAAAACCTTGAAAGAGAGGGGAATAGACACAATAACAGCCTCTAAAAAAGTTGAGGGGGTAGAAATAGGGTACATACTATTCGATACTTCAAGATTCAACGTTATAGAAATTGTGTACAAGAACAAGACTTACAGGCTTTCTGACATGATAAAAACAGAAGCATACGAACTATTTGGTCTAGATTCTCTAAAATACGAACTTTCAGGTTATGGTAAGGAATATACGCACTATTTGAATCTATCCTATGCGATTTCTGAGTTTGCTAAAGAATTATCTAAAAATGAACGTGTATCCCTTCACTGTCATGAGTTCGGTGTTTTTTTTGCGGCTGCAAGATTAGAACTAAAAAGGGTTCCAATAAACACTTTGGCAACCTTTCATGCTACCATAGTGGGAAGATCTTATGGTGCGAGCGTGTTAGAGAAGGTATATAATAATGATCCCACATGGAACCCTGCTGCTCCGGAAGGATTGGCTAAACTAGAAGAACTGGCAAAGTATGCAGATTCAATTACCTTTGTGGGTGATACCACAAGGAAAGAGGCGAGACTTTTCTATGGAGTAGATGGAATAGTGGTAAGAAATGGAATAGAAGTGGACAAAGATCATATAGATTGGGAAAAAAAGGAAAAATGTAGAACAAGAATTCAGGAATTTGTTGCTAAGAATTTATACGAGTACTATGATGGAGAAAAAATAGATCCTGAACACCTGATACCCCTCTATACAATATCAAGAATAGAACTTGAAAACAAGGGTTACCCAGATTTGCTCGATTCTATGATTATCTTAGACAGATTACTGGCTAACTATATAAGAAATGGCTGGATAGATGAGGAGACAAAGGTAGTATGTTTTTTGATAACTGCTCATGGACCCAAAGAAAAGAGTAGACTTCCAAGAGGCTTTCCCATTTATCTTCCAGAAGAAGTTTTGGTCGGAGAAGAGCTTAGGTTGAGCAAAATGATTGATGATCGTAGATTGCACCCTAAATGCTTGGTTACGGAGAGAAGAGTCGTATCCACTATTTTATATCCTCAATGGGTCGGAAAAGATGATGGAGGATTAAACATGACTGCTTCCGAGATTGCAAGCGGATGTGTGGCAGGAATCTTCCCCTCAAAATACGAGCCATTTTTGTTAACCGGACTAGAGGCTTGCAGAGAAGGAACTCCGATTTTGGTGGGAAGATCTTGCGGATTCAGCGACGCGGCATTAGAGCATGAAATGAGGAAAGGTACATTAGGCGGAGTGATAGTGGTGGATAACATGGCTCTGCCTTATCAAGAGTACATATCGGATTATGCATTTGGAATGGGATTTTTGGTGAGTGAATTTATTCGTGACAAGGTCAAATACAGATTGCTATGTGGAGATGCGTTTGAACTTGCTAAGACAATGAGTTGGGAAGATCCTGTCAAAAAATATTACGAATTGTTATTAATAGAATCCTAAACTTTATATTTTACCTTCTTTCATAATGTTAGCACTGGTGATTTCATGGAAAAAATTACCGTGATGGACACCACGATGAGAGACGGTGAACAGACCCCTGGAATAGCGTTCACACCAGAAGAGAAAGCAATGCTGGGAAGGATGTTATATAATGCTGGTGTGGACTTCATAGAGGTTGCCAGTGCCCAAGTATCTGGGGGAGAAAAATCTGGAGCCATAGCGGTAGTTAAAGAATTCGAGGAACATGGATACCCAACCGATATTCTAGAGTGTCTCACCTACCTCACAAAAGAATCTGTAGACTGGGCTCACGATACCGGGGTTGGTGGTGTAAATATCCTTGCAAAATCTTCTGTGGAGCAAATAGAGAAACAGTTGAGAATGAAACCAGAAGATCAAACAAATCTGGTCTTAGATATAGTGGAGTATGCATATGATCTTGATATGAAGGTAAATCTATATTTGGAGCACTTTTCCAGTAAAGGAGGTGTAAAGGATACACCAGAATACGCAGATACCTTGATAAATGAATTACTACAAACAAAAAAGATGCAAAGAATAACTTTCTGTGATACGCTCGGGTTATTCGATCCCGATGAAGTAAAAAGATACGTTGGCAAATTTGTGAAAAAATATCCAAAAGCTTTCTTTGATTTCCATGGACACAACGACTACGGCATGGCTGTTGCCAATACGCTGGAAGCGGTCAGAGTTCAATGTAAAGGAGTGCAGGTCACGGTTAACGGTCTTGGAGAAAGGACTGGCAACGCTCCCTTAGAGGAAGTTATAGTTGCAATACACGATAAGACTGATAAAAAGACAAATGTAAAAGAATACATGCTCAAAGAATTATCAAGTCTGGTGGAACGTAGTTCTGGGGTAAGAATACCTCAAAATAAACCGATAGTTGGAAAATACGCCTTCACTCACAAATCAGGTATTCATGTAGACGGTATGAGCAAAGCCAAATTATACGAGAGCATAGATCCTAGCAGATTTGGAAGAAGGCACGAGTACGATCTAGGAAAACATAGCGGAAAGGCAACTATCAGATCTCATCTGGAAGAAATGGGTATAAAACCAACTGATAAACTTATTGAGGGTATACTAAAGAGAGTGAAAGAATATGGAGACATGAAAAAAGTTTTGTCTTCTGAAGATTTACCCTACATAATTGCTGATCTCATGGAGGCACCTGAGGACATAAGAATAGAAATAGAAGACTGTGCAATTGTCACTGCCTTAGGAACTCATCCAGTGGCAACTGTAAGCATAAAAAGGAACGGAAAGATTTACAAGACAACCGGCTCCGGCGTGGGAGGATACGATGCCTTCATGAATGCGATCAGGAGTTTATTCAAAGAGGAACTCCCAAAACTGGTTGATTACGAAGTGACAATACCCCCAGGGGGCAAAACAGACGCTTTAGTTTATACTACCATTACATGGGAAGACAAGGACGGAAACGTGTTCAAAACAATCGGTGTGAGTCCTGATCAAACTTTTGCAGCGATAGAAGCCACAAAAAAAATGTTGAATCGGTTTTATAGAAATAAGAAAACATGAGAAAAGAAAACATGAGAACTTTTATTTTGAACTTGGTATTTTTATAAAAAGAAAAAGGTTTAAACTCATGCAAAAAGTTACTAGTCTAGGAGGTGTATCAGATGCCTAATGGGATTTTCGGATTATTTTCAGGAGTTTTTCCCATTGTAGTAATCTTAATACTATTTATTCTTTATTCTGCAATAAGAATCGTAAAGGAATACGAAAGAGGGGTAGTTTTCAGGTTAGGAAGATTAATGGGGGCTAGAGGTCCTGGACTGTTTTTCCTAATACCCATAGTTGAGAAGATGGTGAAAATAGATCTAAGAACCATTACGTTGGATGTCCCATCTCAGGATGTGATTACAAGAGATAACGTTCCAGTTAGAGTAAACGCAGTGGTTTACTTTAGAGTAGTAGAGCCTGAAAAGGCAATAGTAGAAGTGGAAAACTACATGGCCGCCACTTCTCAAATATCTCAAACTACACTGAGAAGTGTAATTGGTCAGGTCGAACTAGACGAGGTACTTTCTGAGAGAGAGAAGTTGAATCGCACGCTACAGCAAATTATAGATTCTCAAACAGATCCATGGGGTATTAAGGTAACCACAGTAGAGATAAAGGATGTAGAACTACCTGAAGGAATGAAAAGAGCAATGGCAAAACAGGCGGAAGCAGAAAGAGACAGGAGAGGTAGAATAATCTTAGCCGACGGTGAGGCGCAAGCCGCAGAAAAACTTAGAGCAGCGGCTGAAATTCTCTCAGAGAGCCCTGCTTCGATACAACTGAGATTCTTGCAGACATTGGCAGAAATATCAGCAGAAAAAACTTCCACAGTAGTGTTTCCCCTACCGATAGAGTTTATGGAGGCATTCCATTCCCCTGAAAAGAAGAAAGGTTCAAAAAAATAAAAACAGATCTTAGGATGCTAAAATACCCTCGGCACCCATATAAATTAAATATTATTGAGTAATCAGAGATCCTTTATCATCTGATGGAGGCATCAGCATGCCTATAGAACCAGCGAAAAAAAATTTCTCCAAAGAAGATGAATTAAAGATTCAGGAGTGGTGGAATAAAGAGAAAATATACGAAAAGACCAGAGAAAGAAGAAAAAATGGACCAAGATTCTACTTTTGTGACGGTCCTCCCTATACCACTGGGGAAATACACCTAGGAACCGCATACAATAAAACAATAAAGGACGCAGTGCTAAGATATAAATCCATGAGAGGATATTTCGTCAGGGATCAAGCTGGTTGGGACATGCACGGACTTCCAATAGAAGTAAAAGTTGAAGAGCTTCTAGGCATTAGGAGTAAACATGAAATAGAAGATAAAGTTGGTATCGATGAGTTCGTTAAGAAATGCAGAGAATTTTCCTTAATAAACCTTGAAAAAATGACCAAACAATTCAAAAGACTTGGAGTATGGTTAAACTGGGATACTCCTTACAGGACGATTGATAATAGTTATATAGAATCCGTGTGGTGGAGCATAAAGCGTGCTGGTGAGAGAGGCCTGCTCTATAAAGACCTTAGGGTAATAACTTGGTGTCCTAGGTGTGAAACTGCGCTAGCAGATGCAGAGATTGAATATAAAGATGTAAGGGATCCCTCGATTTATGTGAAGTTTAAGGTCCTGAACGAAGAAAATACCTACATACTAATATGGACCACTACTCCTTGGACAATTCCAGCGAACCTAGCCGTATGTGTGCATCCTGAGTACGTGTATGCAGAAATAAAAATCGATGATGAAAGATTAATTTTGGCAAAAGATCTCCTGGAGTCCATTGTTAAGCTAGCAGGTATAAAAGAATACGAAATTGTGAAAGAATTCTACGGTAACGAACTTTTAGGATTAAAGTATGAACATCCCTTAAGAGACGAGGTCCCATTTCATAGGGCGGTAGATGGAAAGTATGTTCACGCGATAATCTCCGGAACGCACGTAAAGCTAGATGAGGGCACTGGATGCGTTCATACTGCTCCCGGACATGGTCCGGATGACTATGAAATAGGAAAAGAATACGATATTCCCATCTTTTCACCAGTAGACGAAAAAGGAATATTTAAAGAGGAAGCAGGTAAATATAAAGGATCATACGTAAAAAAAGCTGATGATGAGATTATAAATGATCTAAGAGAGAAAAATTCCTTGTTTTACCATGGAGAAATAGAGCACAGATACGGACACTGCTGGAGATGCAAGAGTCCGATTATCTACCGAGCGACTGAACAGTGGTTTTTGGGAATTACCAAGTTAAAGAGAAAGATGATGGAAGAGATAGACAGAGTAGAATGGATACCTGAATGGGCAGGAGCCAGTAGATTCAAGGACTGGGTAAGGAGTGCAAAAGACTGGACCATATCAAGACAGAGATACTGGGGAATTCCTCTTCCAGTCTGGATATGTGAAAAATGCAATGAAAAAAAGATTGTGGGTTCATTGGATGAACTCAAAAAATATGCAATTAATTTTGAAGATGAAATAGACTTGCATAGACCTTGGGTGGATAAAATAAAATTAAAATGTAAATGTAAATCAACAATGAAAAGAGTTCCTGATGTAATAGATGTATGGCTGGATTCTGGAACCGCAACTTGGGCTTCATTGACTTATCCTTCTAAAAAGGAAGAATTCGAGAAATGGTGGCCAGCAGATTTTATAACTGAAGGTCATGATCAAACGCGGGGATGGTTTTATTCCCAACTAGGCGCAGGAGTAATCGCGCTTGACAGGGCCCCCTATGATCAAGTCCTTATGCATGGTTTTACCCTAGACAAGGAAGGAAAGAAGATGTCAAAGTCACTGGGCAACGTAGTAACTCCAGAATCTGTATTTGAGAGGTACGGGGCAGATGTCTTGAGGTTTTATTTCCTTTGGACGATTCCACCTTGGGATGATCTTCACTTTAATTGGGACGAGGTGAGAGTGGTAAGTAGGATGCTCAATGTGCTATGGAACGTATATGTCTTCGCCACAACATACATGGCTCTTGACAACTATCTACCCTCCAAATCTCACGCTTCCCATCTAAGAGAGGAAGACAGATGGATGATATCCAGAATTAACACCCTAATTAAGGAGGCCACATCTCACTTTGAGGAACTACAGTTACATAAGGTAACGAGGGCCATTCACGACTTTATACTTGAGGATTTGAGCAGGTGGTACATTAGACTTATCAGGGAGAGAGCATGGATAGAAAAGGAAGATCCTGATAAAAATGCAGCATACTATACTCTCTGGTATACCCTATGCAATCTTACCAGACTGATGGCTCCCTTTACACCTCATGTAACGGAGGCAATATATCAGAACCTTATGAGAAACATTGTTTTCGAGTTCGAAAGCGTTCATATGTGCGATTGGCCTCAATGCGAAGAGGATCTAATAGATGAAAGACTTGAAGAGGATATGAAAATCGTAAAATCTGCCGTTGAACTCTCCTATTCTGCGCGCCAAAAGGCGAGACTGAAGTTAAGATGGCCTGTTAGATCAATTGCAATATCTGCTCCAAAGAAAAGAATTGAGGCAATTAGGAGACTAGAACACATACTGAAAACGCAAGCAAACGTTAAAGAGGTTATAACCCTATCCGAAGAGGAAACTCACCCTGAGGTTAGAACTAGAATAAAGCCTAAATTTGATGTTGTAGGTCCTAAATATAAAGGAAAGACATCACTGATAAAAAAGGCTCTGGAAGAAATTGATGGAGAATCTATTCGATCAAAAATATCTCAAGGTTATGTTCTTAAACTTTCAGATGGCTCTGAGGTAAAATTAACAGAAGAAGATATCGAATTCATCACAGAATTACCAAAAGAGCTCGAAGTAGTGGAGTCTCCAGAAATGAAATTATACTTGGACAGAAAAATAACACCAGAACTTAAATCCGAGGGCTTAGCGAAGGAAGTAATTCGCAGGATACAGGAAATGAGAAAAGAGTTAAACCTTAGCGTTGAGGAGATGATAAGATCAAGTATCATCGTTAAGGAAGAAATAAGAGAGATGTTAGAAGAGAATATCGAACTCATAAAGACAGAGACGAGATCAAGGGAACTACTCTTTGAAGATTTGAAGGGTTACAGGAAAGAATGGGAAATAAATGGAAATAAATACGTAATAACAGTACAAAGAGATCTTGAGTTCCAGCAGATTCCAAGGGAGGAATAAAAACGGAACTTATAGAGTGGATCTCTTTTTACAAGAAGATATTAAGTGACTTTGGATACGATGAGTACAGAGATAATCTATCCGCGATTCTTCTCAACTCTATTCTTGTCTCAGATTCTTTGAGCTTGGTGTACAATATAGGCAGGAGAATAAACAAAAAAACATGTATTATACTAGGTGCAGGGCCCTCTTTGGATGATGTGGTTGATTTCTTGGCCAAAGAAAAAACTAAAAAGTTCATTATCGCAGCAAATGGTGCTATAACCCCCCTGATTTCTAAAGGAAAACTTCCTAATCTTATTGTTACAGATCTAGATGGAGCTTTCGAGGATTTATTAAAGGCAAACATGTCTGGTGTCCCCCTAATGGTTCATGCTCATGGGGATAACATGGATAGGATCGGAACTCTGGTTCCAAGATTCACCAATGTAATAGGCACTACTCAGGGGATACCTTTTGGTAAACTCCACAACTTCGGAGGTTTCACCGATGGGGACAGGGCATTCATGCTTGCAAGCCATTTTAATGCCGATCCAATAATCCTTGGTGGAATGGATTTTGGAGACATAGTTACTCCCTACTCAAAACCAGAACTTAAGTCTAATTCAAAAGCAGATCCGATAAAGAGGAAAAAACTCCAGTGGGCAAGACGCCTCATCGAATACGAGGTTAAAAAAAGAAATCTAAGGGTGTACAATATTTCCCAAGGTGAAAAAATCGAAGGAACAATGGATATAAAGATATCTGATTTAGATAAGATTTTAAAAAGCCTTGACTAATTAACCTCTTATTTCCTCAAGCATTTCGCAAGTCTTGCAAGTTCTCCTAGAACTAGGTTCTCCACATTTTTCGCAGGTCAGGACTCTTGCGTATTTTAGTCTTGGCAATTTTTCAATGGAGGCCATTATTCTGTGTTTAATGGCTTGCTTAATCTCTACACTATCTACGATCTCTCTTATCTTTGCTCTCAATGCATGACCTGAGTAAGGGCATACCCCGTCATGAGAGGGTATTCCCTTCAGGAGAGAATATATCTTTACCTCCTTCTCGCTCAGGTCAAATAGTGGTTTTATCCTTGGCAACATCCTATCATGAATTTTGTCTGATTTAGGAACAATCTTGAGAAGTCTCATCCAGTCTCCTCTTCCTATAGAAAGAAAAACAGATTGTATTTCATCATCTAAATTATGACCGGTAGCAACGTAAGAAGCCTTCAACTCTCTCGCGTGTTTGTTAAGCAAATACCTCCTAAATATTCCACAATAGAAACAACCTTTTTCAGGACCAAATTTTTCGACTAGCTCGTCTAATGTAAATCCAAATTCATCGTAAAAACTTAGTTCCACAATCGGTAGATCTTCTTTTAACCTGGCAATGATCTTCTTTGACTCTTCCCTGTATCCCCGTATGCCTTCATCAATGAATATACCGAACACATCGTATCCCAGAGAATTTAAGATTTTTAAGGTAACTGTAGAGTCTTTTCCTCCAGAAATTCCCACACATATCTTTTCATTTTCTATTTTAAACTCTTTCATCCTTTTTTTTACAGTTTTTTCAAAGAATTCGCAGAAACAAGAATCACAGAGCCACTCTCCCAAGGACCTAGAGAAATATATGGCTTTAGAATTACACCTGCACCTCATTTTAACCTTCTATAAATTTGTTGAAATCCTATAAAAAGTTTGTAAAATAAAAGTTATAGATAACTCTTAAATTAAAAGAACCCTCAATTTCGGTGTCCCTCCACTAAAAAACTTAAACCAACATGAATAAGTTAAAAAAGGATTTTCTAACAAAAAATTGATTTTTTTGGCTTTAAAGATATTTATAGGTGAGGAGAGAAATAAATAAGTGAGAAGACGAAAAGAAGAAATGGAGAAAAGAATGTTGTGAAATTTATAAAAAAAGAATTCCCTCTTGGTATCTGAGACTAAAAAACATAAATATGCTGTTTTTGGAAATTGAGAAGGAAGTTTGATGGGTAGAGCGATACGATGTTGGGCTGTGAGAAGTAATGCACTGAATTTGGATAAAAAACTTAAAGAATTTAAAAAGGTGGAGGATTGACATGGATTACTCAGAAATTTTATCTATTATTGGACTATTTTTTGATTTTTTAGGCGCAGTCATTTTGATGTTTCCTCTTTTTGAAAGCAAAGAAAAAATAAAAGAGCTTGTTTCTTCTACGGATTATAAACCTATTTTTGAGGAAGACAAGGCTCGATTAAAGGAATCTCTTCTGGAAGAGATAAATATTGGAATTATTGGTTTGACTTTTATATTCTCTGGTTTTCTCTTACAAATAATCGCTAAGTTCTATTGATTTTATTCCCGAGCAATTTCACAAACAATTTTTCACCAATTGATTTCGAAATTTTTTATCATGATTTATCGTTACTGAAAAAGGTTATATTCTACAAACTCAATAGGGGTTAAACAAAAGTGAGGGGAAAATAAGCAATCGGAAAAAAATTTTGTGAATCTTTTACCAAGATGGCGTGGTGGGGATGGCAAGTATCTACCAGCAGGACGAAGATCTCAAATTGATAGAGACTTACGCCAACATACATGACGTTGTTCAGAACTTGCCTGATTCTCTTTACTCCAAGCATCAACTCGCTGAGTTAAGAGAAGTTACCGAAAAACTGGGGAGGGATCTCAAACTTTATTTATCTAAAGATAGAGACTCCAAAGAGATTGAAACGATGATCTCCACTGCAATAGAAGAAGTAAAAAACAGAAGAAAGTTTTTTGGACTCTACGAAGTAGTTCCGTACTTTGAAAAAAAAGAAACAAACTTCCTAAAAGCCCTTCACAAAAAGGCGTTGGATTCTTCGATACTTGAGGTATTAAGCAGCGAGGGGGTAATTAAACTCGAAAAAGAAAAGAAAAAATCCATAAAAAGAAGCATATGGCTTGGAACAGAACTGGAAATGTATGCAGTCCTTGGTAGTATTGAGATTCCTTCCGAATTTAGTTTTTCAGAGGAAATTATAGATAAGATCTCAAAGGAGTGCGTCAGGATCTTATACTCACGGATAAAAAACGAGAGAGAAAAATATCTAAGGCATTTACTCAGATTGCTCGATTTCAAACACAAGGTTGGAATTTATCATTTAGACCCAGATCTCTGGCGTTTTTTTGTTGTAATAGAAGCGGATAGATTGCTTGACATTCGTGGCGAATTTATCCACGACCTTATAGAACTTTCGATATTGATCGAAAAGCTAAGGGAGTTAGGAGAGGAAATAGCCGTTGGAAAAAAAAGGCCCCGAAAAAACGGATAAATTACTCTCTACAGATCTTTAAGAAATTTTTGAATATTTCAGGACCCTTTGGAGTATGAGCCACCTCTGGATGAAACTGGACGCCGAAAATGTCTTTTTTCTTGTGCATCATGGCTTCATTTTTACATACTTCGGAATGAGCTATTATCTCAAAATCCTTTGGAGTTTCTTCTATTTCATCCATATGAGATGCCCAAGCAACTATTTTTTTCCCTAATCCTTCCAAGATGCCTACTGGCTTATCTATAATTATCTCGGTCTCTGCATATTCACCCTTCATTCCCCTTGCAACCTTCCCTCCGTAAGTTTTTGCAATAAGTTGGTGTCCCAAGCATATGCCAAGGATTGGGATATTCAGTTCTTTTACAATGGATTCACAGTTTCCTACTCTGTCTAGGTCCGGACCACCACTCAGTATAACTCCGACAGGATCAAATTCTGCTATTTCTTCCACAGAAATTGTGTTCGGCACTATCTTTGCTTCCACATTTAAATAGCGAAGTGTTCTGTATATCCTATGGGTGTACTGCCCATAGTTGTCCAGAATTAATATATCAACCAAGAAAAAACACCAACTTACATACCTAGAAAGTACTTGTGTATCGTGGTATCATCGGTCAATTCTGGATGAAAGGCGACAGCGAGCATGTTTTTTTCTCTGGCTCCCACGATGAGATCTTCATACTTTGCTACTACCTCTACTCCCTTTCCCACTTCTAGAATTACTGGGGCCCTTATAAAGACCCCTGTTATTTTAGTCTTTTTCGGTAGAAATTCGATTTCAGCCTCAAAAGATTCTCTCTGCCTTCCAAAGGCATTTCTTTTTACATTAATGTTCATCAATCTCATCAGGGGTTGTTTTGTTTTTTCCATGTCACCGTTTCCCTTTTTGGCTAAGAGTATTAAGCCTGCGCATGTCGCCAAAACAGGCAAGCCCTCAGAAATCTTTTCTTTTAACTCATCGAACATTTTGTTTATTACAAGCAGCTTTCCTATGGTGGTGCTTTCTCCCCCAGGGAGTATGATTCTATCGATATCTTGCAAATGATCCTTGTTTTTCACTGGGATAATTTTCGGAGTGATTTCTAATTCTTCGCATGCTCTTCTCATTATTTCTGCATGCTCTGAGATGTCTCCCTGCAAAGCAAGGATTCCTATGTTCATTACCAACCTCTCACCTGGAGGAGCTGATCCTCGCTTAGAGTTTTTATATCCAATCCTCTCATAGCCTCTCCAAGGTTCTTTGAAACTTCTGCAAGGACGTCTGGTTTATCGTAGTTTGCGGTTGCTTCTACGATTGCTCTTGCTCTTGCCGGAGGATCCTGAGACTTGAATATGCCCGAGCCAACGAAAACGCCATCTGCTCCTAACTGCATCATTAAAGCAGCGTCTGCAGGTGTGGCAATGCCTCCTGCCGCGAAATTAACCACTGGTAATCTTTGTAACTTAACCGTTTCTTCCAAAAGTTCCACAGGAGCAGCAATCTCTCTCGCATACTTTTCCAACTCAAGCCTATCCTTCGATTTTAAATCCCTTATAGTTCCCATTATGAGCCTCATATGCCTCACAGCTTCCATTACATTCCCAGTTCCTGCTTCCCCCTTTGTTCTTATCATCGCCGCGCCCTCGTTGATCCTCCTCAGGGCTTCGCCCAAATCTCTTGCTCCGCAAACAAATGGCACGACAAATTTTCTTTTGTCTACATGGAATTTTTCGTCCGCTGGTGTTAGTACCTCGCTCTCATCTATCATATCTACGCCTAATGCTTGCAGGATCTGAGCCTCTACAAAATGCCCAATTCTGCATTTTGCCATCACTGGAATAGTCACTGCATCCATAATCTCGATTATCTTGGCTGGATCTGCCATTCTTGCAACTCCGCCTGCCTCCCTTATATCTGCTGGAACCCTCTCTAGCGCCATTACAGCAACTGCTCCTGCGTCTTCGGCTATAATTGCCTGCTCAGCATTTGTAACATCCATTATCACTCCACCTTTCACCATCTTTGCGAATCCTCTCTTTAATCTCTCTGTTCCTTGGATTTTCATACAAAGACCTCCGAATAAAATCTATGATTAGAAAATACTTGATTGATAATGAAGTTTTCGGTGGCTGAGATATCTATTACCCCTTCTTTTTGATCTTTGCAATATCTCCCAGAGTTAAAGATCTTGCCGATGATGCCACGCCCAAATGATTCTCTCTCATTTCCTGTCTGAGATTTATTTCCAACAACCTTTCAAGTTTTTTTAGCAAATTTTCGTCTGGAATCATTTTTTCTGTCTCTATCCTTGCTATTACAGAAGTTTTTTCATTTAACCTCTTTGCTAAATCTTCCTGAGTCCATTCTCTTTTCTCTCTAGCCTTTTTTATGGTGGTTCCGTAATTTTCGATTAACTCGTATTCTTCCTTCGAAACTTTTCTTGGTTTTGGTTTTATCGTTCTTTTAAGGGGTTGTTTAAAAATTCTCATCGTGTTTTTTTCAGCGAACTTCTTGCATCTATTACAAACCTTCATCTCGGTCCTTTCAATGAAAACAACTCTGGCCTGTCCTTTTATTTCTGCTCCGCAGACCTCGCAATGCAAGCTACCACCGTTTGAATTTATATATTTTAGGAGAGTAGATATAAAATTTGTCGAAGTTTACATGCCAACTGTCAACAAAAAACTTATAACAAAAGAATTCCAAAACAACTATTGGAGGAGCATAACGTGAAGTCAAGCGAAACTCCAAATTCGAAGGGTAAAGACCCGGATGATTTTTCAAGATATCTACTTAATAGAGTAAAACAACTTGAAACTGCATATAGCCAAGCAAAGGAAGACCACAGAAGACTAGAGAATGAGAAAAAATATATCGAAAGCGAAAGAATGCGCATGGAAAGGGAGGTTCGCAGACTTAGGAGCGAGTTAGAAAGGCTCAAAAGCCTTCCTCTGGTTGTGGCAAATGTTATCGATGTGTTAAACGATGACAAAGCCATCGTAAAAAGCTCAACAGGTCCCAATTTTGTTGTAAATATTTCTCAATTCGTAGACAAAAAGAAACTTGTCCCTGGGGCACGTGTCGCTCTCAACCAACAATCATACGCCATAATTGGAACATTACCAACTGAGAAAGATCCATTCGTTAGAGGAATGGAGATAGAAGAGCGACCACCCACAAGATACGAGGACATAGGTGGATTAAAAGCTCAGATAAGAGAAATAAGAGAAACTGTCGAGCTACCCCTAAAAAGACCAGATTTATTTGAAAAAATTGGTATTGAACCGCCTAAGGGCGTGATGCTATACGGTCCGCCAGGCACAGGTAAAACTCTCCTTGCAAGGGCAGTAGCACATGAAACTGATGCCACGTTCATCAAAATTATTGGTTCGGAATTGGTCCAAAAGTATATTGGAGAAGGCGCAAGGATGGTAAGAGAAATTATACAACTTGCAAGGGAAAAGGCTCCAAGTATAATATTCATAGACGAACTAGACGCAATAGGTGCAAAAAGACTTGAGAGCGCAACAAGTGGAGATAGGGAGGTTCAAAGGACGCTGATGCAGTTGCTCGCTGAGATGGACGGATTTGATCCTAGGGGAAATGTAAGGTTTGTTGGAGCAACAAACAGACCTGACATCTTAGATCCTGCTCTTCTTAGACCCGGTAGGTTTGACAGACTTATAGAGGTCCCGATGCCAAACTACGAGGCGAGGGTGGAGATATTTAAGATACACACAAAAAACATGAATGCCGAAAACATCGACATAGAAAACCTTGCAAAAATCACCGACGGGGCTACGGGTGCAGATATAAAGGTCATATGCACGGAAGCAGGCATGTTCGCGATAAGAGATGAGAGAGATACCGTCTATATGGATGACTTCCACAAGGCCATTGAGAAAGTCTTAAAATTAAATGGTAGAATTGGAGAGGTAAAAGAATCCGTAGGAATAATGTTCGGATGAATGCTCCTCCATGATGAAATTTCTAAACTGATACCAGATGATGAATGATGGGCGAACTGATAACGCCATTTTTCGCCCTATTTATTATCTGTGGTTATATTGTCTATTTCTTCTGTTGAGGTAGTATATTCTTTTGCTGATTCCTGCTTTCTTCCCGAACTTTTCGATATTCCTTCTTACAGTAGAGTAGTCTAGCGGATAGCCTTTGTTCTTGGTTCCGATGCCGACCCAAAGAGATGCATCCGGGTTTTCCTTTAGAGAGTGATTGTCCATCCAAGTGGCTAGGTAGGGAGAGTGTGAATTGTACCATGGTGCGGGAGACAAGACAGCTCCCTCAGTTCTAAATCCCTTTTTCATTTAGGCTAATAAAAAATTAAGGCTATCTTATATTAGTTTTTGATACTTAAATCTTTTATTTGTATTGTTATTGTAATAGAAAGTATATCTGAGAGATAGCGGTAGAAGAGTTTTATTTTAACTTTTAAAAGAAGAAAGCACTAGGTCAAACCAGCTTCCCGAGCGCGTGTATTACATCGGGCTTGTGACACTTCGTACACTCTGGTATCGTGATCTCGATAGTTCCGTGGCAATTCTCGCAAGTGGGCCCTTTCTTTCCTTCTTTTTCTAATCTCTTTTTTGCATGAATATAGTGAACTGTTCCATGACACTTATAGCATAATTCGTTGCCTTTAGCTATTTCGTGATGTATTCTCAGCAGGTTGTCTGCGTGACATGCTTGACAAATTATCTTGTCCTCCTCTACGGTAGGTTTAACTATTTCAGGAGGACTTTGATGGCATATTGCACAAGCTCCACCATGTATCTTTGCAACATCTGCTCCATGACATCTAGCACATATGACTTCTCCCACCTTAACATGCAATTCCGTTACATCACCATGGCATGTTGTGCAGTTCTCTCTTGCTGGTCTTTCGTGGATTTCGTGTATGGGTGGAGAGTGACATTTTACACATTCAGGTATCTCTACGCTAGGCAAAAAGCCATGACAATCTGAGCAGCCTATCCATACATCTGCATGAATGCTGTGAGCCACATCGTGACAACCATAACAAAAGGACTTCGTATAATTCTTCTTTTCAGGATTCTGCGTCTTCTCCTCTGAGATGGTGGGTATTGATACTGTAACGAGAAGGATCACTACAAAAACTAAACCTATGGACAATCTCTTCATGCCATCCTCTCAGTCTTATGATGGGAATAATAATATAAAATTATGTTGAGAAATTACCTATACTATTAAATTTCCCTATTTCTTGGAATGGTTTTAAGATATCTAAAGTTCCTAAAAAACCAAGACTGGCCGGTAACGACCGAAATGGTTGCCAAAGAGGTTAAAATACCCTGGAACACAGCTCAGATCCATCTTCTGAAATTAACATCTGAAGGATTAGTGAAAGGAAAGAAGGTCGGAAGGCAGAACCAGTGGATTATCACAAGAAAAGGCAAAAGTTTAATGGAAGAAGATTCAGCAAAGCATTCGTTTTAGAATAAGTAATTAAATATAAATTCCATCTCTAATCATATACATGGTTATTTTTAATGTTAAATCAAGGTTGGAAAGGAAGATTAGGCTCACAGAAGTTCAATGGGCACATACAAGAACTAGGCACAAAGAAATGGACGTGCAAACTCGAAAAATGATATTGACCCTGGAAGAACCTGACCTTGTTTACCATTCACCTAAAGAGGAAAACTACCATTACTACAAGTTATTTAGGGAAACTCCTATAAGTGAAAAGTATTTATTGTTAATCGCTAAACATTTAAATGGAGAGGGATTTGTAATTACAGCTTTCTTCGTTTCGAAAATAAGGGAGAAAGAT
>JBHIEG010000030.1:0-19086 GCA_046760505.1 Candidatus Hydrothermarchaeota archaeon
CCTTTGATCCACCTTTATAAAAGGTGGAGGGGAGGAAAAAAATAGAAAAGGAGACTGAATATGGAGGAAGAAGCGGAAGGACTGCTGGTACCTTTGGATAAGTATCTTGCAGCCGGAATCCATATTGGCACGCAACAAAAAACAAAGGACATGAAACCATTTATCTACAGGGTTAGACCTGATGGATTGTACGTGCTTGACATTAAGAAGGTTGACGAAAGATTAAGGGTTGCGGCGAAATTGATCGCCAGATACAACCCAAGGGAAGTGCTGGTCGTTTCTTCAAGACAGTATGGATTCAATCCAATAAAGAAATTCGCAGAGATCACAAACACAATCGCTATACCAGGTAGGTTCATACCCGGGACGCTCACAAATCCAAATTATCAGGGCTACATAGAACCAAAGTTGTTGTTGGTAACGGATCCATTGGGGGATTCGCAGGCAATAAAAGAGGCTCAAAAGATCAAAATTCCGGTAATAGCATTGTGCGATACCAATAATGCAACAAAAAATATCGATCTAATAGTTCCTACGAATAACAAAGGGAGAAAAGCACTTATGCTAGTATATTGGGTCCTGGCGAGGGAGGTAATGAAGGAAAGAGGAGAAATAAAAGAAGACGATGAGTTTTCATACCAGCTTGAAGATTTTGAGTGAGGGTGAAATATGAGAAAACCTTATGTTGCAGGTCAATTTTATCCTTCAGGTAAAAAAGCACTGAAAGATGCAATAGAGAGTTGCTATCTCCATAGACTTGGACCCGGAAAAATCCCTGAGATAGGTAAAGATAGAAGAATAGTTGGGGCGGTAGTACCTCATGCAGGTTACATGTATTCAGGACCTGTTGCGGCTTTTGCTTACTATGAAATTGGATCAGACGGAAAACCTGAGACTTTTGTCATCATAGGACCTAATCATAGAGGAATGGGTCCAGGAATAGCTTTGAGCAGTGAGAGTTGGGAAACCCCTCTTGGGAGAGTAAATACTGATGAAGAATTCGTGGAGGATTTAAGCTCACTAGGATTCGATGTAGATGACGATGCCCATATGTACGAACATTCTCTTGAGGTTCAACTTCCTTTTTTACAGGAACTCTATGGTGATTTCTCTATAGTAGCTATTACAACGTGGATGCAAGATTTTGATACTTGTAAGGAACTGGGAGAAGCAATATCTAAAGTTACAAAAAAGTTAGGCAGGGAAACTATTGTTTTGGCAAGTACAGATTTTTCACATTACGAACCTCATGAAGTAGCAAGAAAGAAGGATAATATCGCTATCAAAGCGATAGTTGATATGGATCCTTTGAAGTTAAGCGAAGTCGTATACTCAGAAAGCATATCTATGTGCGGTACTGGACCTACCATATCTGCCCTTATTGCCTCAAAAGAACTCGGCGCAAAAACGAGTTCATTGTTGAAGTATGCGACGAGCGGGGATATTACAGGAGATAGGTCTAGGGTAGTGGGATACGCCTCTATTGTTATGAGGAGATAATTTTGATTGTGGCCTCTGCACCCGCCAAGACTATCCTGTTTGGAGAGCATGCGGTTGTCTACGGCGAGCCTAGCATCGCTTGCGCAATTGATTTAAGAACAAAAGCAAAAATATCTAAGAGCGATAAAATCGAGATTAAGTCAAGAGACGTTATTAAAACAGACGTTGATGCAATTTTAGACAGAGAAAATATGAGAAATAAGAGCGAGTTGAGATACATCCTTACTGCCATAGACAAAACCTTCGAAAAAATAGGTAAGGAAAAAAATTTTTCCTTGGAAATAGATTCTAACATCCCAGTGGGTGTTGGATTAGGTTCTTCGGCTTCTGTTGTAGCTTCTACTATATGTGCACTTTCTAATTTTTTAAAAGAACCATTAGAAATAAAAGAAATCTCTGAACTTGCATACGAAGTCGAGTTGGAAGTCCAAGGAGCAGCTAGTAGAATAGATACTTCTGTTGTAACATATGGAGGAGGAATTTTGGTGAAGGGCTCGGATGTAAGACTAATCGATGTAAATTTACCCTTGGTGATAGGCAACACTGGAATAAAGGGAGATACGGGTAAGTTGGTCTCTATGGTAAGAGAGAGAAGAGAAAGAAATCCGGAAATAATCGATAGGATTATCGCTTCTATCGGAAATATTACTCTTAAGGCACTGGATGCATTGAAAAACAAGGATCATAATAAGATAGGCGAACTCATGGACATAAATCACGGACTGTTAGATTCCTTGGGTGTTGTAACAAGAGAACTCTCAGAGCTCGTACACTTAGCAAGAAGAGAAGGATCCTTGGGAGCAAAAATGACCGGAGCTGGAGGAGGCGGCTGTATAATCGCATATGCTCCAGGAAAAGAAAATAACGTGGTAAAAGCGATAAGAGAAGCAGGATACTCTTCTTTTATTTCCTCTATTTCCAAAGAAGGAGTAAGATTAGAGTGATAATTAAAATAGGCGGATCAGTGATATCCGACAAGAATGTGGATTACAGCTTTAGGGAAGATACCATAAGGAGACTTGCAAGGGAGATAAAAGAAATAGAAGATGATTTGATTCTTGTTCACGGAGGAGGATCATTTGGCCATCCTATTGCCAGAAAATTCAAAATTAGAGAGAAATTTTCGCGTGAAGGTTTTGCAAAAATCCATTGTGGCATGAGAAAATTGAACTTCATGATATCAAGGTGTTTTATTGAAGAGGGTGTTCATGTAGTAGGCGTATCTCCCTCATCCCTTGTTATTCTCAAGAAAGGTAAGGTTCATCGAATCTACATTGAAACAATAAGGAATATGATTGAATTGGGGATTGTACCACTTTTACACGGCGACGTAGTTTTAGATTCGGAAAAGGGAGCAGATATATTATCTGGTGATCAAATAGTCAGTTTTTTGGCAAAAGAATTTGGAATGGACGTGATATTCTTGACTGACGTAGATGGTATCTATACAAAAGATCCAAAAAAATACGATGATGCAAAGCTGATAAGAGAATTAGATGGGAAATTTTTGGACAAAATTAAATTGGAAGAATCTTATTTAAATAGCAAAGATGTAACTGGAGGCATGAAAAAAAAATTAGAGGAAATACAGAAAATTGTCAAATACTCAAATGTTATTGTTGCAAACGGAATGCGCCAAAATGTTATAAAACTCGTATTGGAGGGGAAGGGACCATATACAACTATTGAGAGGAAAGTTTATGGGAAAGAAAGACATGGAAAAAAGAAAACTTGAACACATCAATATCTGCCTCAAAGAGAACGTAGAGAGCAGGAGAACCACAGGATTTGAGGATGTCCATTTCGTTCATGAGTGCATTCCAAACATAAACTTCGGAGATATAGACTGTAGTTGCGAATTATTTGGAAAAAAACTATCTGCTCCAATAATCGTAGCCGGAATGACGGGCGGACATAAAAATACAAAAAAAATTAATAAGAACATAGCAAGAGCCGTGCAGGATCTCGGTCTGGGAATGGGTGTTGGAAGCCAAAGACCCGGAATGGAAGAAGAGAATTTAATGGACACATATAAGGTGAGAGACGAGGCCCCGGACGTATTGCTTTTTGCAAACTTAGGCGTTTCACAGTTCATGGAATACACCTCCAAAGAAGCAAACAAGGCTGTAGAGGAGATAGAAGCTGATGTGCTTGCGATACACTTCAACCCTTTGCATGAGGTAGTCCAGCCGGAAGGAAATGTAGAAACCAAGGGATTGAAGGAAAGGTTGAAAAGAATTATAAAAGAAGTAAGATATCCATGCGTTGCAAAAGAAACTGGAGCGGGGATTTCATATGAAAATGCCCTCGAACTTGATAGGATGGGTTTTTCCGGAATAGATGTTGGAGGCTTAGGAGGCACTTCATTCTCTGCTGTAGAGACCTATAGAGCTAAAGAATCTCCGAGGAAAAAAAGGTTGGGAGAAGTTCTGTGGGACTGGGGCATACCAACAGCAATTTCTACATTTGAGGTGAGGAGAGCACTGCCAGATACCCAGATAATATCGACAGGAGGAATAAGAACTGGCTTGGATATTGCAAAAGCCCTAGCATTGGGGGCAAACGCGGCAGGAATAGCATTACCCGTCCTTGAAAGAGCCATAAAGGGAGAAAAACAAACTAAGGAATACCTGGAAGAAATAATCCTTCAACTCAAGGCAGTCATGTATTTATTGAATGCCGAGACAATAAAGGACTTAAAAAGTAAACATATTGTGGTCTGCGGAAAGACACGGGAGTATATAATGGCGAGGGGTTTTGAAATTGGATGAGATTAATGTTCTTAGCATATTGGAAGAAAAATCAAAGAAGGTAGATCCAGTAATACTTTCTTGCTTTGAGGGGCGAGAAGAACCGACTAATCTTTATAAGGCATCAAGACATCTAATTGAGGCTGGAGGAAAAAGAATAAGACCATCCCTTACAATTTTGTCTTGCCTTGCGCTTGGAGGAAATGAAGAGGAAGCATTACCTGTTGCAGCTGCTTTTGAACTCATACATACCTTCACCCTTATTCACGATGATATAATGGACGATGATGATTTTAGGAGAGGATTGCCAACAATTCATAAGAAATGGGACGTTCCAATCGCAATACTATCAGGAGATACCTTATTCGCACTAGCCTTTGAGTTGATTTCCTCAAGCGGTCTAGATTCACAAATATCGAAGGAGATATTAAATCTCTTAGCAAGAACAGCAGTAATCATATGTGAAGGCCAAACGATGGATTTAGAATTTGAAAAGAGATGGGACGTCAAAGAGGAAGAGTATCTCGAGATGGTGGAAAAGAAAACGGCTTCATTGTTAAGCGCATCAGCAATGGCTGGATCAATCGTTGCAAAAGGCACGGAGGAACAGGTAAATCAGGTAGCAAATTACGGTAAATACCTTGGAATAGCATTCCAGATAAAGGATGATTTGCTTGGTATCGTGGGGGAAAGGTCTGAGCTAGGCAAACCAGTTGGGAGCGACATCAAGAAGGGAAAGAAAAATTTGATTATTCTGCACGCATTGGAAAACTCTGAAGGAGAAGATAGGGAATTTTTACTGAATCGACTTGGTAAAGATTTTCCGAACGATGAATTAAATAAAATTATAAGAATACTTGAAAAGACAAAATCAATAGAGTATGCGGAAAATAAGGCAAAAAATCTAATTAACAGGGCAAAAAAATGCATTAATACACTTCCTAAATCAGAGCCACAGGAAATATTGCTCAAGCTAGCGGATTTTGTAGTAGAACGAAAGTTTTAAGAACTAAATACATTATTGTAGAGAAGACCTATACAATGACTGATGAGGGGAAATACCCTAAAGGAGGTAGTTCGTTATGGCAAAAGCCGTTTATGTTAGATTTGAAGTTCCGAAAGATATCTATGAAAAAGCTTACGAGGCAGTAGAATTAGCAAGAACAACTGGAAAGATTAAAAAAGGAGTTAATGAAACAACTAAAGCAGTAGAGAGAAAAGAAGCCGAATTAGTGATCATAGCTGAGGATGTTGACCCTCCTGAGATTGTTGCGCATCTGCCAATTCTATGCGAGGAAAAGGAGACACCCTATGTATACGTTCCAAAGAAGTTTGATTTAGGAAGTGCTGCTGGAATAGATGTTTCTTCTTCAGCAGTAGCGATTGTCAAACCAGGAGATGCAAAAGAATTGATAGAGGAAATAGTAAGTAAAATTGAAGATTTAAAGACATAGGAGGATCTAAATGACTGAAGAATCAACTCCAGCGGAGGTTATAGAAATCAAGGGAAGAACTGGAATGACAGGAGAGGTGATTCAGGTTAGATGTAAGATACTAGAAGGTAGGGATAAGGGACGAATACTTACAAGAAACGTAATGGGTCCTGTGAGAGTGGGAGACATTCTGGCCTTAATGGAAACCGAGAGAGAGGCAAAGAAACTATCAGCCCCTTAGGTGATATTTTTGCCTGAGAAAAGGAAATGTTCATTCTGTAAAAATGATATGAAACCAGGAACAGGAAAGATGTTTGTAAAGAATGATGGTACCATATTCTATTTTTGTTCTTCTAAGTGCGAAAAAAACATGTTGAAGTTGAAGAGGATACCAAGAAAGGTAAAATGGACATCTTATTCTAGATAGAACGGTTCAGATAACAATAAAATTTAGATAATAATGAAAAAAGGTTTGGGAAAGATTGAGTATGGAAAGAACGTTCGTCATGATAAAACCAGATGGAGTTTCAAGAGGACTAATGGGCGAAATTATAAGACGTATAGAGAGAAGAGGCCTTAAAATTTCTGGAATGAGGATGGTATGGATTGATAGAGAGCTCGCGGAAAAACTTTACGAAATACATAAGGATAAGCCGTTTTTTGAGTCGATAATTTCTTTTATAACTTCTTCTCCTGTTTTGACCATGGTAGTTGAAGGAAAGGATGTGGTAAAGGTAGTTAGAGACATGATCGGGTCTACAGACCCAAAAGATGCTTTAACAGGAACTATACGCGGAGATTTTGCAATTGATGTTGGAAGAAACGTTATACATGCTGCTGATTCTCTAGAGAATGCGGAAAGAGAGATTTCCCTATTTTTTACAGAAGAGGAAATATATAACTACAGAAGAACAGATGATGACTGGTTGTATGAGGTGTAGATTTGAAAATAAGACAGATTATTACTTCTGTTCTTGGTCATGTAGATCATGGAAAAACCACTCTTCTAGACAAAATAAGAGGAACTGCGATAGCACAGAAGGAATCCGGAGGAATAACGCAGCATATAGGCGCTACAGAAATACCAATCGAGACAATCAAGGATATATGCAAGGGTTTAATAGATGAGTCTAAATACAAAATAAGAATTCCTGGTCTTCTTTTCATAGATACACCCGGTCATGAGGCATTTACTACTCTCAGGAAGAGAGGAGGGGCATTAGCAGATCTTGCTCTCTTGGTTGTAGATATAAACGAGGGGATCCAACCCCAGACCATCGAGTCTCTAAACATTCTTAAACACTACAGAACTCCATTTGTGGTAGCAGCAAATAAGATAGACATGATATACGGGTGGCAAGCAAAAGAAAACTCGACTTTTCTCGCCTCTTTAAAAAATCAAAGCAGTTTTGTAAGGGAGAAAATAGACGAGAAACTTTACAGTCTGGTTGGTGAACTATACAAATATGACTTTAGTTCTGAGAGATTTGATCGAGTGAAAGATTTTACAAGGGAAATTGCAATCGTTCCGGTAAGCGCTAAATCGGGTGAAGGTATACCTGAACTTCTCATGGTTTTGATTGGACTTGCACAGCAGTATCTAACGGAAAGTCTCAAAATAGAGGTTTCAGGACCCGGAAAGGGCACAGTAATGGAAGTAAAGGAAGAACATGGGTTAGGAACAACGTTGGATGTAATACTGTATGATGGATCTATAAAGAGGGGAGATAAGATAGCTATCGGTGGATTAGATGGAGTAGTAGTTACCAAGGTGAAGGCACTCCTAAAACCAAGACCTTTGGATGAAATTAGAGACCCCAGGTTTAAATTTCAACGATTCAATGAAGTCTATGCTGCTAGCGGAGTTAAGATCGTTGCAAAAGGTCTAGAAAACGTGATCGCTGGTGCCCCTTTGTTGGTAGTTGAAGAAGATTTGGAATCTGTGAAAGAGAGTATAATTTCTGAAATAGAAGGAATAAGAATTGAAACAGAAAGTCAGGGAGTTGTTTTAAAGGCAGATACCTTAGGATCCCTTGAAGCCACAATAGGTCAGCTTAGAAAATTAGGCATACCCATAAGAAAGGCAGATGTCGGTGATGTATCGAAAAGAGATGTAATAGAAGCCTATTCTGTCAATCTCAATGACCCTTATCTCGGAGTTATAATTGCCTTCAATGTAAGAATATTACATGACGCATTGGAAGAAGCGGAAAGAACCGGTGTAAAAATATTTCAGGATAATGTCATATATAGACTCATAGAAGATTACGAAAGGTGGGTAGAAGAATCAAAATTAGAGGAAAGAAGAAAAGAATTTGAAGCCTTAACACAGCCTGGAAAGATTCAAATTCTTGCAAATCACATATTCAGGGCCAGTAAGCCAGCGATTGTGGGTATAGAAGTGATTTCGGGATCCATACGTCCAAAATATAAACTCATGCAATCTAATGGATCCATAGTGGGAGAAATAAGGAGCATTCAAGAAGAGAGAGAGAACATAAGCATAGCGAAAAAGGGAGATAGGGTTGCCATCGCTATAGAGGGGGCTGTAGTGGGAAGAAACATAAATGAAGGTGATTTTCTTTATGTATTCATACCAAATGGTCATTTATCCAAATTCGATAAATTCCTAGACGAATTGAGCAATGATGAGTTAGGTGTACTTCAAGAGATAAAAAGTATAATAGAAAAGAAAAGGAAGGGTGAATCCTATGACTAAGATAATTATATCTGATCCATCGACGCAAAGAAGTTATGAGTACAACATAGAAAAGATTGACGTTTTGCTGGGAACAAAGATAGGGGACACGATAGATGGATCTATCATTGGACTCAAAGGATACAAACTAAAGATTACTGGCGGGAGCGATAAAGATGGCTTCCCAATGAGGAGAGATATTCCTGGAACCGGTAGAAAAAGAATCTTAATTAGTAAAGGACCAGGATATAATCCAAAGGAGAAAGGGATTAGGAGAAGAAAAACCGTTAGAGGCAATACTATATCTGATGCAATCGTTCAAATAAATGCGAAGGTAGTAGAACATGGAAAAAAGCCCTTAGATGAATTGATGGGCGGTGATAAAGATAGCAAAGAGTAAACAACCTGAAATTAACATCGGAATGGTAGGACACATAGATCATGGCAAAACTACATTAACAGAGGCTTTATCTGGAATATGGACAGATACACATAGTGAAGAGATAAAAAGGGGCATTACAATCCGATTGGGATATGCTGACGCTGAGTTCTATAAGTGTCCCACTTGCGATGAGCCCCAATGCTACACCACTGAAAAGGTATGTCCAATAGATGGATCCCCAACCGAGTTTCTCAGGATGGTCTCTTTTGTAGATGCACCGGGACACGAGACCCTTATGGCAACCATGTTGTCTGGCGCAGCATTGATGGATGCCGCAATACTCGTTATAGCTGCTAACGAACCCTGTCCTCAACCGCAAACAAAAGAACATCTTGTGGCACTGAATATTATAGGAGTAAAAAACATTGTGGTTGTTCAAAACAAAATTGATTTAGTTACAGAAGAGCAAGCATTAAAAAATTATAAAGAAATCAAGAGTTTTGTATCTCAAAATTTGGGAGAAGACGTTCCGATTATTCCTGTGGCTGCCCAGCACAGAGCAAACATAGATGTACTTATAAAGGCCATAGAAGAATACCTTCCTACTCCTAAGAGAGACGAGAAAAAACCATGGAAGATGTATATAGCCAGATCTTTTGACGTGAATAAACCCGGTACAAGGCCTGAAGATCTTGTAGGCGGAGTAATAGGAGGTTCTCTTTCACAAGGCAAGGTAGCAGTTGGAGATGAAATCGAAATAAAACCTGGAGAAAAGAAAAAAAGGGAAAAGGGTTACGAATCCATCTTTACAGATGTAGAGTCCATAATGCATGGCGGTCGAAAAATCAAGGTAGCACGTCCTGGAGGATTGCTAGGAATTGCAACAGGCTTGGATTCTACCTTAACGAAGGCAGACGGGCTAGCTGGTAAGGTAGCGGGAAAACCCGATACCCTTCCACCTGTTTTGAGCAAAATTTCTCTCGAGGCGTATCTTCTTGAAAGAGTTGTCGGAACAAAAGAGGAGAGAGAAGTTTTACCTATCAAGAAAGGAGAACTTTTGATGCTAAATCTGGGCACTTCGACCACACTAGGAACGGTTACTTCTGTAAAAGATAATTACCTAGAATTACTGCTTAGATTACCAATTTGTGGCCAAACAAATGATAGACTAGCGATTAGCAGAAAGATAGGCGAAAGATGGAGATTGATCGGTCATGGGATCTTATGTTAAGGTGATACTTGATACAAATTTTCTTATGCTCCCTGGAAGACTTGGAATAGATATATTTAAGGAAATTGACAGGGAATTATGTGCGAATCATAAACTTTTTGTATTGTCCACCACTGAAAAGGAACTGAAGAATTTAGTCGAGAATGCAAAGGGATCTGAGAAAAAGATAGCAAAAATTGGCCTTGAGTTGATAGGGCGTTGCGAAATTCTACCCGCAGAAAGAGAACCAGATATCGCTATTTTCGATTTCATAAATGAAAACACAGTTGTGGCAACTACAGACAAGGAATTAAGAAAAAAATTAAGGAAAAAAGGAGTAAAGACATTATATTTGGCGCAAGGCGCTTACATAAGGATGGACTAGGCTTGGGGTGTATTGATGTACCGAATTGTTACCATCAAGGACATAGTTGCGGTTCCACCTGAAAGATTTGGAGAAGATCTTGAGAGTGTGATAAAGGATATCCTCAGAGAGACCTACGAGGGTATATTAGATAAGGAACTTGGAGTAATCATATTAATCTCAAATATTAAAGACATCGGCATCGGAAAAATAGCCCCTGGGGATGGATCAGCCTATCATGAAGTAACATTCGATGCACTGACATTTAAACCGGATATGCAGGAGGTTTTGGAGGGAGAAGTGGTAGAGATAGTTGATTTCGGAGCGTTTGTGAGGTTAGGTCCTTTAGATGGACTTATTCACATCTCTCAAATAATGGAGGATTATATAGTTCACGATTCTAAAGGAGGCGCATTAATCGGAAAGGAAACGCACAAAACATTGAAAGAGGGGGACAAAGTTAGAGCAAGGGTTGTAGCCGTTAGTTTAAATCCAAGAGAACTGAGGGAAAGCAAGATTGGGTTGACAATGAGGCAAAAAGGACTGGGAAAGATCGAGTGGATAAAGGCTGAGAAGGAGGAGAAGAAGTGACTAGGGAAAAAGTATGTCGAGACTGTCATGTAATTCTAAAGAAGGAAAATATATGTCCAGTATGCAAGAAGAGAAATTTATCCTCTGAATGGGGTGGCATGGCTATTATATTCGATCCAAAGAATTCAAAAATAGCCAAGGCAATGAACGTGGAGTTGGCGGGTAGATATGCTCTCAGAGTACGGTAAGTATACCCTCAGAATGCCTGCTAGTCTGGCAGATCAAAAATGTAAACAACCTTGGGGCACCATATATAAAGGAGAAGGTCTGAAACCAGCAAAACAGGTTAAGGAAATCATAAAAAAGAAAAAATACTCAAAAGTAATTGCTGTGGGTGACATAACGGTGAGAAATCTGCTAAAAGTTGGTTTGATTCCAGATTTATCCATCGTGGATGGAAAAGCAGAAAGAAATATAACTGAAGCGCCTGACTTCGACGCAATAAACGAGGAATGCATCAATCCAGCGGGACACATAACTAAAGACCTTTGGCTTTCTATAGAACGTGCCCTAAAAAAAGATAAACCTGTGAGACTTTTTGTTGTAGGGGAGGAAGATCTTGCAGTTGTGCCAGCTGCTTTACTTGCAGAGGATGCATGCATCTGTTATGGACAGCCAAAAGAAGGCTTGGTGCTTGTTGAGGTAACAGAAGAGAAAAAGAGACTTGCGAAACATCTTGTAGAAAAAATGGAGGTATTGGAGAATGGAAATTCAGATAATTGAAGAGAAAGATAATCCTTTGCTCAAGAGAAAAGAAGTAAGATTCAAGATAATTCATGAAAAAGGACCGACTCCTAAGAGAGAAGAAGTCTTGAATAAACTATCATCTCTTATAAGGGCGGATAAAGAATTGCTCATCATTGATTCATTAAATACTCAGTTTGGAAAACCTGTAACTGAAGGATACGCAAAAGTGTACAATTCTGTTGAGAGAATGAAATTTGTTGAACCAAAACACAAGATAAGGAAGAATACCATGGAAAAGGAGGAGAGGGAAGAATGAAATGGAAAAAGTATTCAATAAAAGAAGGAAAGATTGATTACAAGGGCAAATTTTGTCCTAGATGCGGGCCTGGAGTATTCATGGCAACCCATCAGAACAGATTATCTTGTGGTCAGTGCGGATACACTGAGTGGGTCAGGTAAAAATTAATGGATAAGAAAATGGACAGTTCGGAGAAATCGCTCTCAGGAATAATAGATCTTTTTGAACAGACTTTCGCCATCTTCAAGGATAATTTTAAGGTTTTTATACCTATATCATCGATTTTCATCATCGTTTTTGTATCTGGCGTGCTTATTTTTGGCATGCTCTTTGCATCAATCGCTCTTTTATCAGGGATACTGCCGGAAAAAATCATCTTAATGTTTATTATCGCTATCTCATTTTTTTTGATCTTAATTCTTCTCCCTGCGTATTCATGGATATACGCAAGTCTTGTATCTGCTGTAAAAAATTTGAATGAAAAGGATGTTATCTCCAATTCTCTGAAAGAGGGTTTTTCTCTAATTTTGCTCTTTTTAATATTGTTCGTAGCGTATGGTACTCTTGTGACATTTGGCTTTGTTTTACTTATCATTCCTGGTATCCTCTTTTATACATGGTACTTCTTTTTTCCCTATGTAGTTGTATTTGAGAGATTGGGAGATAACACATTGAAAGACGTTTTTAATTCTCTATCAAGAAGTAAGACTCTGGTTACAGGATATTTTCTTCCTGTATTTGCTAGATTATTTATGCTTTGGCTGTTTTCTTCACTTGCGGAGACCTTGCTTTCCTTTATCCCCTTAGGCATCCTTTTATTTTTCGTTTGTTATCTTCCATTTAAAACCATATTTGGATATCTTTTGTACAGAGATCTTAAGAGAATCAAGAATCAAAGTTAATTTTTCACTAAATTACCCAGATTTTCCTTTCCACTTGATCTTTAATTTTTGTTAGCCTCTTATCAAAAAAGGTCTCGTCTTCTTTAATCTCTTCATAACTTCCCCAGAAATCAGATACAGGTTTAGATGATTTAAGAGAATAGACTCTCAAGTTAGAAGCATTCTCCGAGAATGATAGCTTTTCAAGCACGTATATTCTTCTGTTTAGAGGATAGATTTCGAAAGAATAATATTTAACATAATTTTCATGAATTAATCCTTCTTTTTTAAAATGATCCAAACATAGCCATCCTATGTGGGGTATATAGATCCCGTTATCTTTATAGCCTTCTATGTTCCATAACAAGGCTGTTTCCTTACGTCTTGCGGTGAAAAGGTATTCACCGCATTTTATACACCTACAAATTCTTTCTTCCACTCAAATCACGCTAT
Organism: Candidatus Hydrothermarchaeota archaeon; assembly: GCA_046760505.1. Classification (GTDB taxonomy): domain Archaea; phylum CAYFZR01; class CAYFZR01; order CAYFZR01; family CAYFZR01; genus CAYFZR01. The sequence goes on from JBHIEG010000030.1 coordinate 13,248, forward strand.
AAAATCTTGCTTTCCATTTGAAAATGCATGGAGATACAAATCTTGAGTTTTGTAGGTTTTCAACCTGAATATAGAAAATTCACAGTTTTCCACCGCCTTCCCCATATTACTGAATATTTTTTGGTTAAAAATCTTTTCTATAAGCTGCTTATAATTTTAAAAAACTATCAGAACCTGATATGAAAATAACTTCTAGGATTTCGCAAGACTTATTTAGATGAGGGGAGTGGAAAGAACATGGAAGAGATTGTAAAAAGGATAAATAAATGTAGACGCTGTCCTTTGCACAAATGGAGAACCAACATAGTAATCGGGGAAGGAGGCAAAAGAACGGAAATAATATTCATTGGAGAAGCACCCGGATTACATGAGGATAAAATGGGAAGACCTTTTGTGGGGAGAGCAGGAAAAATTCTCGATGAACTGATAGAGAGTATCGAGCTTAAAAGAGAAGATGTTTATATTACAAACGTAGTAAAGTGCAGGCCTCCAAATAACCGAGATCCGAGTGAAGATGAGATAAATTCATGCATAGGTTATCTTTTTGAACAGATTAGAATGATAAAGCCAAAGATCATAGTTGCATTGGGAAGAATAGCATCAAGCGCCCTTTTAGGAAAGCCCGTATCTCTTTGGAAGGAACATGGCTCTTTAGTAGATTATCCCCGCGCCAAGTGCAAATTATTCATAACTTATCATCCCGCTGCCGCTATTTACAGCGGAGAAGTTAGATCTAAGTTGCAGGATGACTTCAAGAAATTGAAAAATATTAGAGAGTCAATGGGATAATAGTGATTATAGAAATCATAAAAATTATAGGAATTTGAAGAAAATATCTTCTAGAAAGCAAACGATTTTTACTTCAATCTCCCATAACGGTAACCTCTATTCTTCTTGATCTTCCATGCGTATCTGCTTCTATGAAGAATAAACTCTGCCAAGTACCAATAACAATTTTACCATTTCTTACAGGAAGAGTTTTGTCTGGAGCCAGAAGCATGGATCTTAAATGAGAATGTGCATTCCCAGTGTGTTTCCATCTTCCTTCAGGAACAAGAGCCTCTAAAAAATTTTTTATATCGTCCTTTAATCTTGATTCCAGTTCTGTCAAGACGAATACCGCAGTAGCATGTGGAGCAAATATATGAACGATTCCATTCTTCACTTTAGATTCTCTAACGATTTCACCTATTTTAGAGGTTAGATCAATTACGTCTCCTGGTCCCTTTGTTTTTATTGTAAAGGATGTGGTTTCGATTATCATTTTTCCCCCTCATGTAAGGATTTTTAAGATATATAAAAATCAGAGGAACTATTGAGATGTAAGTAACCGGTAAGATATAAATCATTAGAATGTAGATTAAGATCTAAGATGATAAAACTTTTGGTTACATGCAGAGATATTTATGGAGAAGAAGAAACCAGAAGATCACTAGAAAGAGCCATCGAAGGAATAAGAGTGAAATATACTGGATTCAGAGCAGTACTTATCGCAGAAATTGATGAGGGAGATCCCTTAGAAATTGCTGAAAAGGTATATAGAGAATGTACTCTCCAGATTGGCAAGCTTGTCCTAGTCTTAGACGAAGTGGAAAGCAGACTTGATTATGTTAAAGAGGCAGCAGTAAAGGTAGGCTTGGAGCATATAGGCGAAGGAGAGAGTTTTTGCTTCAGGATTTTTAAAAGGGGATCTCACTCCTTGGATAAATCCACTCCAGAACTTGAAAAAGAGATTGGAGGCGCCATATACGAAAAATTAGAAGAAAAATTCCAAAAGAAACCAAGGGTTGACTTGAAGAATCCTGATGTAACCGTTCTCGCCGAAGTGTTAGGCAAAAGAACCGAGATAGGCATCACAAGAAAGAAATGGTCAGAGGCTGATTAAAACATCTTCTTTGAGAAAGAAAGAAGAAATTTCAGACTACCTTTTAAATGAATCCTATCATCTTCTTTTTTTATTTCAAATAACTCGTGTCTAAATTTTTTCAAAAGATCATCATCTCCCTTCTCCGCTATCAAATCGTATGCGTGGATATAATGAGGTCCCATTGGTATTCCCTCCGTTCCGTACTGATCAAATTCTAAAATTATTTTTTCTGAGGTCTCTTCAATGAATCCAGCCTTCGTGAGCATTCCGATTATATCCTCTTCCCCAAATACTCTGTGGTATGGATGACCCGCCTTGAAAGCCTCTTCTAGTACTTCCCTTAATTTTAAATCCTTAGGACCTAGAGGCTCGTAGAGTACTAGGGTCCCATCTCTTTTTAAAACTCTGTAGATTTCATTCAGTGCCAACATAGGGTCTCTGAAGTGATGAAGGCTTATGACCAAAAATGCGATTTCAAATGTGGAATCCTTGAATATAATATCTTCTGCATGGGATTTTAGAACATAGTAATTTGAGAGGTTTTTCTTCACTATGTTTTCTCTTGCCACCTTTAACATGGCCTGAGACTGGTCAATACCGATGATATATCCATTTGGAAGTTTTTGACTCAGAATTTCAGCAAGATGTCCTGTTCCAGTTCCTACATCCAAAATAATCTCGTCTCCCCTCAAATTTAACATATTTATCATTTTTGAGAATAATTCTTCCCGATGTTTGTGTTTTCTAAACTCTCTATCCATCTCCAAGGCCTTTTCATAATCTTCCCTCATAAAAGGTCCCAAAGTATAGGTTAAACTCTTTTAGATTTGAATCTTTTTATATGGCATATAAGCAAAAGAGCGTAAAACTAAATTTAATCTATAAATATCTATAAGATTTAATATATAAATATTCAAAATCTAAGAAAAATCTAAAAAATTGGAAAAAGAGATTAGAACTCTTCTTCTCCTCCTGTTTCTTCGCTAGGACCTCCTGGAGGCCCTCCTCCTCCTGTTTCTTTCTTCGAAGCCGCTATTACATCGTCTATCCTTAGGATCATGATGGCTGCTTCGCTAGCAGATTTTATTCCCTGTGTTTTTGTTCTCAATGGCTCTAAAACTCCTTCCTTGACCATATCTGTTGGCTTTCCTGTAAATGCATCCAATCCTAGATTCGGACCGCCTTTCTCATGAGCAGATCTTAACTCTACCAAGGTATCTATGGAATCCAATCCAGCGTTCTCTGCTAGAGTTCTTGGTATTATATCTATAGCATCTGAAAAAGCGGTTATCGCGAGCTGCTCTCTTCCGCCAACACTTTCTGCGTAGTCTCTCAATCCACGGGCAACTTCTATCTCTGGTGCGCCACCGCCCGGAACAACTTTTTTGTCCTCTATGGCACTCTCTACAACTCTTATAGCATCGTTTACTCCTCTTTCCACTTCATCTACTACGTGCTCGGTTCCTCCTCTTATGAACAGTGTTACCGCCTTTGGATACTTGCACTCGGTTACAAACACCATTTCTTCGCCTGCTATCTTTTTCTCCTCTACGAATCCTGCCTCTCCTAAGTCTTCAGGAGTGAGGTCATCTAAACTGTTAACTATGCTAGCACCAGTAGCCTTTGCCAGTTTTTCCATGTCAGATTTCTTAACTCTTCTCACTGCAAATATGTTTTCCTTTGCCAAGAAGTGCTGAGCCATATCGTCGATTCCCTTCTGACAGAATACTACGTTAGCGCCTGATTTCTTGATTTTATCAACCATGTCCTTCAACATCTTCTCTTCTTCGTCTAAGAATGCTTTTAACTGAGTTGGATCTGTGATTCTTATTTCAGCATCTGTTTCTGTATCTTTTACTTCTATGGCTGCATTTATCAAGGCTATTTTTGCGTTCTTCACAGTTTTAGGCATTCTTGGATGCACTCTTTCTTTGTCTATTACTATTCCTTCTATGAGCTCTGTATCGCTTATACTTCCTCCTTCTTTCTTTTCCACCTTTATATCATCCGGATCTATCTCATATTTTCCGTCAACTTCTTCCGCTACGTGCTTAACTGCCTTGACTACCAATTTTGCTAAATGATCCTTTGCGCTTTCTGCTCCCTTTCCAGTCATAGCCGTCATTGCCACTTTTTTGAGAGTTTCTTCGTCGTCTATGGATATATCGATTGCCATGTTCTCCAGAATTTCATTTGCTTTTTCAGCAGCTTGCCTGTAACCCGATGCTATTACTGTGGCATGAATGTTTTGATCTAAGAGTTCTTCTGCTCTCTTTAAAAGCTCTCCTCCCAAAACTACCGCAGTAGTAGTACCATCTCCTACCTCATCGTCTTGGGTCTTTGCGACTTCCACCATCATCTTTGCAGCAGGATGCTCAACGTCTATGTCTTTAAGGATGGTGACTCCATCGTTTGTTATCGTTATGTCTCCCAGAGAATCCACCAGCATCTTGTCCATGCCTCTTGGTCCTAACGTTGTTCTCACTGCCTCTGCTATTATTCTGGCAGCTAAAATGTTTGTTCTCATAGCATCTCTTCCTATGTATCTAGAGGTCCCTTCTGGAAGTATCAAAACCGGTTTTCCGCTCAATTGGCCAGTCACAATAGCACCTCCGCAATTTTTTTGTTGTACGGTTTTAGTAACTTTTTGTTATTTTATTTATCATTAATATAACCATTAGATATATAAATGTTGTGTTTCCATATGTTAATTTGTACATATAGAGAGAAATCTGATAGGCAAAGGGGGTCAACAATGGAGAAGGCAAAAACACTCCTAAACATACTGGGAAACCCTACAAGGAGAGAAATACTACATCTACTATCCGATGAACCTTACTTTGTAAGCCAACTGGCAAAAGAGTTAGACATAGGTCAAAAAGCTGTTATACAGCATCTGGAATTGATGGAAAGCGTAGGTTTGGTATCAAAAACGGAACAACAGATGGAAAGGGGACGCCCTAGAAAATACTATGAAATTGATAGCAACTTGCAGTTGGAAGTGCTGATAGCACCATACCTATTTGAGACTTATCTCTCTGAGCCAAGTTTTGAAAAAGATGAAATTATAGATGATCCATTTAACAAACTTAGGAAAGTCAAGGACCCTCTAAAGAGACTGGAGATACTTTCCGAGGTAATTAAGGATACCCTGATGCTTATTCAATACCATGAGGGAACAAAGAGAAGACTAGAAAGGACGCTGGAAAGATTGAAGGAAGAGATGAGGAAGACAATCGAAACCATAGATCAGAGCATCGAGTTATAGACTTTATTTTTTTTATCGAAAATTGTTCCAGATTTTTCGACTATAACATTAATTTTCTGGTAACAAGAAAATATGCCGGGGGCGGGCATGAAATATAAGGTTCAAAACCCTTTTATAGGGTTGGTTACACTTAAAGATCATGGCTGAGATATATTCCATAAAGAGACAGTACGAATACAGGGTACGCAGCATAAGAGAAGATGAAAAAATAACTCCCAGGAACAAAGAACTAATCTTAGAATTTGAAAGAGATTTGTTTTCTGAAGGTTTGACCCTGCAGAGAGTTCTGTTTTATTTAAACAGGTTGCACATGATTGCTAGATGGATAGAAAAAGATTTGGATAAACTCGACAAAAAAGATGTTAAAAATCTTGTAGCGAGAATAGAGAGATCAGATTACTCAGAATGGACAAAAAAAGATTACAATGTGACCATTAAGAAATTTTACAAGTGGCTTAACGGCGGAGAGGAGTATCCAGAGCAAGTGAAATGGATAAGGACAACCATGAAGAAGGATAGGCAAAAACTTCCGGAAGATCTTCTTACCGAGGAGGAAGTTAAAAAATTAATTGAAAGTGCAGAGAACATAAGAGACAAGACCATGATAAGCGTTCTTTACGAAGGAGGCCTTAGAATAGGAGAGCTCTTAGATACAAAGATAAAGCATGTTAGCTTTGACCGGCACGGTGCATCAATCTTGGTCC
>JBHIEG010000031.1:0-18373 GCA_046760505.1 Candidatus Hydrothermarchaeota archaeon
ACTAATTCTGCTGGCTTTACCGCCATGCTTCCTATCTTAGCGGCTATGTCTGCTGCACTTGCTACATCAGCTGCTGGCGCTCCTGAGCCTACAACTATTTCGCTGGTTATTGCTCCGTCCGTTACGAATGGGAATCCTGCTACGTTTCCTACTACTTGAACATCCTGTGCTGCTACTGCTCCAGCGAGTGTGGCACCCATCATCAGGGCTCCGGATAGTACTGCACCTACTTTCCTTAGCCTCATCTCAAACCTCCTTTTGTTTTGTGCACTGAAGATATGAATCAGGGAGCATATATAGGTTTTCATCGAAACTTTTCATTTGAAATTTTTAAAACAGTTTTAGTAAGCCTTTTTGTCTGAATTAATATTTTTAATGGTTATTATTGTTTCATTATAATAATAAACGCTTAAAATCATAAAAAAAGGTCTTATGTTCCTTATTTTAATAATTTTTGCGTCTGACTTGTGGCTGAAACCTTTTCACGTCAGACTTTTCATCTTTTAATCACCTGTAATTGTTTAGATATTTAAAAAAAGTTTTTTTAACAGTTTTTAATCAAAAATATTCGAGAATAATGCTTGCACACTTTTTATTGCCTCTCAGACAATCTTTTTTAATTAAAAATTATGATGTTTTATCAACAGTTGCATGTGGATATGGGTCTATCAGGGTTTAAGTTTTCTAAGAACTCAGGATCTCCTGAGGAGTATTTGCTTAATACTATTATTTTACCTGACATTCGATCGTACCTTAGTTTGTAGTACTCTCCATTGGTTGAGTATCCTTCAAAATAAAAATACCTCCCTGTTACCTCGTATTTTGAAATTCTCATGTCGAATTCTTTCTCTGCAATCTTCATTGCCTCTGTAATGTTATGACATTTTCTGGTTTCTAAAAAATCATAGAGATTCTCTGAATTAAATCCAGCGGACAATAATTTCATCCTTACTCTTTCATTTGTAGCTAGGAAATTTGCGTTTTTGGAATAATACTTTAGGGTATTTAAAATCGTTGGAGAAAGATTATCTGTCCTTATAGCGATTACCGGCGAATTTAAATCCCTTGCATGTTTTAAGACGTTTTCATTTGTATATTCTTCCCAGTCGGTTATTATTAAATGCTTTGCATAGGGATACATGCTCCTTGAAAAAAAAGCAGAGGTCTCGCTTCTTGTAGCGCCCCATATTCTGATAGGAACTAAGCCAGTTATTTTGTATACTTCTCTCTCAAGAGAATAGGGCAGTACAGCAGGACCTCCAACGATGTATATCCTATCAAGGATATTTTCTCTTTTCAATTGCAATAAGAGTTTATTTTGTTGCGCATTCAATCCTTCTTTTACTACTATAACTTTATCTTTCTCGGAAGCATGAATATTGACGTAAGTGGAATCAATGGGATTTGTTATATATAGCGAGCCATAGGATATGCTGATGGACAACACGGAGATTAAGAGTAGAAGAAAAACTTTTTTCACAGACTTACCTCCTGAACTGATATCTCCTCGGAGTATGTCTTCTTCTTGGTTTTTTAGTCTTTTGCTTTTCATGTAAAAATAATGCGGTTGCTCCCAGTATCAACGCTAGCACCAATCCTGCTAAAATCCATGAAATATCCTTTAGAAATGCTATTATTCTGCTCAAAAAAGGCTTTTCTTTGGGAAGGACATGTAAGGGAATGCTAGAACTTAAAGCAGTATACTCATTGCCCTCATCATCGCTGCATCTTATTTTGGCAGCAGGAAGAGTTATATTTCCTTCTTCCATGGGCATTACCTTATAAGAAAAAGTCTTCTCGCTTTTAGGAGGTAAAAGATCAGTTCTCCACTCTATCTGACCCTCAACCAGTTTTAGAGAGGGGGGAATCGTATCCGTTACATATATTTCTGAGGCTGGACCCTCTCCTATATTTTCTATTTTTATTGTGACCAGATTTATGCCTCCTACCTCAATGGGATTTTTTTGAATGGTTTTATAAATTTTAATTTCTGGAGGGTTACTCTTTACCACTATATCAATTGAATTTGATTTTGTTTCTCGTATTCTACCCAAATTATCTCTGTAAGAGAGTGAAGAAGCATTCAAAACATATTTCCCTGCCTTAATTCCCTTCAATTTGTATTCATATGACTTTGTTTCTCCTGGTTTTATTTCTTGGAAAGTATGGATGAGATTTCCAGAAACGAGAACAAAACCTGCTGGAACAGAATCTGCAATCTGAATGTGAGTTACAGTTATATCTCCTGTATTTTTTATCTCATTTTTTATCGTTACTACTCCGTCTTCATCTATTATATGCCTGTCAGCACTCTTTATTGCTTCCACTGAGATCTCTCCGGTTACCGTTATCTTTACTTCCTCTGATTCTATATCGTAGTTCTTTCCTCTCGGATCTGAGAATCTCACCTTAACAGGCTCTATGGTAAATGTTCCCACCTCTTTCGTCTTTATTTCATAGGTTATCTCTTCCTCTCCACCCGGAGGAATAGATTTTCCGTTCGGCCAGACGGGCTTGGTTATATAATCAAGCCCTTCTGGTATTTCTCCGGTTACTCTTAGATTTAGAGCCTCTTCGTTTCCCTGATTTTTAATTTTAACTTTTATTTCGACTGTATCGCCCAATTTTACGTTTCTATCACTTACGTCCATAATTACACTTATATCAGGGGCCTTGACAATTTGCTTTGCGGTCTCAGGCTTGGAGGAAAATATTCTTATCAGTGCCTTTCCTGGTCTAACATCTACTAAATTTACGGCAAAATCCTCTCGCTTAAAAAACTCTTCATTTCCTAACTCTAAAACGAATGTGTATTCCTTTCCTGCTTTTAGGATCTCAAACATCGCTCGCTTTGATTCATTTAATGCGCTAGTCATCTTAAGCCTTATCTCGTTCTCGCTTCTCTCTAGCCTAATGTACTCTCCCGTCGTTCTGTAATGAGTAAGCCAGGCATCGTATATCTTGTTGTACTTAGTTGGAGGATTCCTTGAGTCGTACTGTATCTTAACAGATTTATTCCCTGCTTCATATGTGAGAAAAGCGGGATGCAACTTTAACACAGGAGTATAAACACCGCATACGAGATCTTCATCTGTAAATTCATCCGTTGTATCGTAAAATTCCCCTATGTCTAATTTTACCTCATCACAATCAGAAACTCTTACATTATCGTAGTAAACCAAAAATTCGATTTTCTCATCCTCTATATCCACATCATTTACATAAACTACCCAGTCTTTGGTAACGCTACCGAATGCAAGCAGATCACCTTCAACTACCTCTATCTCATCTAATTCTGCGGCTTTGGATAATGTGATGCATGTAAGTAATAGAAAAATGATAAGGGCAAGTTTTCTTTGCAAACCTCTTCCTCCAAACGCAAGTTTGACAAGTTAAAAGACTGGCGATATTTATATATATGTTTGGGGACTGGAGATAACAAAGCGGTGATCGAATGAGAAGGTTTATAGTTTTAATTATCATCGCGGGATTGGTGTGTATAAGCACCTCTCAGAATGTATCCGAATTAAATATTTCAATAGAGAATATTACGGTCAAGCCCGTCTTGATAAAGGCTTTTATCAACTATAAATGTCATGCTTGCACGTCAAAAATACCTGTTTTTGAAAGTATAAAGGAGATTTACAAAGGACTTGTTGAAGTTGAAGAACTCGATTCCAATGTTTATTATGAAGAGGCAAGGAGCTATGGTCTCGAGGGAACCGGCGTAGTTGTAGATGGGGAAATCGTTTTTAAGAGCCTTATAACTCCAACCATAGAGGAGGTGCGCAAGAAATTATTCGAAATAGTGGACGAAAAATTATCTAAAACCCAGGAGAACTTCGCCGTTTTGGATAAAAGAGCAGAAGCTCACCTAAAGATGGCAAAGGAAAGCATAGATGAGGCAGAAAAAGAAGGAATAGACACAAGAGAAGTATTAGAAATATACATACTGGCCAGTTTGCAGCTAGATAATGCGAGAGAACTTCTCAACAACAAACAGTACAGCGATGCGGTAAATCAATTTAAAGCATCTATAGAGAGTTCAAAAAGAGCCGAGCAAGCGGTTTACAACTTAAGACTGGTAAGAGAGGCCGAGACAAAAATACAGGAGGCTGAAAACCTTACAAAAGGAGTGGAAGAACTCTTTTCTTCAATTGATTTAAGCGAAAAGAAAGCAATAGATGCAATGATACTGTTAAATCAGTCTTTGTTATTTTTAAAAGAGGCAAAAGATGCTTATCAAAACAAAGACTATAAAACTGCTATAGAAAAGGCAAAAGAATCTTACAAAGCTGCTTCAATATCAGGTCAGCACGTCTTGAATATTCTTGCAAGAGAAGCAGCAGAAGAAAAACTGGATAATGCAAGAAATAAGTTTGAAGAAGCGAAGGAAGCATATGAAGAGATGTTATCAAGTGGAGGAGAATCTGAGCTGGCGTATGAGAAGATAAACACCGCTCAGTCTCTGATCAAGAATGCGGAAGAATCCTTCAAATTAGGTTCTTACTCTGTCGCTGGAGAACTGGCTGAAAAATCGGTTGAATACAGTGAAGATGCCAAAAAGATATCCGAAAAAGTAAAGGAAGAGGCTAAAAAGAGAAAAAATAAAATTTATGGTGTTTTTGGTTTAGTTGTTATCATTTTAATTATGGGAGGCGTTTTGTACTACAAAGGTTACCTGAAAAAATAACTACCTCAAGTATTCTATTAAATCATCCAATGACAATTTTATTTGCTTCCCACTCCTCATGTCCCTTAGCGTATATTTTTCCTCTTCAACTTCTTCCTCACCCACTATCAGCACATATGGAATGCCCAAAGAATCCGCGTAACTCAAGTTTTTGGACAGTTTTCTGTTCATTAGATCAAACGAAGACGAAATTTTATTTTTTCTGAGATTTTGAGTTATTTTTATTATTAGTTCTTTTGATACGTCTCCTACCGGGGCGATGAATACCCTGACCGGAGGAGAAACAGGTATTTCTACATTCTCTTTTTCTAAAGCATTGATTATTCTATCGAATCCGAAGGCGAAACCAGTTGTTCCTGTTTTCTCTCCACCAAACATCTCAGAGAGTTCATATGTTCCTCCTCCACATATCTGGCTTTGGGCTCCGAGTTTTCTGTGATATATCTCGAATACCATTCCTGTATAATAGTCTAAGCCCCTTGCAATACCTAGATCTACCTTAAAATCTCTTAGACCAAATATCCTCAATTTTTCAACCAGTTCTTCGAGATAGTTTACCGATGAAATAGATCGAGAATCTCTCAGAATCTCTTTTGCCTTTCTAATAACCGATTCTGGATCTCCCTTCAGATCTATTATTGAATAGACAGTATCTTTCCTAATGGAAAGATCTTTTAGATAATCATCTAATGCATCAAAATCTCCCTTGTCTATTAGACCCATTATCCTGTTCTGATGTTTTTCACCAACGCCATTTTCTTCCAGTACGTTTCTCAAAACGCCTAAATGTCCAACAGATAATTCAAAATCTTTCAGAGACAATCTCATTAAGGAATCCACTGCCATTGTGATGACTTCTGCCTCTGCATCTATCTCAGAGAATCCGATGCATTCGGCGCCATATTGCCAGAATTCTCTAAATCTACCTGCTTGAGGTCTTTCGTATCTAAAACAATTGCCAAAATAAGATATCTTTAAGGGTTTTGGATAACTCTGCAACTCGTTTACATAGAATCTTATTACGGGGGCAGTTAGTTCTGGTCTTAGAACAAGATCTCTTCCTCCCCGATCTTTAAATGTATACATGGAATCCCTTATCTCATCTCCTGACTTTATTAGGAAGAGCTCCAGATGTTCAAACGTAGGCGTCATTATTTCTCTGTATCCGTAGCTTTCAAAGCATTCCTTGATTATTTTTTTGACAAATTCTCTCTTTTGCATATCTATTTCATTGAAGTCTCTTGTCCCTCTTGGACGGTGTATCATAATCCCACCTGTGCAAGTTTAAACTTTATATACATGTATAAAAGCCTTATCTTGGGATGAAAATTGAAAACTGTGATAAGAGATCCCATACACGGTGATTTAAAACTCTCAAGCCTCGAATCCTCACTTATAGATCTTCCTTCTTTTCAGAGACTAAGATTCATAAGACAACTAGGGGCTACCTATCTGGTCTATCCGGGAGCAAATCATAACAGATTCGAGCATTCTCTTGGGAGCATGCATCTAGCAGGCAGGATTATGAATGAACTCAGGATAAGAGGATATTTTTCTTTATTTGAGGAAGAATTACTTAGAATTGCTTCTCTTCTTCATGACATTGGACACGGTCCGCTCTCGCATGTCTCGGAGAGAGCCACCAATATGAGGCATGAGGAAATTTCAGCTTCCTTAATAGAGTCCACAGAGATATCGGATATACTTATAGAAAACGGGATATCACCCAGGAAGATTTCAGATCTTATAAGGGGAATAAGCGAGCATTCTATTCTTGTAAGTCTCATTACAGGAGAGTTGGACGTAGACAGGATGGATTATCTTGTAAGAGATGCCTATTATTCAGGAGTAGCCTATGGAATAATAGATTTGGATAGAATAATACAGACAATAGATGTGGTTGAGATAGGAAACGAACAGCATCTTATAATAAATGAGGGCGGTATACAAGCGGCCGAGGCAATGCTTGTAGCAAGAGATCTGATGTATCCAACCGTTTATAATCACCATACCAAGCGTATAGCGGAGGAAATGCTCATAAGAGCAATAAAAAGATGTCTGGAAAGTGAAAAGATTTCTTCCCTTGATTTCATGAGAATGGATGATTATGAGTTTTTCAATCTTTTAAATAACACTGATGGATACCCTAAAGATATATTTTTAAGATTTAAGAATAGAAATCTTTTCAAAAGAGTCATAACAAAGAGATGGACTGATCTGGAAGAATCTAGTAGAGAGTGGTTGATAAATGAAGTAGGAAACGACGAAAGAAAACACCTACAGCTAGAGGAGGAGATTGCAGGAAAATGCGGTCTGGAAAACGGTCTCGTCTTAATAGATGTGCCACTTCCTCCACCAATCGAGGAAATGAAGATTTCAATAAAGTACAGGAAAAACGACGACTGGATAATAACCGACCTTGCAGATATATCTCCTCTGGCAAAGTCTTTGCAAAAGACCTACATCTCAAGGTGGATGATGGGAGTATATACTCCAAAGGAACATGTAGAAAGGGTGAGAAGCAAGATCAAAAAGATTCTATTTTAACCTAATTTCCTTATCCTTTTTATTTTCTCTATTAGAGAAGCTACAGAGTCCATTTTTTCAATGATATCGTCAGCGTTTTTTATATCTCCTTCAATTAGTTTTTTGCTCAGTTTATCCAGAAGACTCCACAGGCTCTTTTCGATTTCTGTTTCCGTATTAACTTCAGTTTTAACTCCAGTTTTAACCTCAATTTTTTCCGGTTTTTCTTCTTCTTTGAATGCATATTTTTTATCGCAAGAAGGACATATAACCTCGCCATTCAAATCAAATAAAGGCACTTTACAATCCTTACAGTGGTAACCAAGCATCTTGCCTCCTGCAAGCAGTAACTTTGCCATGTTATCTATGCCCTTATCTTTCATTCTTATCGAAAGGTTTTAGTGATTTGATGATTTATATCTGATTTGGTACATGGAGGGAGGTATGATGGATCCCCAAAAGAAACTTGAACATTGCGTTGAATCACTGACCAGAATAATCGAAGACACATCTGTTCCCAGAAACATAAGGAGAGCTGCAGATGAGGCAAGAAGCAAATTAATGTCCAAAGAAGGAACTCCCACGATAAGGGCAAGTTCTGCGATTTCTATATTGGATGAGGTAAGCAACGACCCAAACATACCTGTTCATGCCAGAACCCTTGTATGGAGTATAATGAGCGAACTAGAGACGGTAACTGACTAAAGAGAGTAATTGGATGAGGAAAGCCAGACTATCACTTCTCCTCCTGGTTATTTTACTCGGGGGCTGTATAAAAAACACGGAAAAAAAGATATTGTGGGATGAAAGCCACTTAGAGACCTATTCCATCGAAAAGATTGGCATGTTCGGATACTCTAAGCTTAGAGAAGATCTGGAAACGCTTGGTTATAAATCCTTCTCTCATAAGAAGGGCAAGATAACCGATATTGTCCTGAATCAATATGATGCCTTAGTTATTGCATGGCCAACATCTAAGTTCAGTGGAGAGGAGATACTTGCCATTCAGAAGTGGGTGAAAGATGGAGGCGGCTTATTTCTGATCGGTTCCTCATCTAGCGAGGCTGTCGTTTATTTAAACAGCCTTTCAAGAAATTACGGTGTTACATTCAGGCACACAATGGTATGCGATCGGATAAATGATGGATCTGTCTACAAGCCAAAGATTCAAAATCTGGTTCCTCACCCAATCACGGAAAATGTCTCATATTTCGTCGTTTATTATGGATCATCTTTGGAGACGATAGATCCAAGTATGATACTAGCCACTACGAGTGAGAACGGCTGGGCTGATGTAAATCTAGATGGTGAATATCAACCTGGCGAGAAGAAGGGAAGAATACCTGTTTTGGCATCTTATATAGACAGAGAAGGAAGGATTGTATTCATTTCAGATGGGGACCTGTTCTCAGACGTCTTCATAGAGGAGCATGATAACAAGAAACTGGCGATAAACATAATTAAGTGGTTATTAAAGGAGGATTAATCGACCGGTATATTCATTCTGAAAGTATTAAATACATAAATCTAAAAGAATGATTTATGCGTAAAAGGAATTACCTGAGATTGTGTCTGATTATAATTCCCATCGGTATGATACTGGGATGCATCTCTATACAAGAAAAAATCGATTCTGATAAAGACGGCTGGACCGATGATTACGAAAAATCCATTGGAACAGACCCTTTCTCAAAAGACACGGACAAGGATGGAATTCCAGATCCTGAGGATCCAGATCCTCTGGTGCCAGAAGAAAAAGTGAAGCCTCCTATCAAGAAACTGATCTTATCTCTTCCCGAAGAAAATCTCCCTCAGGGAGTGGAGTGTGACAATTGCAGAGATCCGATTGTCACATTTCCTAGTGAGAATATCAGGCATGTGATAGGAGTGTACTCGGTAAAAGGCGTTCCAAGCCTTTATGTCCATATTATAGAGGGTCTGGACAACGCTACTGTAAAATCTGCGATGAATCTGGTTTTAAAAGACATGGGAATCTCTGGTAATGGTAAGCCTATAAAAATAAATGGTTACAACCTCACATTTTATGAAAACACCGGAAAGATCAGTTATGCGTTTGCCTATTCCTCAAATCGTGTTGGCTTAATAACAGATAGTCCCGGGACTGTTGATGTCCAAGTACTTAAAGAAGTCACATTGTTGATTCTAAAGGGACAGAAAACCATATCGGCAGTTAAGGTAACTCCACTTTCATTTCCCAAAGAAAATCTACCTGACGGAGTCAGTTTATTCAGGAAGCCAATTTCATTCAAAAAGGAAAATGTCGAGGCAAAGACGGGAATTTACTTTGTGGGTGAAAAGAGGATTTTCGTCCATATTGTGAGAGGAAGTACTTTAGAGGATACGAAAAAGGAGATGGATAGAAGATTGAGCGGCATGGGCATAGATAAAGCAAACAAAAGTACTGAAAAAATAAATGGCTTGATCGTTACCAAGTACAAAAACGCGGCAGGAAAATACTACACATTTGGATATATTTATACGTGGTACAAAGGGGAAATAGGCTTTATCGTAGATGCAGTGA
Organism: Candidatus Hydrothermarchaeota archaeon; assembly: GCA_046760505.1. Taxonomy (GTDB): domain Archaea; phylum CAYFZR01; class CAYFZR01; order CAYFZR01; family CAYFZR01; genus CAYFZR01. Next base: position 9,762 of record JBHIEG010000031.1, read on the forward strand.
AAGGTGTTGATGAAAACACTACCTTAGCAATGGTTAAGAGGGTAATGGAACTCAATTGAACTCACCGGAAGAGATCAGCACAGGATGAGTAATTCCTCCACTATCCTTATCTCTCTCCATTCTGTACAATGATCCGGTTATTGCATCCTCCAAGGATTCTTCGTGTGTTATCAAAAATATTTGGTCTACAAAATCTGTTATGCCTTCTTTGAGTGTGGATGACAGTTTAGATATGGACAACGTATCCAAGTTATGAGTAGGCTCATCTAGTATCAACCAACTCAAATTTCTTGCGAGTACCATAGAGAAAGCAACTCTCATCACAACGCACGCAATAGATCTTTCTCCACCACTGGCTAAACCCTCCACATCTATCCATTCTCCATTCCTCTCCTTTAGCTGTAAGATGTAGTCTCCCTTTTCATCTACGAAAAGCCTCATATCTTGATAATCACCGTAAGGATACAATTTTTTCCATATATCACTCATAACAGAGTTTACGGCATCTATGAACTCTCTTCTCAATGATATCTGGGTTGCCTCCAGCGCATCTGAGAATATTTGTATCTGGCCCGATATATATTTCATATTCTCTATTTTCTTTCTTTTTTTCTCGTAATCACTTATTCTTTCTCTTAAAGTTTCTATATTTTCTAAGTAAATTTTTCTGGTCATATTTTCTCTATTTATTACTCCTTTAAGTTTTTCTCTCTTTTCTACTAACTCATAACTTTTATTTTTCATTAAGAGTAGCCTTTCAGGATCATATTTTAATTCACTTTGTTTTTCACATGCATGTTCAAGACTCTTTTCAACCTCTTCCAGAATAATTTGGATTTCTTTTGCTTCTTTGATCTTTTTTAAATCTTCTATTTTCCCCTCAATCTCCTCAAGATCCATCTCAAATTTTTCAATATTGATTCTAGTCTCTTTCAAGAGTTTTTCCACTATTTTCTTCTCTTTTACTTTCTCTTTTATTTCAATCCCAAGAATTTCAAGATCTGATTTCTTTTTTTTCTTTTCTTCCACGTCTCTTTTTAGCATTCTGAATTTTTCATAATTTTTTTCTAAATCAGCAATCTTTTCCCTGCATTTAGCGTTAATCAATTTTTTTGAATTCATTAATTCCTGAATAGAACTCTTCAGATTATCTATTTTCATTTCCACGTCCTTTAGCCTTTTCTCTACTTTTTGAGCCTCTAATTCGTCTATTTTCTTTTTAATAGAATTTATTTCCTCTTTTAATCTCTCTAAACTTTCTAATTTCCCTATTGTTACTTGAGACATCGTTAATTCTTTTGTTTTTTTCTCCCTTAATTTCTCAAAATTCTCAAGTTTTCTAAGCATGTTTTCTTTCTTTCTTTTTAATTTTTTCAATTCAGTCGTTAATTTTTTACATTTTTCCTCTACTTCCTCTTTTTTCAATAATTTTTCATCTAAAATCTTTTTTTCATGTAAAAGAGCAGAGATTTTTTCTTTTTTCTCTCTCAACCCAGATAACGTTTCTCCCGATTTTTTTATCATCTTTTCCGCTTTTTCAAGTTCTTCTTTGTAATTTTCAAGTTCCTTTCTGCGATTTTTCTCTATTTCAATCCTTTTTTCAGGGGTTATTTTGGAATCACAAACAGGACATTTTTCTTTTAAGAATATAAGTTTATTTAGCAGATTATCACTCTCGGTGATGCGAAGCCTTAGCTCCTGCGCATAATTTTTCATTCTCTCGTGCTTCCCTTCCTCTTCCAGAATAGACTCATTGAACCTATCCAACCCCATAGGGGCTAGATTTTTTAATTCAAGCAGTATATTTTCCTTTTTTATACTCAAATTATTTAAATCAATCAACAATTGTTTATTGTACTCTTTTGAGGTGTCAAGATTCTTTATTTCTTCCTCAACCTTGTCTTTGATTCTTTTTATGGTTTTAATTTTTTCTTCTATGTTTTTTAAACTGTCTTTAATTTCTTCTACCTTTTCCGTGAACTCCTGGGCGCTTAACGTCTCAACTTCTGAGAGCTCTTTTCTTATATCCTTCATTTGTTCTTCCTTTGACTCTAAAATGGTCTTCAATCTTTTCAAATTATTATTAGTTTCATGTAAAACTTCTTTTTCCAATAATAAACCATTTAAAATAGAATTTTTCTCACTTATTTCTTTTTCTATATCTTTTTCCCTTGATACGGTTTTTGATATTATTTCATCTATTTCCTCTCTTATTGATTCAAGCGATTTGTATCTATCTACGAAGTATTTTAACTCCTTTTCGTTCTCTTCGAGATCCATAACATCTCTTTCAAGGTTTCTTATTTTTTCCTCCATTGATTTTATTTGAGATGATAAAGATGCTTCCTCTCTTGTTTTTCTATCTAGAACTTCCCTATTTCTCTTTATCTCTTCCTTTTTTTCTTTTTTCATGAGGTTGAGTTTTTCTATCTCCTCTTCTATATTCTTTAATTCTAAAAGAGAGGGGTCTATCCCCTCGGTTAAAAAGGATATTTTTTTCTCCAGCTCTTCTTTTCTTTTTTTGAGAAATTCAATTTCATTCAGAATTCTGTTGTATTCCTTTTCCAAAGCACTCAGATAATTTAACTCTTTCTTAACAGATTCTATTTCATTCTCGGTATTTTTTATTTCATTGGTGATCTTTTTTATCTCCGTGTCTATTTTTTCAATCTTTTTCTCATAATTTTTTATCTCTTCCCTTTCTTTCTCTAGATCGAATCCTTCAATGGCGCTTTCAAGACCTTTACAAAAATTATCACATACATTTTTTATTTGATGAGCATTCCTTCTTGCCTGTTCAAATTTCTCTAGCCTTAGAAGTTCATCGATCTTGTTCTTTCTTTTTCCCTTTGGAATCTCCAAAAATGCATCAATTTTGTTCTGTTCTCCGTATATGGCTCTTGTAAACAATTCGTAGTCAACTTTTAAGGTTCTTTCTATAAATTCGGTTACCTTCGTTGAGTTAGGACCTTCAAGGAGCCTGTTATTCTCTTTGTACCTTATTTCAGATAGGACCGTTCCTTTTCCTCTTTCTATGACCCTCTTTACTGTGTATTCTTTCCCATCAGGGGCGATGAAATCCACCGTAACTGTGGAACTCTTTTCTTTGTATGGTTTTCTCATCAATACATCATCTAGGCGGATCCTCTGAGCCTTCAGTTTAGGAAAAGATCCGAATAAGGCAAATACTATTGCATCCATTACAGAACTCTTACCGGATCCTACGTTACCTACTATTCCGTTACTCCCATCTGAAAAATAGAGTTCACTGTTTCTGTGACACTTCCAGTTCTTTAGTGATACCCTAGTTATCATTCCTCTTTCTCCAAATGCAAAATCTTTTCTATAGATTTTTCGTCTCCCTTAAGCAGGAGTTCATAAATTTCTTCTGTTTCTATTTTCAGTGAAAAATCTCTCTTTTTCAATTCCGATTTTAAAATTTCAATTCCTAGGTCCTCGATTGAAAATCTTTTGCTCCTTAGACCCCTTAGAAAATCAATCTTTGACTCTCCCGGAGTTCTAAGTTCGACGTCTTTGCTGAGAATAAGGTTCGGAAAATCATTTTCCAAAGCATTTAGATCTGGCTTTGAGTTTGCATAGCCCCTCAATTTTATCTTTACGAGTGGTTTTTTACCTTTGAAATTAATACTTGCCAGATATTCTTTTACCTTATCCACTATTTCTTCCTGGCTTGCATTCTCAAAAAAGAAGGATTTAAAATAAAACTGGCGGGGTGTTTTCAGTCTTATGAACTTTGACCGGTATGGGAAGTCTATGATGTAGAAACCCTTGGGTTTTAACTCTTTTTTTCTTAATTGAGTTCTTTCTGTACTGCCAGGTATTAAAAAGGGGGTTCCGCATGGATGCCTATCCTCAACGTTCCAGTGGATGTGACCATTTATGATTAAATCAAAGTGCGAGGGAAGATCCTCCATTCTAATTGTCGGAGGATCCCTTGCTGAATAGATGAATGGATGTATTGATTGATGGAGCATGAGTATGTTTATTGCATCCTCAAAAGGCTTGGGATCCCACTTCTTCAGCGCATTAAGTGCATATCTTTCTGGAACTCCGCTCAGTCCATGTATAGCGATTTTTTCTTCGTTCTTAAAAACGATGGATGAGCGATGTAGATGTATCATGTATCCAGCAGCAGCCATAGTTTTAACAGGATTTGTCTCACCAACCACCTTTCTTTCATGAGTTCCATGAATCGCTACGACTGGAATTCCCTTCAAGGCGAGAGGAGAAAATTCAGAGTTGCAAGATAAAAGTTTAATGGTAGAAGATGATTGGAGAGCATGGGCAAATATCTTAAATGCTCTGGAAAAAACCTCCTGAGATGGATTTTTAGAGTTGAATATATCTCCTGCGATGAGTATTATATCCGGGTTAAAGGAGATTGCAGAGAGAATTGCCTCTTCCGCTTGGATAAAACTGTCATCCCATCTCTCTGTACCATATCCGAAGCCAAGATGCATATCCGAGATTACTGCTATCCTCATTTGATCACTGACTAGCAGTATACCGATCGAAGCAGGTCAAAGCTTGTGATCATTCCCACGATCTTGCCATTTTCTAAGACAGGTAAGCCTCCTACCGACTTTTCATCCATTATACGTGCTACATTGCCCATATCTTCCTCAGGACTTGTGTATATCACATCCCTGCTCATGAATTTTTCTATGGATATGTTCATTATGTCCCAGCCATCACATATCGTACAGTGATCGAATATTTCTCCCTTTCCAAGAGCCCTGATGAGGTCGCTAGTTGATATTATTCCAACCAACTCATTTTCATGTAGAACAGGCAATCTTCTGTAACCCTTAGAAATAATCAACTTCGCAACATCAATCAGTCTTTGATCAGGATTCGCAGTGACAACTTTTTTGCTCATAAATTCCCTTACATTAAATCCAGCAATGTTTCCGCTTATATAATGCAAGAAATCCCTCTCGCTAACAAAGCCTATTACCTTCCCTTCTTCATTTGTTACGGGTAGACCGCCAACTTTGTTCTTCACGATCTTTTCTATGGCTTCTTCTACAGTAGTATCTTCCCCAATGGAGATGACTTCCTTTGACATTATTTCCCTTACTGAAAGGTTTATGGCAGCAAAAAAGTTACCCTGGCATTTTCTTTCAATGATTTTATATTTTTCGCCTCCCCCCAAAAAATTAACTATATCAGAGGCAGACAAAATGCCAATCATTCGTCTTGTACCGGAATCCACGATCGGAAGCCTTCTTATCTTATGGTTGATCATAGTGTCCGCGGCATTAATTATTTTTGTTGTTACAGGAACCGTAACAGGAGTTTTTTTGACAAAAAACATGATTTCTTTTTCTTTTTCAGAAATTCTGCTCTCAAACTCGAGAGGACGTCTATCTAAACTTTTTCTGAGGTTCAGTAGACTTTTCCTTCTCATGTATCCTCCTCCATCCTCTATTTTTTATGTTTCTCATGACGTAAATACTTTGTCAGATTCAGATCTTCCTGCAAACAACTAAGATGTAGGTACCAAATCTGTTGAATGGGAAGAATTTTGAAAAAAACGAGTCCATTTTTTCAATTAATTTATCTTTTAGACCGTACCTAACCTTTTCTTTGTATATTGGAGATGAAAAAACGAATATTCCTTGAAAGAAGGAGGGTTCAAACAGACCTTCCATGCTTTTCTTGAGGTCATTTAGCGAGTAATATTTTGTCAGAACTGAGAACTCTTTATCTTTTATCCTTACTCTTATTTTTCCAGCCTTCTTCCTCATTTTTTTTCTCAAAAAATTAATACCTCTTTTCCTTAAGATCTTAATCATCCAAGGTAAGGCATAGAGGTTTGCGATTGAAAATATGAAAATCCCATTTGGTTTCAGAACCCTGTCGACTTCTTTCATGCACCTATTCAGTTCAACATGGTTTAACACGCCAAACATTGAGATTACAGAATCGAAAGAAGAGTTCTTGAATGGAAGGCAATCAGCGCTACCTAAAACAAGAAGTTTTTTCCCTTTTCTCTTAGCCTTTAAGAGCATGTTGTGGGATATGTCCAATCCAACGAATCCATCTCTTAAGTAATAACCTGTTCCACACCCTAGATCAAGGATTTTTTCTCCTCTCAAGGAATCTGTCAAAATCTCTGCTTCTCTTCTTCTCATATATTGAAAAAAGGGTTAGAGTACCTCTCATCGTGTATCTGCGAGAGAGCATCGTAGTATTCCATTATTTTCTTCATCACATCACCCCTGACTGATCTGTTAGATCAGGAGAAACTTCTTTGGCTATCTCTTTTAAGCGCGATATCCCGTCAATTTCCTCTATAACCTCTACAACTTCCTTTGGGACGAAATTTTTCCATTCTTCACCTGCCAACATCCTCTTCCTTATCTCGGTACCTGAGTAGTCTTCTCTATTGTATAAGGGAGGAGTTTTTACAGTATAGCCCTTTTCCCTGAACAGCCTTTGAACTAAAGGATTTCCAGAGTATATTATCTCGAATGGAGGTGTTAGGGTTTCAACATGAGCAACCCACAGTGCATTCCTCCCTATATCTGGTATAGGGATTATATAGTAGGGGGATCTTATCCTTGCATTCGCCAATGATTTTGATATCATCATCACCCTTTCTCCAGCGGTAAATGGATTTTCAAATGTATGACTTACCTGAGCACTTCCAATGCCGATTATTATCTCATCCACTTCCTTGAGGATCTGGTTTAAAACCATAAGGTGTCCCTTGTGAAAGGGCTGATACCTTCCTACTAAAAGACCTCTCATCCTATTTCCTCCTTATTTCTATCTTACTTCCATATAACTTGGATATATCGTTCCCAATTTCTAAAGATGCATTTCCTTTGTTTTTTGCCAATTCAATTCTTCCTGCACTCCCGGTGGTTAAGAGATATTCTCCCTCTTTCACTTCTGAATAACTTAAGTGATACTCACAGACAATCTCAGATTCTTTTATTTTTACCACGTACTTATCCTTCTCTGGCTCAGATATTTTCTTTAAATCCTCGTATCTGATGTTTGTGATTAGGTTTCCAAAGTGATCTATGGTTAATATCTCACCAAATATCTTTTTTTTATAAATAATTGCTTTTCCAAGATTCAATTTTTCTATTGATTCTGGAGATATTTCTTTAAGATCTAATCTTTCTGATTTTAATATCTTACCTACCAGAGGAGCGAATACGTCCCTTGCATGAAACGTATGCGTTTCTAATCTGGGTATTGGTATCTCAAATGCCCTCACAATGGAATCTTTACTTGCGGAAGGATAGAGTATTCCGTTATCAGGACCTATAAACCAGTAATTTTCTGTTTTAATAACTATTGCCCTCCTTTTGGGGCCTACGCCCGGGTCTACAACCACTAGAAATACAGTATTCTGTGGAAAATATCTAAAACTTGACTCCAAAACCAGAGCACCATGAACAATGTCAAATTTTCTTATACCATGCGAAATGTCTATTATGTTTGCATGAGGGCATTCTCTAAGAATAACACCTTTAACCACTCCCACATAGGGATCTTCAAGTCCGAAGTCTGAGAGGAACGCCACTGTTTTCATATTTTTTTAATAATAAGCATACCTTAAAAATTGTTATATTTCGAACATGTTCGTAGTAACGATTATACCATGAAGTGACAATAATTTTTCATCGAACTATCATGAGATTTACCACCCAAATGACAAAAATTTTGTTGGTTTTAAGAAAAAATGCAGAAGGATTGACTGAGAGGAAAATAATCGAGAAAAGTGAAGGACTGGCTAATCTGGAAAGAAAACATTTAGCATCCCTCAAGGTGAGTTACAGGAGAAACATAAAGAAACTAATCTCTCGAGGTCTGGTTACAAAAGAAAAAAACAGGTACAAACTAACTGGAGAAGGAATAGATCAAGCCCAGAAGGCTTATAATGATATAAAGAATCGTTGCAGAGAGTATCAACATTTAGTTGGCTAACCAAATACTTTAATAATTGTCTGCATGAAAAAGTTCATGGACATTTGGATTTGGGCAGAAAACTTGCAGAATACAATTCAACCTGAGATAGCATTAGTTTTTGTATCTATTTTACCGTTTATCGAACTTAGGGGAGCAATTCCTATCGGAATACTTGCGTACAAACTTCCTGTCGAATATGTTTTTGCTGTATGTGTGATCACGAACATTGGGATCGTTCCTATCATATTGTTTTGGCTGAATTATCTCTTAGATTATTTCCTGAGAGTAAATGTAATCAGGTATTTTTTTGAGATATCGGTTGTTAGAACTAGAAAGAAGACAGAAAACTTGGTGAAAAAATACGGCGCGCTAGGTCTAACCTTATTCGTGGCAATTCCTCTTCCCGTAACAGGAGCATGGACAGGAAGTCTTGCTGCTTTCATATTCGGCATAGAACAAAGAAAGGCAATTCTATCGATTGGATTGGGAGTGTTTATAGCGGGAACAATAGTAACGCTCTCAACCTTAGGAATAATATCGCTGTTCTAATTAATAGCATTTCCCGTTTTCTAATAATCTTCCTCTTGGATTAGCCAGGAGAGGGAAAACTAATGATATCATCGATCTTTACCCAGATAGCCGATTTAGAAGGGCTTGAAGGA